>NZ_JBFAWL010000016.1:0-154831 GCF_040680275.1 Streptomyces sp. NPDC052079
GCCTTAGAGCTCCATCTGGAGGGGTATCCGGACTTCTGCATCACGTACGACGGGACGCGGCTGGACCCGGCGTCGGAACAGGTTCACGTCGATTGGAAGAAATTCCGGCGCCCCCCATCGTCGTACGGGAGCCGTCTCAGCGGCCGCGCGGTCCGCCCTTCGGCAGCTTCATGCCCTTGGGCATCGGGCCCTTCGGCAGCGGCATGTTGCTCATCAGGTCGCCCAGGGCGCGCAGCCGGTCGTTGGTCGCGGTGACCTGCGGGCCGGTGAGCACACGCGGAAGCTTGAGCATGGTCGTGCGTAGCTTCTTCAGCTCGACCTGGCCCTCGCCCGTGCCCACGATCAGATCGTGCACCGGGACGTCCGCGACGATGCGGTTCATCTTCTTCTTCTCGGCGGCCAGCAGGCTCTTCACCCGGTTCGGGTTACCCTCGGCGACCAGCACGATGCCGGCCTTGCCGACCGCCCGGTGCACCACGTCCTGGTTGCGGTTCATCGCCACCGCCGGGGTCGTCGTCCAGCCCCGGCCGATGTTGTCGAGCACGGCCGCGGCGGCGCCCGGCTGTCCCTCCATCTGCCCGAAGGCCGCTCGCTCGGCCCGGCGCCCGAACACGATCGCCGTCGCGAGGAAGGCGAGCACAAGGCCCAGGATGCCGAGATAGATGGGGTGCCCGATCAAGAAGCCGATCGCGAGGAAGACACCGAAGGTGACGATTCCGACAGCCGCGAGTACAAGACCGATCTTCTTGTCGGCCCTGCGGGTCATCTTGTAGGTCAGGGCGATCTGCTTCAGTCGCCCGGGGTTCGCAGCGTCCGCTGCGGTTTCCTTCCTCGCCATGCCATGAAGTCTACGTGTCCCCCCGTAGTGCCCTCGACGGCAGTGCCCGGGTGGCCGGGTTCGGTGGACGCGTCAGGGGCGGGTCTTCACGGTGCGGTCGAGGACGCGCTGGGTCTCGATCCGGTCCTTGGCACGGCGGCGGTCCTCGAGGACGGAGGTCCAGGCGTTGCGCCGGGCGGTGCGCTGGCCGCCGCTCATCAGCAGCGACTCGACGGCGCGCAACGCGGTGGTGAAGGACGGGATGGCGGTGGCGCGGACAGGCGCGGCCTGCATGGTGGAGGTCTCCCTCGATGCCGACGGGTAGGGGGTTTGCGTGCTGTGATTCCAGGCTCACTGACTGGTGTTACCAGGGCGTGACCGGCCGGTCAAACAGGGATGAAGCCTCCGTGCGGGGCCCGGAACGCCCACGCGGTCCCGACCTGTGCCCTCATCTGCGAGGACGGTCGGGACCGCGTGCTCTCGGCCATTACTGGCCGGTAGGGCCTTGTGCGTGAATTCACAGCCTGTCGGCGGGGGAGCGGGGGTAGTGCCCCGGGATGCCCCGCGACGGCTCTTCGTCGGCCGCGCTCAGACCGCCTGGGAGGCGACGTACGCGCCTCGCTTCTCGATGGCCATCCGGTAGAGCCGGCCGGCGCGGTAGGAGGAGCGGACCAGCGGGCCGGACATGACCCCGGAGAAGCCGATCTGCTCGGCCTCCTCCTTCAGCTCCACGAACTCGTGCGGCTTCACCCAGCGCTCCACGGGGTGGTGGCGCACGGAGGGCCGCAGATACTGGGTGATGGTGACCAGCTCGCAGCCGGCGTCGTGCAGCTGCCGCAGCGCCTCGCTGACCTCCTCGCGGGTCTCGCCCATGCCGAGGATCAGGTTGGACTTGGTGACCAGGCCGTAGTCGCGGGCCTCGGTGATCACCTTCAGCGAGCGGTCGTAGCGGAAGCCGGGGCGGATCCGCTTGAAGATCCGGGGGACCGTCTCGACGTTGTGCGCGAAGACCTCGGGGCGGGAGGAGAAGACCTCCGCGAGCTGCTCCGGGACCGCGTTGAAGTCCGGGGCCAGCAGCTCGACCTTGGTGCGGCCCTCGGCGCGGTCCGCCGTCTGCGCGTGGATCTGGCGCACGGTCTCCGCGTAGAGCCAGGCGCCGCCGTCCTCCAGGTCGTCGCGGGCGACGCCGGTGATGGTGGCGTAGTTCAGGTCCATGGTGACCACGGACTCGCCCACGCGGCGCGGCTCGTCACGGTCGAGCGCCTCCGGCTTGCCGGTGTCGATCTGGCAGAAGTCGCAGCGCCGGGTGCACTGGTCGCCGCCGATGAGGAAGGTGGCCTCGCGGTCCTCCCAGCACTCGTAGATGTTCGGACAGCCGGCTTCCTGGCAGACCGTGTGCAGTCCCTCGCTCTTGACGAGGTTCTGCATCTTGGAGTATTCGGGGCCCATTTTCGCCCGGGTCTTGATCCACTCGGGCTTGCGCTCGATGGGGGTCTGGCTGTTGCGGACCTCCAGGCGCAGCATCTTGCGTCCGTCGGGTGCGACTGCGGACACGACCGGCTCCCTAGCGATTGATTCTTCGGCGTGCTCAAGCGTACGCCGTTGATGTGAATGCCCGGCGAGGGTGTCGGCCTGCTGAGGGCAGCCGGCCCCCGTTACCGTCGGGGCCTGTTACGTCGTGGCGTGCAACGCCGGACGGGCGGCTTTTATGCCGGGGTTCTCTCGATTTCCCGTGGCTTGAGTTCGGCGTTCTCCAGGATGTCGCGGAGGTGGCGCTCTACGACGGGGAGCACGTCCTCGATGGTGATGTCGCGGCCCAGTTCGGCCGCGAGGGAGGCGACACCCGCGTCCCGGATTCCGCACGGGATGATCCTGTCGAACCACTTGTTGTCGGGGTTCACGTTCAGCGCGAAGCCGTGCATCGTGACGCCCTTGGCCACGCGGATGCCGATCGCCGCGATCTTGCGGTCCTCGCGGCGCTGGCCGGCGTTGGAGGGTGCGTACTCCGGGCCGTTGAGGCGGGGGTCGAACTCGTCGTCGTGCAGCCGGGGGTCGAAGTCGAGGGCGAGGCCGCCGAGTGCGGGGCGCTGCTCGACCGGGTCGCCGAGGACCCAGACGCCGCTGCGGCCCTCGACCCGGGTGGTCTCCAGGCCGAACTCCGCGCAGGTGCGGATCAGGGCCTCCTCCAGGCGGCGGACGTGCGCGACCACGTCCACCGGGCGGGGCAGCTTCTGGATGGGGTAGCCCACCAGCTGGCCGGGGCCGTGCCAGGTGATCTTGCCGCCGCGGTCCACGTCGATGACCGGGGTGCCGTCGAGGGGGCGCTCGCTTGCCTCGGTGCGGCGGCCTGCGGTGTAGACCGGGGGGTGCTCCAGGAGGATCACGGTGTCGGGCACCTCGTCGGCGAACCGTGCCGCGTGCACCCGGCGTTGCTCGTCCCAGGCTGTCTGATAGTCGACGGCCTCGGCTCCGAAGCCCATCCGGATGAACCGCAACTCACTCACCGCAAGCGCCTCCCTGGAAGGTCGTCGGGCGCGGAAGGCGCCCACGCCACTGTACGACCGTTCGAGGGGGTGGTGGTCGGGGGGCGGTTCTGTGGTGGGTCGGTGGGCGGTTCTGTGGTGGGTGGTTCTGTGGGTGGGCCGCCTTCGTCAGCTTTCGGGGGATTCTCACACGATCGGATGAATGGGGGGCGATCTTTACGATGGGGTGTTTACTCTCCGCTACATTCGCGCCGTCCCATGACGCCATAAGGGCTGCTCACAGGCAATCCGGGCACACCATTAGCCGGAAGGCAGGAGACCGCACCGCAGATGACGGAACGACCCGCGCAGCGCACCCCCAACCGACAGCTCGCCGCGCTCATCGCAGAAGCGGGGTTCTCCAACGCGGGACTCGCCCGTCGCGTGGACCAACTCGGTCTCGAACACGGGCTCGACCTGAGATACGACAAGACATCCGTGACACGCTGGCTGCGTGGCCAGCAGCCGAGGGGGACGACGCCGGCGCTGATCGCCGAGGTCTTCACCCGGCGTCTCGGGCGCCGCCTGACCGCCCAGGACCTGGGGCTGGACGCCTGCGCTCCCGTCTACGCGGGACTGGAGTTCGCGGCCACACCGGAAGAGGCCGTCGACATCGTCAGCGGGCTGTGGCGCAAGGACTCCGGCAGCCATGCGGAGCTGCGCAAGATCGCCTTCACGTCGGCGGGGCTGGTGGTGCCGAGCCGGGACTGGCTGATCGGGCGGGCCGACGACAAGGTGGCCCGTGCGGAGGCGCCGCCGGTGCGGGTGCCCGCGCAGGGGCGGACTGCGGCCCGGGCGGTCGTGCCGCCGTCCGCGCTCGCCGCCCGTCGGGGCGGTGCGGCGGAACGGGGGCCCGGACACCGGGTCAGCGGCGGTGACATCGCCGCGCTGCGGTCGGTGGGAGAGCTGTTCCGCACCCTCGACGACGCGTACGGGGGCGGGCACGCCCGCCAGGCCCTGGTGCGGTACCTGGAGCACGAGTGCGAGCCCATGCTGCGGGGCACCTACGGCGAGCAGACCGGGCGCCGGCTGTTCGCCGCCGCAGCGGATCTGACCCGGCTGGCCGGGTGGACGTCGTACGACATCGCCGCGCACGGGCTCGCGCAGCGCTACTTCGTGCAGGCGCTGCGGCTCGCGCAGGCGGCGGGGGACCGGGCCTACGGTGCGTATGTCCTGGTCACCATGAGCCGGCAGGCCGTCTACCTCGGGCACGGGCGGGAGGCGGTGCAGCTCGCCCGGGTCGCCCAGCAGGGGGCGGGGGGTTCCGCGCCGCCCGCTGTGCAGGCGCTGCTGCACGCCGCGGAGGCGCGGGGGCACGCGGTGCTGGGGGAGGTGCGGGCGTGCACGGCCTCGCTGGTGCGCGCGGAACGTGCGCTGGAGGGGGCGCGGGTCGGGGACGACGTGCCGTACTGGGCGCGCTTCTTCGACGAGGCGCAGCTCGCGGACGAGTTCGGGCACTGTCACCGGGATCTGCAGCAGTACCGGGCCGCCGCGCAGCATGCGGAGCGTTCGCTGCAACTGCGGGCGCCGGGGTATGCGCGCAGCCGGCTCTTCTGCCGGGTGGTGCTGGCCACGGCCCGGCTGGGGCTTGGCGAGCTCGACCAGGCCTGCCAGCTGGCGGCGGAGGCGGCGGCGCAGGCGGCCGAGATGCGGTCCGTGCGGGCGGTGGAGTACGTCCGTGACTTCGAGCGGAAACTGGAGCCATACCGGGATGCGGCTCCCGTGCGTACGTATCGGGACAGGACTGCGGCCTATGTGTGAGGGGGTGCGCGTTGTATGCCTGCGGCGCCTCTTTCCCGTCGGTGGGGGTGCGCGTAGCGCCCACGGATGGTGAGTGGTGCTGGGCCGGGTCGGGGGTGTCCGTCCTCGGACTGGCGCGATTGGGCTTGTCGGTGGGGGTGAGGGTGCGGACGCGCCAGTCGCTGCGGGCGGGCACCCCCGCCCCGTCCCCTCCTCGCCGTGGGCGGGCTGCTCGGATCCGTCGCGTGTGCGCCGTCAGATCAGGGGGCGGCCCATCATGATGTCGTCGACGTAGGCGCCGTCCAGGTAGAACTCGCCCGGCTGGATGCCTTCGACTATGAATCCCTCGGACTCGTAGAGCTTGCGGGCGGCGGTGTTGTGGCCGAGTACGCGCAGGGTGATTCGGCGGGCGCCGCGGTTTCTGGCCTCCGCGACGGCGGCCTGTACCAGGGCGCGGCCTACGCCGAGGCCGCGTGCCTCCGCGACTACGGCGAGGCCGCGGATCTGCCGTACGTGCGCGTTGGAGGCTAGTGCGGTGGGGTGGCCGAGGCGGATGTAGCCCACGAGCCGTCCGCGGTGCTCGGCGACCCTGTGGTCTCCGGGGCCGGAGTGTTCGCTGAAGAATGAGTCGTACGGGGGCTGGGGCGGCGGGGTTACGGCGTGTACGGGGGACCAGGTCTCATGGTCGATGCGGGCCAGTTCGCCCTCGTCGTCGGGGCGGGCGATGCGTATGTGGGGCTCGGGCATGGGGGCCACTGTACGACCGGAATGCCCCGGCACTTCCGTGATTTATGGGTGTTGAGGGGCAGGATGGACGCCATGGAACGAGCGCGAATCGCGGTGGCCGGGGCGTCCGGGCTCATCGGCGGGGCCCTGGCCCGGTCCCTTGCGGCGGACGGGCACACGGTGGTGCGGCTGGTACGGCGGGCGCCCGAGGGGCCGGACGAGGTCCGGTGGGATCCGGAGCGGGGGTTCGTCGACGCCGAAGGGCTCGCGGGGTGCGACGCCGTGGTGAACCTTGCGGGTGCCGGCATCGGCGACCGGCGCTGGACGGAGGCGTACAAGGAGCGGATCCGCGCCGGACGGGTGCGGGGCACCGCGGCACTCGCCGAGGCCATCGCCGGGCTGCCCGGGGACGTGCGGCCACGGGTGTTCCTGAACGGCAGCGCGATCGGCTACTACGGCGAGACCGGTCACCGGCCGGTCGACGAGAGCGCCCGACCCGGTACGGGTTTCCTGCCGGAACTGTGCGTGGAGTGGGAGCAGGCCGCGCTGGGGGCGGGGGTGCGGACGGTGTTCGCGCGGACCGGGCTGGTGGTGGCGCGCGGGGGTGGGGCGTGGGGCCGACTGTTTCCGGTTTTTCGGGCGGGGCTCGGTGGGCGGTTGGGCGACGGGGCCCAGTACTGGTCGTTCATCGCCCTGCACGATGAGGTGGCGGCCCTGCGTCATCTTCTCGACCACGAGGGGCTGTCCGGTCCGTTCAACCTGACGTCCCCGCATCCGGTCACCAACCGTGAGATCACCGCGGTGATGGCCCGGGTGCTGCGCCGGCCGGCGGTGTTCGCGGTGCCCGCGCCGGTGCTGCGCGCGGTCCTCGGTGAGATGGCCGGGGAGGTGCTCGGGAGCGCCCGGGTGCTGCCGACGCGGCTGCTGGAGTCGGGCTTCCGGTTCGCGTTCCCCCGGATCGAGGGGGCGGTGCGGGCGGCACTGTGACCCTATGGCGTGTGTGTGCGACCGTCGTGCGCCTGTGCACTGCCCATGCGCGACTGACCCGGTGACCGATCACGGTCCTAACCTCGTCCAGAACTCGGGTATCCCTGGGGCCTGCTGAGGGCATGACGTCTCCAGCGCCCGCGCAACCTCGAGGAGGGGCACGTGCTCGACCCCACGTACCAGGCGGACGTCGTCGTGGTGGGAGCCGGGATCGCCGGACTCTCCGCGGCGCGACGACTGACCAGCGCAGGAGTCACCACCGTCGTCCTGGAGACAGCCCACGAGGTGGGCGGTCGTATGGCGACCGAGAAGGTCGACGGCTTCCGGCTCGACAGGATCGGGCGGTTGCTGTCCACGGCGCATCCTGAACTTCGGCCGGGACGGGAAGGGCCGGCGCTGCTGCCCTTCGAGCCCGGGGTTCTGCTGCACAGCGACGGACGCCACCATCGTGCGGGTGTCCAGGCGGGGACGAGGGCCTGCGGCACCAGGAGCGCACTCCATGCGGTACGCGCCCTTGCGAGCGCCCCCCGGGCGGGGTCCGTGCCCCGCAGCCGCAGCGGCGCCCCGCTGGGCACGGCGATGGACCAGGCTCGGCTGGGGGCCGCGCTCGCCCGGCTCGCGGGCACGCCCGTCGAACGGCTGCTGGCCCGGCCCGAGCTGCCCGCTGCCGAGGCGCTGGCGGCCCGGGGCCTGCCCGCCCGCACCATCGACGGCTTTCTGCGCCCGCTCCTCGCCGCCCTGCTGTGCGACCCGAATCTCACCACGTCCAGCCGGTGCGCGGATCTGGCGCTGCACGCGTTCGCGAGCGGGCGGCTGTGTCTGCCGGAGGGCGGCGCGGAGGCGTTGCCGCAGCAGCTGGCGCGGATGCTGCCGCCCGGCTCGGTGCACACGGGGGTGCGGGTCACGTCCGTGTCGACGACGTCGGTGACGACCGCCGAACACGGGGAGTTCCGGTGCAGCGCGGTGCTGATCGCCACCGGTGCGCGGGCGGCGGCCGAACTGCTGCCGGGGTTGCGGGTACCGGACTTCCACCCGGTGACCGTGGTGCACCACACCACCGACGAGCCGCCCGGCACCGGTGCGTCGCTGCTGCTGGACGCCGACCGGGGCGGGCCGGTCGCCTACACGGCCGTCGTGAGCCGGGTCGACCCGTCCCGGGCACCGGCCGGCCGCACCCTGGTGACCTCCACGGTGCTGGGCCCCCCGGCGCCGGGGACCGACACGGCCGTACGAATGCACCTGGCGCGGCTGTACGGGGTGTCGACGGCGCGCTGGGAGACGCTGGCCGTGCGCCACACCGCCGAGGCGGTGCCCGCGATGCGCCCGCCGCTCGACCTGCGGCGGCCGGTGCGGCTGCTGGCCGGGCTGTATGTGTGCGGGGACCACCGGGACACCGGGACGGTCGAGGGCGCCCTGCGGTCGGCTCAGCGGGCCACGGACGCGTTGCTGGCCGACCTGGGGGTGAACCGGCCGCTGCACACGGCGGATCCGGTGCCGACCGCCCGGGCGGCGTGAGGGCCACCTCAGGAGGTCACCAGCGGGCCCGTGTCCACCGGTCGCTGTACGTGTGCGGGGACGGTCGAGGGCGCCCTGCGGTCGGCCCGGCGGGCCGCGGCTGCGCTGCTGGCCGACCTGGGGGTGAACCGGCCGCTGCACTCGGCGGATCCGGTGTCTACGGCCCGGGCGGCGTGAAAGCCGCGCCGCGTCAGGAGGTCACCAGCGGGCCCGTGTCCACCGGTGCCGTCGCGTCCGCCGCGCGCTTCGCGTCGTCCGCCACCTCGTCGGCCGTCAGGACGTAGCCGGTCTCGGCGTCCGAGGTGGAGCGCGCGAACACCATGCCGTACACCCGGCCGCCGGTGGTCAGCAGCGGGCCGCCGGAGTTGCCGGGGCGGACGGTGGAGCGGATGGAGTAGATCTCCCGGGTGACCGTGGCGTC
Organism: Streptomyces sp. NPDC052079; assembly: GCF_040680275.1. Classification (NCBI taxonomy): domain Bacteria; kingdom Bacillati; phylum Actinomycetota; class Actinomycetes; order Kitasatosporales; family Streptomycetaceae; genus Streptomyces; species Streptomyces sp. NPDC052079. The sequence continues at coordinate 8,729 of NZ_JBFAWL010000016.1, forward strand.
GTTGTAGATGTTCTGCCCGCGCGCCTGCACCCGGTTGGCGACCGTAGCCGCCTGCAGGTTCAGGTCGCCGTCCTGCGGGTAGCCCGCGACCACCGCGGAATCGCCGCGGTCGGCGTCGTCGTCGAACTTCAGCACCGGCGCCCGCAGATCCGGCACATACAGCACGGCCACGTCCTTGCGCGGGTCGAAGAGCACCACCCGTGCCTCGTACGTCCGCCCGACCCCGCCCACGCGCACGGTCGGCTCGTCGATGCCGGCCACCACGTGGGCGTTGGTCATGACATGCTCCCGCGCGTACACGAAGCCGCTGCCCTCGCGGCCCTGGGTGCCGGCGATGCCCTCCACCTTCACCGTGCCCCGCTGCGCGGCGCGGGTGGCCGCCGCGGTGACGCTGTCGCCGGTGGGCGCGGCGACCTCGGCCGTCGACTCGTTCTCGAACGGGTTGAACACCTGCGGGAAACCCGCCTCCGTGAGCGCCGAGGTGGCCCCCGAGAACCAGCCCGGGGTGGTGTCCGGCATCGTGTCCTGCACCGCGCCCAGCAGCCGCGAGTCCCGGATCGCCGACGTGACCAGCGGGGATGAGGACACGCCCAGCACGCTCGCCGCCACCCACGCCACGATCAGCACCGCAACCGAGTTGGCCACCGCCCCGCCGACCCCGTCCGCCACCCTCAGCGGCCCCCGGTCCAGCTCCCGCCGCAGCCTGAGCGCCAGCCGCCCCGCCAGCTCATGGCCCACCACCGCCGGCAGCAGCACCGTGAACACCGCCGTCACCGTCGCCCGGGTGGTCCCCGGCGTCACCAGGTCCATGATCCACGGCAGGATCCACACGCCGACGACCGCACCGCCCACAAAACCGGCCAGTGAGACACAGCCGGCCAGCAGCCCGCGCCGGTAACCGGACGCCGCGTAGGCCAGGACGACCAGCAACAGCAGGATGTCGAGCAGGTCCACGCATGCCGCCTTTCTCTCGGGACCACCGGACCCATCAATACGGGGCGGAGGGGCCCGTTGATCAGCCGCGCGCGGTCCGGCGGCCGGAAGGCGGCGGACACGCGCGCACTGGGGAAACGTCACGGACCAGGACGATGGTTCCACCGTGTGGCACACCACAGATCGCGGACCACGCCGATCGGCCCCACAGTGACATCATGCGTGTCCCCAGACGACAGCGCGGAGCGCGGAGACGCCGCTCCCCGCGGATACCCGGCGCGGAGCGAGGTCTGCCCGCAGCCGCCAAGGCCGCGCTCGGCTGTGTGCCGGGCGTGGCCGCCGCCGTCGCCCTGGTCCTGTGCGCGTACGGCGTCGAACGGGCCGCCGGGTCCGCCGGCGCCGCCTCCGCCGCCGCCCGGACGGCCCCCGCCTTCCAGGCCCCCCGGCCGCCGATCCTGCCCCGCTCGGCCTGGCTCGGCGACGGCGCCCGCGAGCAGCCGCCGCCGCGCTACGACGACACGGTCGTCGCCGTGTTCATCCACCACACCGACTCGCCCAACGACTACGACTGCGCGGACGCGCCCGGCATCATCAAGACCCTGTACGAGGGCCAGACCGTCGGCCGCGCCTGGGACGACCTCGGCTACAACTTCGTCGTCGACCGCTGCGGCATCATCTACGAGGGCCGCGCCGGAGGCACCGACCTGCCCGTCACCGGCGCCCACACCCAGGGCTTCAATCACCGCAGCACCGGCATCGCCGCCCTCGGCACCTTCACCGAGGGAGTGCACGTGCCCGAGGAGATGCTGCGGTCGATCGCCGCCCTGTCCGCCTGGAAGCTCGGCACATCCGGCACCGACCCGCTCGGCGAGGTGCAGTTGGTCTCCAGCAACGGCGCCAGCCGCTACGCCGCCGGCACCACCGCCACGCTGCACACGATCGCCGGACACAGCGACGGCTACATGACCAGCTGCCCGGGCGCCGCCCTCCAGGCCCGCCTCCCGGACATCAGGACCCTCGCCGCCCGCATCCAGGGCCGCGAGACCGCACAACAGGCCACTCGGAAGGACATCCGCGACCACCTACAGCCCGCCCTGAAACAGAACCCCACACAGAACGAAGAGCAGACCCATGAGCGACACCCTTGACCGAAGTACCAGCTGGGGGGACGCCCTGCGCCGCCCCTGGGCGGCGCTGTGCGCCGCCGCCGCCGTAGTCCTCGGCCCGGCGTGCCACACCGCCTCCGCCCTCATGCAGGCCAACGCCGCACCCCTGCGTCACACCCCGAGCCCGCACCGGCGTCTGTGAACCGCGCTGCGCGCGCCGTCCGCGGCTCAGTACCCGAACCGTTCCCAGAGCCGCGGATAGCGCTCCGCGAGCAGCGCCTTGTTCTCGAAGTCGAGCGGTGTGCCCTCCGGCTCCGCCGGAGCCGGAGGCAGCTGGAGATCGGGTGCCACCGTCCCGGTGAGCTGCTCGTACGCCTCGTCCGCCGCGTAACCCAGCTCCTCGCCGTCGCCGTCGAACTCCTCGTCGAAGTCGTCCAGCAGGTCGGCGAGCGCGTCCGGATCGTGCAGAGCGCCCTCGAACACCTCCCGGCCCTGGCCGATCAGCCAGCACCGGAAGTAGTCGAAGGCGTCGTCGCTCGCCCCGCCCAGCAGCACCCACGCGGCGCCCCACAGGTCCCAGCGGTAGGCGCGGTGGTAGCGGGACTCGAAGTGACGGGCGAAGTCCAGCACGGCCTCCGGGTCCAGCCGTACCAGCCGCTCCACGAGCAGATCCGCCTGCTCCTCCGGATCACCCTCGGCGTCCTCCCGGGCGGCGTCCACCAGTTCCCAGAACTCCGTCTCGTCCATCACGGGTCAAGCATCGGGCCTAAGCCCTCTGGACGCACCCGCAGTGCACAAGGGGCGCGGGGAACTGTGCAAAGGGGGCCTGGGGGCGAAGCCCCCAGGTTCGGGACGGGAAGGGGCGGCGGGGGCGAAAAACCCGGGCCTACGCCCCGTACATCTCCGCCAGCCGCGCAGCGTCCCGCACGAACCGCTCCCGCAACTCCGCAGGCGCCAGCACCTCCACCTCCGCCCCCAACGCTGTCAGCTGCCCATGGGCGACCTCCAACGACTCCACCGGCAACGTCACCGTCACCCACCCGCCGCAGTCCGGCGCACCCGCCCGCGCCAACGCCTCCCGCGCGGACAGCGCATCCACGACGTGCGGCAACCGGCGCACCCCCTCCGACGACAGCCGCACCACCACCTCCGCCCGCAGAATCGACCGCGCGAACTCCTCCGCCCGCTCCTCCCAGAACGCCGGAAGATCGAACGACTCCGCGCGCTCGAAGCGCCCCTCGCCCGCCTCCACCGCGGTGAACCGATCGATCCGGTACACCCGGAAGGCCCCGCCCCCAGCCACCCGCGCGCACAGATACCAGGCACCCGCCTTGAGCACGAGCCCATACGGCTCCAGCTCCCGCTCCACCTCGTCCTCGCCGCGCCGGTACCGGGCGGTGATCCGCCGGTCGTCCCACACCGCCTCCGCGACCGCCGGCAGCAGTACGGGCGTCGCCGGCTCGTGGAACCAGTTCGGGGCGTCCAGATGGAACCGCTGCGCCGCCGTGCGGGAGGCGTCCCGGAGGGAGGGCAGCAGGGCGGCCGACACCTTCAGCCGGGCCGCCGAGGCCGCGTCCTCCAGCCCCATCTCGCGCAGCGCCCCCGGCACCCCGGACAGAAACAGCGCCTCCGCCTCACTGCGGGCCAGCCCGGTCAGCCGCGTCCGGTAGCCGCCGACCAGCCGGTAGCCGCCGATCCGCCCCCGGTCCGCGTACACCGGCACCCCGGCCTCCGACAGCGCCTGCGCGTCCCGGGTGACCGTGCGCTCCGACACCTCCAGCTCCCGCGCCAGCTCGGCGGCGGTCATCGAGGGCCGGGACTGCAGCAGCAGCACCATTCTGATCAGCCGGGCAGCACGCATGCGCCCCATCATGCAAGAGACCCCCGCCGGACGGGGCGGGGGTCTCTTGCCGAGTGAGCGGGCCTTACAGGCCGTACTTCTCGCGCGCTTCCTTCACGTCCGTGGCCTTGACCTCGCCGCGCCGGGCGAGCTGGGCCAGGGCCGCGACGACGATGGACTCGGCGTCGACACCGAAGTGGCGGCGGGCCGCGTCACGGGTGTCCGACAGACCGAAGCCGTCGGCTCCCAGCGACGTGTAGTCCTGCTCGACCCACTGCGCGATCTGGTCCGGGACCTGACGCATGTAGTCGGAGACCGCCAGCACCGGGCCCTCCGCACCGTGCAGCGCCCGCCGCACGAACGGCACCCGGTCCTCGCCCCGCAGCAGCGCCTCGTCCGCCTCCATGGCGTCCCGGCGCAGCTCGGTCCACGAGGTCGCCGACCACACGTCGGCGGCCACACCCCACTCCTCTGCGAGCAGCTGCTGCGCCTTCAGCGCCCAGTGGATCGCCGTACCGGAGCCGAGCAGCTGGATGCGCGGTGCGTTCGCGACGGGGGTCAGGCCCGCGGACTCCGCCGTGTTGAAGCGGTACAGCCCCTTGACGATGCCCTCGTCGATGCCGGCCGTCTGCGGCTTGGCGGGCTGCGGGAGCGGCTCGTTGTAGACCGTCAGGTAGTAGAAGACGTTCTGGTCCTCGTCCGGCTTGCCCTCGCCGAACATCCGGCGCAGACCCTCCTTGACGATGACACCGATCTCGTACGCGAACGCCGGGTCGTACGTCAGGGCCGCCGGGTTGGTCGCCGCGATGACCGGGGAGTGGCCGTCGGCGTGCTGGAGGCCCTCGCCGGTCAGCGTGGTGCGGCCCGCGGTGGCGCCGACCAGGAAGCCGCGGCCGAGCTGGTCGCCGAGCTGCCACATCTGGTCGCCGGTGCGCTGCCAGCCGAACATCGAGTAGTAGATGTAGAACGGGATCATCGTCTCGCCGTGCGTCGCGTACGACGTCGAGGCGGCGATGAACTCGGCCATGGCGCCGGCCTCGGTGATCCCCTCGTTGAAGATCTGGCCGTTCTTGGCTTCCTTGTAGTACATCAGCTGGTCGCGGTCGACCGGCTCGTACGTCTGGCCCATCGGCGAGTAGATGCCGAGGGACGGGAAGAGGCTCTCCATGCCGAAGGTGCGCGCCTCGTCGGGGACGATCGGCACCCAGCGCCTGCCGGTCTCCTTGTCGCGGACCAGGTCCTTGACCAGGCGGACGAAGGCCATGGTGGTGGCCACGTTCTGCGAACCGGAGCCCTTGTCGAAGGCGGCGAACGCCTTGTCGGCGGGCTGCGGCAGCGGAGCGACCGGGTGGACGCGGCGGGCCGGGGCCGGACCGCCGAGAGCCGCGCGGCGCTCCTGGAGGTAGCGGACCTCGGGGGAGTCGGCGCCCGGGTGGCCGTAGGGGACCACCCCGTCGACGAACCGGGAGTCCGGGATCGGCAGTTCCAGCCGGTCGCGCATCGCCTTGAACTCGTCCACCGTCAGCTTCTTCATCTGGTGGTTGGCGTTCTTCGAGGCGAAGCCCTCACCGAGGGTGTGGCCCTTCACGGTCTGCGCCAGGATCACGGTCGGCGCGCCCTTGTGGGCGAGCGCGGCCTTGTACGCGGCGTACACCTTGCGGGACTCGTGGCCGCCGCGGGAGAGGTGGAAGCACTCGAGGATCTTGTCGTCGCTCAGCAGCTTCGCCATCTCGGCGAGCGCCGGGTCCTTGCCGAAGAAGTCCTCGCGGATGTATGCGGCGTCGCGCGTCTGGTACGTCTGCACCTGCGCGTCCGGTACCTCGCGGAGCCGGCGGACGAGGGCGCCGGTGGTGTCGAGCCGGAACAGCTCGTCCCACGCCGTGCCCCAGAGCGTCTTGATGACGTTCCAGCCGGCGCCGCGGAACTGGGCCTCCAGCTCCTGCACGATCTTGAAGTTGGCGCGGACCGGTCCGTCGAGGCGCTGCAGGTTGCAGTTGATGACGAAGGTCAGGTTGTCGAGCTGCTCGCGGGAGGCGAGGGTGAGCGCGGTCGTCGACTCGGGCTCGTCCATCTCGCCGTCACCGAGGAACGCCCAGACGTGCGAGTCGGAGACGTCCTTGATACCGCGGCTGGTCAGATAGCGGTTGAAGCGCGCCTGGTAGATCGCGGAGATCGGCCCCAGGCCCATCGACACGGTGGGGAACTCCCACAGCCAGGGCAGCCGGCGCGGGTGCGGGTACGACGGCAGTCCGTTGCCGCCCGCCTCACGGCGGAAGTTGTCGAGCTGCTCCTCGCCGATCCGTCCGTCGAGGAAGGCACGGGCGTAGATGCCCGGGGAGGCGTGGCCCTGGATGTAGAGCTGGTCGCCCGAGCCGTCGCCCTCCTTGCCGCGGAAGAAGTGGTTGAAGCCCGTCTCGTACAGCCAGGCCGCGGAGGCGAACGTGGCGATGTGGCCGCCGACGCCGTACTTGCTGCCGCGGGTCACCATGGCGGCCGCGTTCCAGCGGTTCCAGGCGGTGATCCGCTGCTCCATCGCCTCGTCGCCGTCCACGGCGGGCTCGGCGGAGGTGGGGATGGTGTTGACGTGGTCGGTCTCGAGGAGCTTCGGCAGCGTGATGCCGGCTCCCTCGGCGCGCTCCAGAGTGCGGCGCATCAGGTACGCGGCACGGTGCGGCCCGGCCGCCTTGGTGACGGCGTCCAGGGAGGCCTGCCACTCGGCGGTCTCCTCGGGGTCGCGGTCCGGGAGCTGGTCGAGCTCGCTCGGCTGGATGGCCTTGGGGTCGGTCATGTCGCCGCCTTCCTCAGTCGAAGGGGGTTCCCTCATCGGTAAGGGTTGGGGTGCCCTTGGTCTTTGGCAGGACAGGGCGGGGACTTCGGTGGAAGTCCGTGGCGACAATAACTCCCTGATCGATGATCGATCAAAGGATGTAGGGCCAAATTCTCTTGATCACGAGAAAGTCGGCACGGGGTGTCTCCGATGGTGGCACGCGGTGACTGTTTTTCCGGGCGTTTGCGCAGGTGAGGGCGCGTGTGCGCGGAAGAGCAAGGGCCCCCCGAAGGGGCGCGGGGAACTGCGCAAAATGGGGGTCTGGGGGCGAAGCCCCCAGGACGGGACGGGAAGGGGCGGCGGGGGCGAAACAACCCCCCGCCTACGCCCGCGGCGCGCACCCCAGCACATGCGCCTTCACCAGCTCCGCAATCCGCGGATCCCGCCGCCGGAACGCCGCCACCAGCTCCTCATGCTCCTCCGCATACGACTGCTGCACCGTCCCCAGCCACCGTATCGACAGCGCCGTGAACACCTCGATCCCCAGCCCCTCCCACGTGTGCAGCAGCACCGAGTTCCCCGCCGCCCGCACCAACTCCCGGTGGAACGCCACCGTGTGCCGCACCTGCCCGGTCCCGTCCGCCAGCCGGTCCGCCTCGTACAGCGCGGCGACATGCGGCTCCAGCGCCGAGCAGTCCTCCGCCAGCCGCCCCGCCGCCAGCTCCGCGGCGATCGCCTCCAGACCGGCCCGGACGGGGTAGCTCTCCTCCAGGTCGGCGGCCGTCAGATTCCGCACCCGTACGCCCTTGTTCGGCGCGGACTCGATCAGCCGCAGGGACTCCAGCTCGCGCAGCGCCTCACGGACGGGTGTCTGGCTGACCTCGAGCTCCGTCGCGATCCGCCGCTCCACGATCCGCTCGCCCGGCTTCCATCGTCCGCTGATGATCCCTTCCAGGATGTGCTCGCGGATCTGTTCGCGCAGCGAGTGGACGACGGGCGCGGTCATGAGGGCTCCTTAGGAAGGGGCCCCACAGGCCCCCGGGGGGCTTTGACGTTTAGACAATACGGCCGTGAACCCACGCCACAGGGGCGCACAGGGGCGCTTTCGCCCAGGTGAGACGAGGCTTACACGCCGTCCCCTCTGAGCCGACCAGGTGACTTTGTGTGATGATCTGACCGGTAATGCGTGTTGTGCGCCGCGAACGAGTCGTCCGTTCTGAAAATGATCCTGCGATTTTTCCCTCGATCAGATGGGACAAGAACGACGATGATGCGAGACAAACGGCCCAGACCCGCGCCCGCGCGAGTCTCGGCCCGACGACACGGTCTTCGACTGGGGGGCGCGATGATCTTCGCCGTCGCCCTTGTCGGCGTTTCGCCGTCCGGTGTCGTGGCGGCCCCCGGCGTCAGCTGGGACGGCACCGACCCCGGTAAGTGCGGCTACGACCACTACGACCCCTGCAAGGGCGAACGCGGACCCTCCGGTCCTCCTGGGCCCTCCGGTCCCCCCGGACCCTCCGGTCCTCCCGGGCCTTCCGGTCCTCCCGGACCCTCCGGTCCTCCTGGAGCCGACGGCTCTCCTGGACCCTCCGGTCCCCCCGGACCCTCCGGTTCTCCCGGACCCAGCGGTCCTCCCGGACCTGCCGGGCCATGCGTGAGCATCGACAGCTACAACCGCGGCTCCCAGCAGTACACCGGCGTCATCAACCCCGACAGTGAGATCCGGGTCGGCACCCGGTCCCTCCAGGCCAACGTGGGCATGTACACGTGGACGGACCTGTCGGACAACGTGCGCGCCCCGATGAACGCCTGCACCATCACGGTGACCGAGCAGGGGAACACGCTGAACGTGCAGGTGATCACCACCACCGGCGCGGTGGTCGAGACGTTCTGCAGCGTCCCCGGCAACCAGCTCGTGTGCAACGACCCGTGGACCGCGGTCGTCCCGCAGCCACCGGCGTGACCCCGAACGGAACACGGGCCCCACGCCCGTGAACGCAGGTGCCCCCACCCGGGAACTCCGGGTGGGGGCACAGGCGTATGCCTCGGCGGACGACGTCTACAGGCCGAGCTCGACCTCGAACTCGCCGGCCTCCAGGATCGCCTTGACCGCCGTCAGGTAACGGGCCGCGTCGGCACCGTCCACCAGGCGGTGGTCGTAGGAGAGGGTCAGGTAGGTCATGTCGCGGACGGCGATGACCGTGCCCTCCTCCGTCTCGATGGCGGCCGGACGCTTCACCGTGGCGCCGATGCCGAGGATCGCGACCTGGCCCGGAGGCACGATGATCGTGTCGAACAGCGCGCCGCGCGAACCGGTGTTGCTGATGGTGAAGGTCGCGCCGGACAGCTCGTCCGGGGTGATCCTGTTGCCGCGGACCTTGCCCGCCAGCTCCGCCGTGGCCTTGGCGATGCCGGCCAGGTTGAGGTCACCGGCGTTCTTGATGACCGGGGTCATCAGGCCCTTCTCGGAGTCCACCGCGATACCGATGTTCTCGGTGTCGAAGTAGGTGATGGTCCCCTCGGCCTCGTTGATCCTGGCGTTGATCGACGCGTGGGCCTTCAGCGCCTGGGCCGCGGCCTTGACGAAGAACGGCATCGGGGAGAGCTTGACGCCCTCACGGGCCGCGAACGCGTCCTTGGCGCGGGCGCGCAGCTTCATCAGACGGGTGACGTCGACCTCGACCACCGTGGACAGCTGGGCCTGCTCGTGCAGGGCCTTGACCATGTTGTCGCCGATGACCTTGCGGATCCGCGGCATCTTCACGGTCTGACCGCGCAGCGGCGAGGCCTCCAGGGAGGGGGCCTTCTTCGCGGCGGGCGCGGCAGGGGCGGCGGCCGGAGCCGCAGCGGCGGCCTTCGCGGCCTCGGCGGCGGCGAGGACGTCCTGCTTGCGGATGCGGCCGCCGACGCCGGTGCCCTTGACGGTGGACAGGTCGACGCCGTTCTCGGCGGCGAGCTTGCGCACCAGCGGGGTCACGTAGGCGCCCTCGTCCGTGGCCTGCGCGGCAGCCGGGGCCGGAGCCGCGGGAGCCTGCGGGGCCGGGGCCGGAGCGGGCGCCGGGGCGGCCGGAGCCGGAGCGGCCTGCTGCGGAACGGGAGCCGGAGCCGGGGCCGGGGCGGGCTGCGCCGGGGCCTGGGGCGCGGCCGGGGCCGGGGCGGGCGCGGGCTGCGCCGGGGCCTCGGGGGCGGCCGGGGCGGGCGCCGCGGCCGGAGCGGCACCGGCCTCGCCGATGACGGCGAGCTTGGCGCCGACCTCGGCCGTCTCGTCCTCGCCGACCACGATCTCCAGCAGCGTGCCGGACGCGGGGGCGGGGATCTCGGTGTCGACCTTGTCCGTCGACACCTCCAGCAGCGGCTCGTCGGCCTCGACGGTGTCACCGACCGACTTCAGCCAGCGGGTGACGGTGCCCTCGGTGACGGACTCGCCGAGCGCCGGCAGGACCACGTCCGTGCCCTGCGCGGAACCGCCGCCGGCCGCGGCCTCGGCGGTGGGCGCCGGAGCCGGGGCGGGCTGCTCGGTGGACGGCTGGGCCTGCGGGGCCGGGGCCGGAGCCGGCGGGGCCGCCTGCTCGGCGGCGGGCGCCTCGGTGGCCGCGGGGGCGCCGCTGCCGTCCTCGATCAGCGCCAGCTCGGCGCCGACCTCGACGGTCTCGTCCTCGGCGACCTTGATGGAGGTCAGCACGCCGGAGGCAGGGGCCGGGATCTCGGTGTCGACCTTGTCGGTCGACACCTCGAGCAGCGGCTCGTCGGCCTCGACGCGCTCGCCCTCGGCCTTCAGCCAGCGGGTGACAGTGCCCTCGGTGACGCTCTCGCCGAGCGCCGGAAGGGTTACGGAAACCGCCATGGTTTCGGTTGCTCCTTAGAAGTGCGGAAGTCTGTGTCGTCGCGCCCGGTGACCGAGGGCGTCAGTCGTGCGCGTGGAGGGGCTTTCCGGCCAGGGCCAGGTGGGCCTCGCCGAGTGCCTCGCTCTGCGTCGGGTGGGCGTGGATCAGCTGGGCGACCTCGGCCGGCAGCGCCTCCCAGTTGTAGATCAGCTGGGCCTCGCCGACCTGCTCGCCCATGCGGTCGCCAACCATGTGGACGCCGACCACCGCACCGTCCTTGACCTGGACGAGCTTGATCTCGCCCGTGGTCTGGAGGATCTTGCTCCTGCCGTTGCCCGCCAGGTTGTACTTCAGGGCGACGACCTTGTCCGCACCGTAGATCTCCTTGGCCTTGGCCTCGGTGATGCCCACGGAGGCGACCTCGGGGTGGCAGTAGGTCACCCGGGGGACGCCGTCGTAGTCGATCGGGACGGTCTTCAGACCGGCCAGCCGCTCCGCCACGAGGATGCCCTCCGCGAAGCCCACGTGGGCGAGCTGGAGGGTCGGGACCAGGTCACCGACGGCGGAGATGGTCGGAACGTTGGTGCGCATGTACTCGTCGACGAGGACGTAGCCGCGGTCCATGGCGACCCCGGCCTCCTCGTAGCCCAGGCCCTGGGAGACCGGGCCGCGGCCGATGGCGACGAGCAGGATCTCGGCCTCGAACTCCTTGCCGTCGGCGAGGGTGACCTTGACCCCGTCCTGGGTGTACTCCGCCTTCTGGAAGAAGGTGCCCAGGTTGAACTTGATGCCGCGCTTGCGGAACGCGCGCTCCAGCAGCTTGGAGGAGTTCTCGTCCTCGACCGGGACGAGGTGCTTCAGACCCTCGACGATCGTCACCTCGGTGCCGAACGACTTCCACGCGGAGGCGAACTCGACGCCGATGACGCCGCCGCCCAGGATGATCGCGGACTTCGGCACGCGGTCCAGGACGAGGGCGTGGTCGGAGGAGATGATCCGGTCGCCGTCGATGGTCAGGCCCGGCAGCGACTTCGGCACGGAACCGGTCGCGAGCAGGATGTGCCGGCCCTGGATGCGTTGGCCGTTCACGTCCACCGAGGTCGGGGAGGACAGCCGGCCCTCACCCTCGATGTACGTCACCTTGCGGGAGGCGATGAGACCCTGCAGGCCCTTGTACAGACCGGAGACGACCCCGTCCTTGTACTTGTGGACGCCCGCGATGTCGATGCCCTCGAAGGTCGCCTTGACACCGACCGCCTCGCTCTCGCGGGCCTGGTCGGCGATCTCGCCGGCGTGCAGCAGGGCCTTGGTGGGAATGCATCCCCGGTGCAGGCAGGTACCGCCGACCTTGTCCTTCTCGATCAGGGCGACGTCCAGGCCCAGCTGTGCCCCGCGCAGGGCCGCGGCGTATCCACCGCTGCCACCGCCGAGGATCACTAGGTCGAAAACGGTGCTGGCGTCGTTCGCCACGTCACGTCCTCCATGCATGTGCGCCACGCCGGTCTCCAGTGACCGGTCGGCGGCTGGTGTCCGGCCGCTCATTGTTCTCGGCCCTTAGGTGGGGCCCTGTCCTGCCGAGCCCTATCCTCGCACTTGTCGAGGGCGTAAGAGACGCCGGGCCGTGGTGTGAGACGTCCCACTTCTGGCGACGGGACTCGGGGCCTCTCGTTCAGACCATGCCGCGGACGCGGGGCCCGGCACGCGCGTCCGCGGCGTTGACGTCGGTCGCCAGGGCTCTTGCCCTGGCGCCCTCCTCTGCCTCGCAGTTGCACGCGCCGGGCCCTGCTCACGGTGCCGGCCAGGCACCGCCGGTTCCCCGCGGCATGATCCGGACGACAGCCCCTCGCCCTACCCGCGCGCGAGGCCCCGTCATCCGAGGCGGCGTCAGCTCAGGTCGCCGGCGGCGGCCTGCTCCGCGAGGCGCACCAGGGTGCGCACCCCCGAACCCGTACCGCCCTTGGGCGTGTAACCGAACGGGCCGCCCTCGTTGAAGGCCGGACCCGCGATGTCGAGGTGCGCCCAGGTGATGCCCTCGCCGACGAACTCGCGCAGGAACAGGCCGGCGACCAGCCCGCCGCCCATCCGCTCACCCATGTTCGCGATGTCGGCGGTGGCCGAGTCCATCCCCTTGCGCAGGTGCTCCGGCAGCGGCATCTGCCAGGCCGGCTCGCCGGCCTCCTCGGCGGCCTCGTGCACCGCGGAGCGGAACGCGTCGTCGTTCGCCATGATCCCGAACGTGCGGTTGCCCAGCGCCAGCACCATCGCACCGGTCAGGGTCGCGACGTCCACGATGGCGTCCGGGTTCTCCTGCGAGGCGGCCCACAGCGCGTCCGCGAGGACCAGACGGCCCTCGGCGTCGGTGTTGAGCACCTCCACGGTCTTGCCGCTGAACATGCGCAGCACGTCGCCCGGGCGGGTCGCCGTACCGGACGGCATGTTCTCGGCCAGCGCCAGCCAGCCGGTGATGTTGACCTCGAGGCCCAGGCGGGCGGCGGCGACGACCGCGGCGAACACGGCGGCGGCACCGCTCATGTCGCACTTCATCGTCTCGTTGTGGCCGGCCGGCTTCAGCGAGATGCCGCCGGAGTCGTAGGTGATGCCCTTGCCGACGAGGGCGAGGTGCTTCTTCGCCTTGGGCGAGGTGTACGACAGCTTCACCAGACGCGGGGCGGACGCCGACCCGGCGCCGACGCCGAGGATGCCGCCGTACCCGCCCTTGGCCAGGGCCTTCTCGTCGAGCACCTGCACCTTGATGCCGTGCTCCTTGGCCGCCGCCTGGGCGATGGCCGCGAAAGCCTCCGGGTTGAGGTCGTTCGGCGGCATGTTGACCAGGTCGCGGGCACGGTTGAGCTCCTCGGCGACGGCGGTGGCGCGCTCGACGGCGGCCTTGTACGCCTTGTCGCGGGGCTTGCCGCCCAGCAGCGCCGCCTCGGCGAGCGGGGCCTTGCCGTTCTTGCCCTTCCCGGCGGAGTCGCCGCTTTCCTTGTAGGCGTCGAAGGAGTACGCGCCGAGCAGCACGCCCTCCGCGACCGCGCCGGCGTCGGCCGCGTCCGCCAGGGGCAGCGCGAACGCGGCCTTCTTGGTGCCGGAGAGGGCGCGGGCGGCCACACCGGCCGCCTTGCGCAGCGCCTCGGCGTCGTAGCCGGAGTCCTTCTCGGGCTGGGCGCCGAGGCCCACCGCCACCACGAGCGGCGCCTTGAAGCCGGCCGGCGCGGGGAGCTTCGTCACCTCGCCCTCGGCACCGGACGCGCCGAGAGTCTCCAGGACGCCGGCGAGCCCGCCGTCGTACGCCTGGTCCACGGCCTCGGCGCCCGGTGCGACGACCGGGCCTCCGGGCTGTGCGGCAGAGCCCTTGGCGACACCGATGACGATCGCGTCGGCCCGCAGGCCGGGGACCGCGGCGGTGCTGAGAGTGAGAGCAGTCACGGTGGTGAAATCTCGCTTCCGATGTGAAGTTGCTGTGGCCGAAACGTGTGGGTCGACCGGGCCCGGCAGCCGACCCTAATCGCGCTGTGCGGGTGCGGTCCCGCCGGGGCCATCCCCGGTGCGGCGAACACTCGGCACGAGACTACGCGCGTCTGTGCGTCCCCTCATTCCTGCGGGGGCTCACCCTTTGGTGACGTTCCGGCCATGTCCGGGACCCCGTCGGCGCACCGCCGGGCGGACACGATCATCCTTGAAGTCCCTGTACGGCGGCCACGCCGCCGCCTGTCCCCCTGGAGGACGCCCGGTGCGACGACCGTCCCTGCTTGTCACGCTGCTCGCCCTGCTGCTGGCGGCCTGCACCACCGCGCCGGGGCCCGACGCTAAGGCGCCGCCCGGCGACCGCTGGCGGCCCCGGCCCGGCACGGCCTGGCAGTGGCAGCTCAGCGGGCGGCTCGACACCTCCGTCGACGTCCCGGTCTACGACATCGACGGCTTCGACCACTCCGCGGACACGGTCGCCGAACTGCACCGTGACGGCCGCAAGGTCATCTGCTACCTCTCCACCGGCGCCTGGGAGGAGTTCCGCCCGGACGCCGGCGACTTCCCCGAGGCGGTGATCGGCCGGGGCAACGGCTGGGAGGGCGAGCGCTGGCTCGACATCCGCCGCGTCGACGTACTGGAGCCGCTCATGGCGCGGCGCCTCGACATGTGCCGCGACAAGGGCTTCGACGCGGTCGAGCCGGACAACATGGACGGCTACCGCAACCGCACCGGCTTCCCGCTCACCGCCGGCGACCAGTTGCGCTACAACCGCCTCGTGGCCCGGCTCGCCCACGAGCGGGGACTGGCCGTCGGGCTGAAGAACGATCTCGGCCAGATCCCGGAGCTGGTCGGTGACTTCGACTTCGCTGTCAACGAACAGTGCGCCCAGTACGGCGAGTGCGCCGAGCTGACCCCGTTCGTCGAGGCCGACAAGGCCGTCTTCCACGTCGAGTACGAGCTGCCCACCCGCCGCTTCTGCGCCGACTCCCGGCGCCTGAAGCTGAGTTCACTGCTCAAGCGGTACGCACTGGATGCGTGGCGTCGGGCCTGCTGAGGCCGAGGCCGGTCACGGCGGTGCCCGCCACCCGGTCGGCGAGGGAGCGTCGCGCGGGGCCCAGCACGGGCAGCGCGTTGAACAGGAAGAGGGCCACCGCGACCGCCCACACCAGGACCGACAGCGCGATCTGCCCCTCCACCAGCAGGACACAGGCCACGGCGTACACGGCGACGTCCGTGGCCGTGGTCACCGCCGCCCTGCGCGCCGCCCGTCCGGGCCTGCGCGGGGTGACCTTCAGCCCGGTCAGCGCCTTGCCGACGGTGCGCCCGGCGAGGGTGAGGCACGCCCACTGGTAGAGGAACATGGCGACGATCAGCAGCCCGAAGGCCTGCTCGACGTAGAGCACCGACTTGTTCCACAGGGACAGGCCGAATTCTTCCGAGGTGTCGACCACGTCACCGCGCGAGGTCAGCAGGTCGAAGCCGCCGCGGGCGGCGAGTTCGGGCACGTCGGTGACGAGCGCGGAGATCCGGTTGAAGGTGAGCACCGCGAGCGCCGAGGCCAGCGCCACGACCAGCGCGAAGTCGACGATCCAGGCCAGTGCACGACGAAACTTCGGCATCAACATCCCCCGATCTGTGATGAGTTCGGCGGACACGGTAGCCACGGGGCCCGGGGGACCGCAGAGGATCTCGGAGATCTTTTCAACCCAGTGACATGACGACGAGCGCGGTCGTCGCCGCGGTCTCCGCGAGCCCGCCGAACACGTCGCCGGTGACCCCTCCGAACCGGCGGACGCACGTCCGCAGCAGGAGTTCACCGGCGGCGACGGCCAGAACCACCGCGGCGACGGCCCGTACGACGTCGGACGCCCCCAGGAACGCGCCCCCGGCCGCGGCGGCCCCGGCCACCGCGAGGGCGACCGGCACCGCGCCCGCCGACGGCACCACGCCCGCGACCGCCGCGCCCAGCCCCTCCGGCCGCGCCGGCGGCACGCCCGCGCGGGCGGCCAGGGTGAGGGCCAGCCGTGCCACGACCGCCGACACCACGGCCGCCAGGGCCCCGTGCGCCCAGGAGTCCCCGTACGCCTGCGCCAGCGCGGCCGCCTGGGCCAGCAGGACCAGGACAAGCGTGATCACCCCGAACGGCCCGATGTCCGACTGCTTCATGATCCGCAGGGCGTCCTCGGCCGGCTTGCCGCTGCCGAGCCCGTCGGCGGTGTCGGCCAGTCCGTCGAGATGCAGGCCCCGGGTCAGGGCGGCCGGTACGGCGACGGTGGCCACGGCGGCGAGCGGCGCGCCCGCGCCGAGGACCAGCAACAGGCATCCCGCGGCGGCGGCCGCGGCGCCGACCGCAAGCCCGGCCAGCGGGGCGCACAGCATCCCCGCGCGCGCGGCCGGCCGGTCCCAGCGGGTGACCCGGACCGGGAGCACGGTGAGCGTGCCGAAGGCGAAGCGCAGACCGTCGACGGGGGAGGCGGAGGGGGCGGGCACCGGCGCAGACTACAGCTCGGTCGTCGGGGCGCCCACGACGGCCGTGGATAAAGTGCTCATATGGGACATTGGCTGGACCGGAACATCATCGAGCCGGGCAAGCTGCCGCTGCTCCTGGCGCTGTCCGCCTTTGTCCTCACGTTCGTCATCACCCGGGTCGTCACCCGTCTGATCCGGGCGGGAAAAGGCCCGTTCGGCAACGTCACGGCCGGCTCGGTGCACATCCACCACGTGGTGCCCGGTGTCATCCTCACCGTCGTCGGCGGCTTCGGCGCGGTGGCGGGCGGCCGGCACGGCTTCGGCTCGGTGCTCAGCGCGGTGCTGTTCGGCGTGGGCGTGGGGCTGGTCCTGGACGAGTTCGCGCTCATCCTGCATCTCGACGACGTGTACTGGACCGAGGCGGGCCGCAAGAGCGTGGAGATGGTCGTCCTCACCGCCGCCCTGGTCGGCCTGCTGCTGGCGGGCTTCACCCCGTTCGGCGTCAACGACCTGTCCGAGGACGAGCTCCAGAACCGTGCGGGCGTCGCCGGAACCGTGGGTGTGAACTTCCTCTTCGCGCTGATCGCGCTGAGCAAGGGCAAGGCGCGGCTCGCGGTCTTCGGCGTGATCATCCCGCTCGTGGCCCTGATCGGCTCGGTACGGCTGGCGCGGCCCGGATCCCTGTGGGCCCGGCGCTTCTACCGTCACCGCCCCCGCGCCCGGGCCCGGTCCATCCTGCGCTCCTACCGTCACGACCGCCGCTGGTCCGGCCCCCGCCGCGCCCTGGAGGACTGGCTGGGCGGCAAACCGGACGCACCTTAGGGACGCGAGGCGGTATCGCCCTGCGGCTCCGCCGCGCCCGGGCCCGGTCCATCCTGCGCTCCCACCGTCACGACCGCCGCTGGTCCGGCCCCCGCCGCGCCCTGGAGGACTGGCTGGGCGGCAAACCGGACGCACCTCAGGGACGCGAGGCGGTATCGCCCTGCGGCTCCGCCGCCGCCTCGTCCGGCCGCTCCGGCAACTCCGCAGCCAACGCCGCCGCCGCCTGCACCAGCGGCAACGCGAGCAACGCCCCCGTCCCCTCCCCGACGGTCACCCCCTGCGTCAGCAGCGGCTCCAGCGCCATCCGGTCCAGCGCCTTCGCCTGCCCCGGCTCCCCACTCGAGTGCGCCGCCAGCCACCAGTCCGGCGACCGGAACGCCACCCGCTGCGCCACCAGCGCGCACGCCGCCGACACGACCCCGTCCAGCAGGACCGGCATCTTCCGCACCGCGGACTGCAGCAGGAACCCGGTGATCGCGGTCAGATCGGCCCCGCCCACCGTCGCCAGCAGCTGCAGCTGGTCGCCCAGCACCGGCCGCGCCCGCCGCAGCGCGTCACGGATCGCCGCGCACTTGCGCATCCACGCCAGGTCGTCGATCGCCAGCCCCCCGCGCCCGGTCACCACCGACGCGTCCGTGCCGCACAGCGCCGCCACCAGCACACCCGCCGCCGTGGTGCCGCCCACGCTCACATCGCCGAGCACCACCAGATCCGTGCCGGAGTCGGCCTCCTCGTCCGCGACGGCCATCCCCGCGCGGAACGCCGCCTCGGCCTCCTCCGCGGTCAGCGCGTCCTCGATGTCGATACGCCCGCTGCCCCGCCGCACCCGGTGCCGGACCACGTCCTCGGGCAGTGACCCGGGATCGCAGTCCAGGGCCATGTCGACCACCCGCACCGGCACACCCAGCCGCCGTGCCAGCACGGACACCGGACGGCCGCCGTCCAGGATGTCCCGCACCAAGTTCGAGGCGCTGCCCGCGGCCCGCGCGGAGACACCCAGCTCGGCGATCCCGTGATCGCCGGCGAACAGCACCACCCGCGGCCGTTCGATCGGCCGCACCGGCACCGCCGACTGCGCCGCCGCCAGCCACTCGCCCAGCTCGTCGAGGCGGCCCAGTGACCCGGGCGGCACGACCTGACGCTCCCGGCGCGCCTCCGCGTCACGGCGCACCCCGCTGTCCGGACGCTCGATCAGATCGGTGAAGTCGTCGATATCAAGCGAGCTCATTCGCCGAACAGTACCGGCCCCGATCGAACACCACGTCGCACCCGGTCAGCCCCGCGCACCCGGCCTCATCCCCACCACGCCACCCCGGCGCCGCTCCACCCCCGAAGGCCCCCCTATACGTAACGTTTTGCTCGGATTGCCGGACATCGTCCGCGCCGTACCCCCTCACGCCGGGAGCCACCCATGTCCGCACCGACCCCAGACCCCGCGATCCCCGCCCCCCACGGCTCCGCGCGGGTGCACGAGCCGCGCCGCGCGGACTGCCCCTGGTGCGGCTCCGCGCGGCTGCGCAACCGGCTGAGAACCGGTGACCTGCGCCGGCACCGGCCCGGTCTGTTCACCGTCGACGAGTGCCGCGACTGCGGTCACACCTTCCAGAATCCCCGCCTCACCGCGGAGGGCCTCGCCTTCTACCGGCGGGCCGTGCGCGGCGCGCCCCGCGACCCCGCCACCGAACGCGTCCTCGCCCTGCACGCCGTACGGCACCGCCGCCGCGCCGCCGCCCGCGCGATGCTCCCCTTCGGCGAACCGGAGAGCTGGCTGGACGTCGGCACGGGACTCGCCCGCTTCCCGCAGACCGCACGGGAGTTCTTCCCGTACACCGCCTTCGACGGCACCGACCTCACCGCGCGCGTCGAGAAGGCCCGGGCGCTCGGCCGCGTCGAGGAGGCGCACATCGGGCCGCTGACCGACCCGACGGTCATGGCCCGGCTGGCCGGACGCTACGACGTCGTCAGCCTGCTGCACCACCTGGAGCACACCACGGACCCCCGGGCGGAGCTCCACGCGGCGCTGGACGCCCTGCGCCCCGGCGGCCACCTGCTCATCGAGACCCTGGACCCGCGCTGTGCCTTCGCCGCCCTGTTCGGCCGCTGGTGGCTGCCCTACGACCAGCCCCGCCGGCTGCACCTCCTGCCCCGGCGCAATCTCCGCGCGGAGCTCGAGAAACGCGGCTGCACGCTCATCACGGACGGGCACCGTGCCGCGCACGTACCGCACGACCTGGCCGGGCTGACCGCCCTGGCCCTCTCCCACGCGCTGCCCGCCCCGGACACCCCCTGGCGTGCCATCCCGCCGACCCCGTTCCAGCGGCACCTGCGCAGGGTGCTGCTCCGCGCGGGCACCCCACTGGTGATCGCCGCGGCGATGACCGACCTGGCGCTGTCACCCCTGGTACGCCACACCCCGTTCGCCAACGCCTACCGGATCATCGCCCGGAAGCCGCCATCGCCGCCGAAGCGTTAGGGCCGGACAGGCCCTGACCCGGCCCCGGGTCACCCCCGCAGGACGAGCGCCTGCCCCGCCACCACCAGCAGCACGTGCTCGCACTCCTGCGCGAACGCCGCGTTCAGCCGTCCCAGTTCGTCCCGGTAGCGGCGGCCGGACGCGGTGGCGGGCACGATGCCCGAGCCCACCTCGTTGGACACGGCGACCACCGTCCGCCGGGTTTCGCGCACCGCCTGCGTCAGCGCCCGCACCCGCTCGCGCAGCTCCCGCTCCCCGCCGTCCGCCCACTCGGCGTCGTCCCACGCCCCCACGGAGTCCATCACGTCCGTCAGCCACAGTGACAGACAGTCGATCAGCAGCGGCGGCCCGTCGTCCTTCAGCAGCGGCACCAGATCGCACGTCTCGACCGTCCGCCACGACCCCGGCCGCCGCTCCTGATGCGCCGTCACCCGCGCCGCCCACTCGGTGTCCCCGTTGCGCGACCCGCCGGTCGCCACGTACTGCACCTCCGGGAACGACTCCAGCCGGCGCTCGGCCTCCACCGACTTGCCCGAACGCGCCCCGCCCAGCACCAGGGTCCGGCGCGGTACGTCGGGCACGTCCTCGTAGGCGCCCACCTCCAGCGTGGTCCCGTCCGGCACGGCACGCGCCCCGGCCGCCGCGAGCCGCCGCCGCAGCTCCGCACCCGGCGGCACGTCGTGGTCCAGATGTACGGCGACGACGTCCGTGGTCGGGCCCACCGCGCCCACCCCCCGCAGCCGCGCCAGCGCGTCCGGGCGCCCCACGACGTCCAGCAGCGCCATCGCGTACGGCTCGGCCGGCTCCTCCAGCCCGGCCGGCGCTCCGCCCGGCGGCAGGTACAGCAGACGCTGCCCGTCCGGGCCGGTGACGGCGTAACCGGTGCCGGGCGAGTCCAGCGCCACCGCCCGCACCCGATGGCCCGTCAGCAGCGCCAACTCCCGCCCGTCCGGCACCCGTCCCGGCTGCGGCAGCCCGGCCGGCACCTCGACCGC
The DNA here is from genome assembly GCF_040680275.1 of Streptomyces sp. NPDC052079. NCBI lineage: Bacteria > Bacillati > Actinomycetota > Actinomycetes > Kitasatosporales > Streptomycetaceae > Streptomyces > Streptomyces sp. NPDC052079. The sequence continues at coordinate 29,426 of NZ_JBFAWL010000016.1, forward strand.
CGGGCCGTCGTGCGGGTGCGACAGCAGCACCTGGCGTACGCCGCCCAGCGAACGCCCCGCGCGGGCCGCCGCGAACGCCGTGCCCGGCGTGAGATCGAGCAGCAGCGCGCCGTCCACGAGCAGTGAGGTGGCCGCCCGCGCGTCGGTACCGGCCGCGGACGCGCATGCCGCGCAGGGGCAGTCGGGGCGGGGGAGTCCGGCGGGGGCACCGGTGCCGAGCAGAGTGAGTTCCACGCCCCGATTCTCACCTGCGCCCACAGCCGATGCGCGTCCGACTACGCTCTTGGTCAGGAGCCGGACCAAGATCCGGCTTCTGTCATGCAGTGTGCTCATACCCATGGGAGGCGTACATGGCGGCATGGACGTGGCGGTTCGAGAAGGCCGACGGGACGCAGGTCGAGCCCGCGGTGCCGCCGGAGGAGTTCTCCACACAGGGGGACGCGGAGTCCTGGATCGGGGAGAACTGGAAAGCTCTCGCGGAGGGGGGCGTCGACCAGGTGCGGCTGCTGGAGGACACGACGGAGATCTACGGCCCGATGAGCCTGCACGCGGAGCCGGAGCCGGAGCCGGAAGAGGCGTAAGCCCCCGGGGGCGGGGCCCAAACCCTTGCCTCGCCCCCGCCGCCCCTTCCCGTCCCGTCCCCAAGGGGCGCTGCCCCTTCGACCCCGAACGCGCGGGTCGGCGGGTGGTTGCTCGCGCAGTTCCCCGGGCCCCTTCAGGGGCGCGGGGAACTGCGCAAAGGGGGTCCGGGGGCGAAGCCCCCAGGGACGGGACGGGAAGGGGCGGCGGGGGCGAAAGAACTCAGCCGCGGACCCCGCACAGGTGCAGCAAAGACGCCACCCCCCGGTACGGATCCGTCCGCCCCGCCCGGTCCTCGACCGTAAGCAGCGCGTCCAGGTCGGACGAAGGAACCCCGTCGTCCACCACCGTGTCCGTGAAGACCCGCACCCCGTACCAGGCGTGCAACGGCGCCCCGATCCCCGCCAGCGTCGACGTCAGCCTCTTCAGCCCGTACGTCGCCGTACAGAAACCCGCCAGCGCCCCGGCCCAGTCACCGGCCACCCCCGCCCGCATCGCCGCCGCGTCACCGTTCCGCACCAGCAGGGACACCAGCCCCCCGGGCGCCAGCATCCGGGCCACCCCCGCCAGCAACGCATCCGGCTCCTCGACCTGCATGAGCACGCCATGACACAACACCACGTCGAAGCTGCCCGGCAGAAAGTGCACACCGGTGTCCCCGGCCTGCCCCTCGATGATCCGCATCCGCTCCCGGATGCCCTCCGGCTCCCCGGCGAGGGACTCCCGCGCGGTGGCGATCATCGCCGCGTCGTGTTCGACACCCGTCACCTGGTGACCGGCCCGGGCCAGCCGCAGCGCCTGCGCCCCCCGGCCCATGCCCACGTCGAGCACCCGCAGCCGCCGTCCGACCGGGAAGCGCCCGACTATCTGCTCCTCCAGCTGGCGGGCCACCAGCTCCTGCCGGACGACGTCGCGCAGACCGCCAGGCCCGCCCAGCCGGTCCGATGCCGCGCCGTCGGCGAACGGCGTGGTGGTCAGGGCCGCTCCCCGCGCTTGACCTGGGGCTTGGGCAGTCGCAGCCGGCGCATCTGGAGCGAGCGCATCAGGGCGTAGGCCACGGCACCGCGCCGGTTCTCGTCGGGGAAGCGCTCGGCCAGCTGCTTCTTCAGCCGGAACCCGGTCACGACCGAGTCGAGCACGATCATCACGATGACCACCAGCCACAGCAGCAGCGCGACGTTCTGCAACTGGGGCACCTGGATCATGCTCAGCACCAGGATGACCACGGCCATCGGCAGGAAGTACTCCGCGATGTTGAACCGCGAGTCCACGAAGTCACGCGCGAACCGGCGCACCGGCCCCTTGTCGCGGGCGGGCAGATAGCGCTCGTCGCCGCTCGCCAGCGCCTGGCGCTGACGCTCCAGTGCGGCACGGCGCTCCTCACGCTGCCGCTTGGCGGCCTCCTTGCGCGTCGTCGACGTGTTGGCCACGCTGCGACGCTGCGACTGGGCCACGCTGCGCTTGGGCGTGGGACGGCCCTTGGGGGCCTCCGGGTGACGGGTCTGCTTGGAGTCGGTCACCGTCGCCTTGTCGGCGAGCGATGCCTTCTCTTCCTTGGCACGGCTACGGAACACAAAACCCAAGGGTACGGGGTGGCCGGGGTTGGACCCCAGCCTTGTGGGGAACGATCCGGCAACGTCGGACGTCTCCAAAAGGACAGAGGGGACGTACTGGGGGTCTCCGGGACGTCCGTCCGGCGTGCCCCGGGAACCACCTACTCCTCACGCCGGAGCGGAGGAGCCGTCAGTCGTCCTTGGGGATGAGCGCATCCGTCCCCGAACAGTGCGGTAATGGATGCAGGGCCCGTACTGTGGGTTCTGTTGCAGTGGCTGGAGCTGGAGTCCGTCAGAAGGGGGCGCGCGAAGCCCATGAGCGGTGTCATGAAGCGTATGGGGATGATCTTCCGCGCGAAGGCGAACAAGGCCCTTGACCGGGCCGAGGACCCGCGCGAAACCCTCGATTACTCGTATCAGAAGCAGCTGGAGCTGCTCCAGAAGGTCCGCCGTGGCGTCGCCGACGTGGCGACCTCGCGCAAGCGGCTGGAGCTCCAGCTCAACCAGCTCCAGTCCCAGTCGGGCAAGCTGGAGGACCAGGGCCGCAAGGCGCTCGCCCTCGGCCGTGAGGACCTGGCGCGCGAGGCGCTCTCCCGCCGCGCCGCGCTCCAGCAGCAGGTCACGGACCTGGAGACCCAGCACGCCACGCTCCAGGGCGAGGAGGAGAAGCTCACCCTCGCCGCCCAGCGCCTGCAGGCCAAGGTGGACGCCTTCCGCACCAAGAAGGAGACCATCAAGGCCACGTACACCGCCGCCCAGGCGCAGACCCGGATCGGCGAGGCCTTCTCCGGCATTTCCGAGGAGATGGGCGACGTCGGGCTGGCCATCCAGCGGGCCGAGGACAAGACCGCCCAGCTCCAGGCGCGGGCCGGCGCGATCGACGAGCTGCTGGCCTCCGGCGCCCTGGACGACCAGTCCGGGATGCACAAGGACGACATCCAGGCCGAGCTGGACCGGCTCTCCGGTGGTACGGATGTGGAGCTGGAACTGCAGCGCATGAAGGCCGAGCTGGCCGGAGGCGGCACCGGTGACCGACAGGCCATCGAGGGCGGCGAGACGACGCAGCAGCCCCAGCAGCAGCCGCAGGACACCCCGCGGTTCGACAAGCAGTAGCCCACGCCGAGGAGGGCGACATGATCGTACGGATCATGGGGGAGGGGCAGCTGACGCTGGACGAGAGCCGGCTCGCCGAGCTGAACAAGCTGGACGAGGAACTGCTCGCCGAGATGGAGAACGGCGACGGGCCCGGCTTCCGCGCCACCCTGAAGGCGCTGCTGGCCAAGGTGCACGAACTCGGCGAGCCCCTGCCGGACGACACCCTGGAGCCCTCCGACCTGATCCTGCCGTCGCCCGACGCGACGCTCGAGGAGGTCCAGGAGCTGCTGAGCGACGACGGCCTCATCCCGGGAGTCTCCTAGGACCGGGTGTCTCCCTCGGTGCCCCCGCGCGACCTCACCCGGCCGGGGGCAACCCCGGCTACCGTAATCAGCCGTGAGCACCCTGACACGCGCCCGGTGCCGGCTCCGGGCGCACCCCTTCGCACTGGACGCCGCCATCGCCACCGGCGTCCTCCTGTGCATGATCGCCGGATCCTTCGTCGCCCCGCACAGCTCCGACGGCGTCAGCTGGCAGCTCCGCACCCCCGACCCGCTCAGCCTGGTCCTGATGGCCCTCGGCGCCGCCGCGCTCGTCTTCCGCCGCCGCGCCCCCCGTACGGTGCTCGCGCTGGCCGGCGCCGCCTCCGTGGCCGAGTCCGTCACCGGCGACCCCCGCGCCCCCGTCGTCATGTGCGCCGTCGTCGCGCTCTACACCGTCGCCTCCGCCACCGACCGCCCCACCACCTGGCGGATCGGCCTGCTCACCATGACCGTCCTCACCGGCACCGCGATGGCGGCCGGCCCGCTGCCCTGGTATGCCCAGGAGAACCTGGCGATCTTCGCCTGGACCGGCATCGGCGCCACCGCCGGGGACGCCGTACGCAGCCGGCGCGCGTTCATCCAGGCGATCCGCGAACGCGCGGAACGGGCCGAGCGCACCCGCGAGGAGGAGGCCCGCCGCCGGGTCGCCGAGGAGCGCCTGCGCATCGCCCGCGATCTGCACGACGTGGTCGCCCACCACATCGCCCTCGTCAACGTCCAGGCGGGCGTCGCCGCCCATGTCATGGACAAACGGCCCGACCAGGCCAAGGAGGCCCTCGCCCATGTGCGCGAGGCCAGCCGCTCCGCGCTGGGCGAGCTGCGCGCCACGGTCGGCCTGCTGCGCCAGTCCGGCGACCCCGAGGCGCCCACCGAGCCCGCGCCCGGCCTGGACCGCCTCGACGAGCTCGCGGGGACGTTCCGCAGCGCCGGACTGCGCGTCGAGGTCGCCCGCGCCGACCAGGACACCGAACTCCCCGCCGCCGTCGGCCTGGCTGCCTACCGGATCGTGCAGGAGGCCCTGACCAACGTGCAGAAGCACGCCGGGACCGAGGCACGGGCGGAGATCAGCGTCGTCCGGGTGGGACCGCACATCGAGATCACCGTCCTCGACGACGGCAGCGGCGACGACCACGACCCGGCACCCGGCGGCGGGCACGGACTGCTCGGCATGCGCGAGCGCGTCACCGCCCTGCGCGGCACCCTCACCACCGGTCCCCGCTTCGGCGGCGGTTTCCGCGTCCATGCGATCCTTCCCGTCAAGCCCCGCACGTCCGCGGCCGAGGACGGCCGCCCCTGACCACCGCGCCGCTGGAGCCCGTATGACGATCCGTGTTCTGCTCGCCGACGACCAGGCGCTGCTGCGCAGCGCCTTCCGCGTGCTCGTCGACTCCGAGCCGGACATGGAGGTGGTCGGGGAGGCGTCCGACGGCGCGGAGGCGGTCCGGCTGGCCCGGGAGCAGCGCCCCGACGTCGTCCTGATGGACATCCGGATGCCCGGCACCGACGGGCTCGCCGCCACCCGCATGATCAGCGCGGATCCCGAACTCGCCGGGGTCCGGGTGGTGATACTGACGACCTTCGAGGTCGACGACTACGTGGTGCAGTCGCTGCGGGCCGGCGCCTCCGGCTTCCTCGGCAAGGGATCCGAACCCGGCGAGATGCTGAACGCCATCCGGATCGCCGCCGAGGGGGAGGCGCTGCTGTCCCCGGTGGCCACCAAGGGCCTGATCGCCCGCTTCCTCGCCCAGGAGGGCCCGGGCGGCGACGAGGACCCGGCCCGCGCCGAACGGCTCGAGTCGCTCACCGTGCGCGAGCGGGAGGTGCTGGTGCAGGTGGCCGGCGGGCACTCCAACGACGAGATCGCCGAACGTCTCGAAGTCAGTCCGCTCACCGTGAAGACCCACGTCAATCGCGCCATGGCCAAACTGGGCGCCCGGGACCGAGCCCAGCTGGTGGTCACCGCGTACGAGTCGGGGCTGGTCCGTCCAAGGGTGGAGTGAATCCGGCGGGGCGTACTGCGGCGGGAGTATGCGCCGGATAAGGAATCGGACCTCGGGTCTACGGATCGGCCCCCGGCGATGGACCAGGGTGTAGATCGGGCGCCCACTTGCGCGCGCCCGCCCTCCGGACTTCTGCCGCTCCACGGAAAAGAGACCCTGACCATGTCCTGGCTGTCCAGATTCAGCCTCGCGCAACGAGCGCTGATCGGACTGATGTCGATCATCGCGCTCGTCTTCGGGGCGATCGCGATACCCCAGCTCAAGCAGCAGCTGCTGCCGACCATCGAACTGCCCATGGTGTCCGTGCTCGCGCCGTACCAGGGCGCGTCCCCGGACGTGGTCGAGGCGCAGGTCGTCGAACCCATCGAGGACAGCCTGGAGGCCGTCGACGGCATCTCCGGCGTCACCTCGACGGCGAGCGAGGGCAACGCCGTGATCATGGCGTCCTTCGACTACGGCAACGACACCCAGCAGCTCGTGGCCGACGTCCAGCAGGCAGTCAACCGGGCCGGCGCCCGCCTCCCGGACGACGTCGACCCGCAGGTCGTCGCCGGTTCCACCGACGACATGCCGACCGTGGTGCTCGCGGTCTCCTCCGACCAGGACCAGCAGGCGCTCGCCGACGAGCTGGACCGGACCGTGGTGCCCGCGCTGGAGGGCATCGACGGCGTCGGCCAGGTCTCGGTGGAGGGCGTGCGCGACCTCCAGGTCACCGTCACCCCCAGCACCGCGAAGCTGGCGAAGGCGGGTCTCACCACCCAGTCGCTGTCCCAGGCCCTCCAGGCCGGCGGGGCGACCGTCCCGGCCGGCTCCTTCGACGAGGACGGCGCCAACCGCACCGTCCAGGTCGGCGGCGGGTTCACCTCGCTGAAGCAGATCAAGGACCTGATGGTCACCGGTGAGCCCGGCAAGGGGAAGCCGGTCCGCCTCGGCGACGTCGCCACCGTGACCGAGGAGGAGGCCCGGGCCGACTCCCTCACCCGCACAAACGGCAAGCCCAGCCTCGCCGTCATGGCGACGATGGACCACGACGGCAGCGCCGTCGCCATCTCCGACGCCGTGAAGGACAAGCTTCCCGAACTCCGCGAGGACCTGGGCGACGGCGCCACCCTGACCGTCGTCAGCGACCAGGGCCCGGCCGTGGCCAAGGCCATCGACGGCCTGACCACCGAGGGCGCGCTCGGTCTGCTCTTCGCCGTCCTGGTGATCCTGGTCTTCCTGGCGTCGGTCCGCTCCACCCTGGTCACGGCGGTGTCCATCCCGCTGTCCGTGGTCCTCGCCCTGATCGTGCTGTGGACCCGTGACCTGTCGCTGAACATGCTGACGCTGGGCGCCCTGACCATCGCCATCGGCCGGGTCGTGGACGACTCCATCGTCGTCCTGGAGAACATCAAGCGGCACCTCGGCTACGGCGAGGAGCGCCACGAGGCGATCATGAAGGCCGTACGCGAGGTGGCCGGCGCGGTCACGTCCGCGACGCTCACCACGGTCGCCGTCTTCCTGCCGATCGGCCTGGTCGGCGGCATGGTGGGCGAGCTGTTCGGCTCCTTCAGCCTCACCGTCACCGCCGCGCTGCTGGCGTCCCTGCTGGTCTCGCTGACCGTCGTCCCGGTGCTGTCGTACTGGTTCCTGCGCGCTCCCAAGGGCACTCCCGAGGACGCCGAGGAGGCGCGCCGCCTCGCCGAGGAGAAGGAGGCGAGGAGCCGCCTCCAGCGCGGGTACCTCTCCGTGCTGCGCTTCGCGACCCGCCGCAGGCTGGCGAGCGTCGCCATCGCGGTCGTCGTGCTGATCGGCACCTTCGCGATGGCACCGCTGCTGAAGACGAACTTCTTCGACCCGGGACAGCAGCAGGTCCTCACCGTCCGTCAGGAGCTGGAGCCCGGCACCAGCCTGGCCGCGACCGACGCCCAGGCCGCGAAGGTCGAGAAGCTCCTCTCGGACACCGAGGGCGTCAAGGACTACCAGGTGACGGTCGGCTCGTCCGGCTTCATGGCGGCCTTCGGCGGCGGTACGGACAGCAACCAGGCCATGTACCAGGTGATGCTCGAGGACGACGCCTCCTCCGAGGACGTCACGGACAGCATCGAGAAGGGCCTCGGGGAGCTCGACGGCATCGGCACCACCACCGTCGCCGCCGGTGACGGCTTCGGCAACCAGGACCTCAGCGTGGTCGTCAAGGCGGCCGACGCGCAGGTGCTGCGCAAGGCGGCGGACCAGGTCCGGGACGCGGTCGCCTCCCTGGACAACGTCACGGACGTCACCAGCGACCTGGCGCAGAGCGTGCCCCGCATCTCCGTGAAGGCCGACGACCGGGCCGCCGAGGCCGGGTTCAACGACCAGACCCTCGGTGCGGCCGTCGCCCAGGCGGTGCGCGGCACCCCGGCCGCCAAGGCCGTCCTGGACGACACCGAGCGCGACGTCGTCATCCGCTCGGAGAAGCCGGCCACCACCGTGGCGGAGCTGAAGAACCTGCGCCTGGGCCCGGTGAAGCTGAGCGACGTCGCCACGGTCGAGGTGGTGGACGGCCCGGTCTCCATGACCCGTATCGACGGCCAGCGCGCGGCCACCGTCACGGCGAAGCCGACCGGTGACAACACGGGCGCGGTGGGCGCGGCGCTCCAGCAGAAGATCGCCGGGCTGACGTTGCCCGCGGGCGCCACGGCGGAGATCGGCGGCGTGACCGAGGACCAGGAGGAGGCGTTCCTCAACCTGGGCCTGGCGATGCTGGCCGCGATCGCGATCGTCTTCATGCTGCTGGTCGGCACCTTCCGGTCGCTCGCCCAGCCGCTGATCCTGCTGGTCTCCATCCCGTTCGCGGCGACCGGCGCGATCGGCCTGCTGCTGGTCACCGGCACCCCGATGGGCGTCCCGGCGATGATCGGCATGCTGATGCTGATCGGCATCGTGGTCACCAACGCGATCGTGCTGATCGACCTCGTCAACCAGTACCGCAAGCAGGGATACGGCGTCGTCGAGGCCGTACTGGAGGGTGGCCGCCACCGTCTGCGGCCGATCCTGATGACGGCCCTGGCGACCATCTTCGCCCTGCTGCCGATGGCGTTCGGCGTCACCGGCGAGGGCGGCTTCATCGCCCAGCCGCTGGCCGTGGTGGTGATCGGCGGTCTGATCACGTCGACGCTGCTGACCCTGCTGCTGGTGCCGACGCTCTACGCGATGCTGGAGCTCCGCAAGGAGCGGCGCGCGAAGAAGCGGGCGGCGAAGAAGGGCGGGGCGGCGCAGGGTGAGGCCTCCCAGGAGCCCGCACCGGCGCAGGTCTGACCCACCGGCACGACGAAGGGCCCCGTCCGCATCACACCGAGGTGATGCGGACGGGGCCCTTGGTCATCCGTCATGCCTATCCGCTACGGCAGCGCCAGCATCCGCTCCAGCGCCAGCTTGGCGAACGCCTCCGTCTCCTTGTCCACCTCGATGCGGTTGACCAGGTTGCCCTCGGCGAGGGATTCCAGGGCCCACACGAGGTGGGGGAGGTCGATGCGGTTCATGGTGGAGCAGAAGCAGACGGTCTTGTCGAGGAAGACGATCTCCTTGCCCTCGGGCGCGAAACGGTTCGCCAGGCGGCGGACGAGGTTCAGCTCGGTCCCGATGGCCCACTTGGAGCCGGCCGGGGCCGCCTCCAGCGTCTTGATGATGTACTCCGTCGAGCCGACGTAGTCGGCGGCGGCCACGACCTCGTGCCGGCACTCGGGGTGGACCAGGACGTTCACCCCCGGCATGCGGTCGCGTACGTCGTTGACCGAGTCGAGGCTGAACCGGCCGTGCACCGAGCAGTGGCCGCGCCACAGGATCATCTTCGCGCCGCGCAGCTCCTCCGTGGTCAGCCCGCCGTTCGGCTTGTGCGGGTTGTAGACGACGCAGTCCTCCAGGGACATCCCCATGTCCCGCACCGCCGTGTTGCGGCCCAGGTGCTGATCGGGAAGGAAGAGGACCTTCTCGCCCTGCTCGAAGGCCCAGTCGAGGGCGCGGCGGGCGTTGGAGGAGGTGCAGATGGTGCCGCCGTGCTTGCCGGTGAACGCCTTGATGTCGGCGGAGGAGTTCATGTACGAGACGGGGACGACCTGCTCGGCCACCCCGGCCTCGGTCAGCACGTCCCAGCACTCGGCGACCTGCTCGGCGGTGGCCATGTCGGCCATGGAGCAGCCGGCCGCGAGGTCGGGCAGGACGACCTTCTGGTCGTCACCGGTGAGGATGTCCGCCGACTCGGCCATGAAGTGCACACCGCAGAAGACGATGTACTCGGCCTCCGGGCGCGCGGCGGCGTCCCGGGCCAGCTTGAAGGAGTCGCCCGTGACGTCGGCGAACTGGATGACCTCGTCGCGCTGGTAGTGGTGGCCGAGCACGAAGACCTTGTCCCCGAGCTTCTCCTTGGCCGCGCGGGCGCGCTCCACCAGATCAGGGTCGGACGGGGAGGGGAGGTCGCCGGGACACTCCACACCGCGCTCGCTCTTCGGGTCGGCCTCACGGCCGAGGAGCAGCAGGGCGAGGGGCGTCGGCTGTACGTCGAGCTCCTGGGTCTGGGCGGTGGTCACGACACGCACCCTTTCTGTTCTGGCGACTTCTCGTCTGTGGCGACTTCTCGTCGAAATGACGCTATCCATCATAGCCGGTTCACGTCACTTTGACGATGGGCATAGCGTCCATGTGACGTGAATCCCGGCCGGCGCCGGTTCGTTCCCGGGAGGCCCCACAGGAGCCGGTTTCGGCTCGGCACGGCGTGTGCGAGCATGAAGAACGAGGCGAGGAAATCACGCGCCCGGCCCGGAATGAATCCGCGGTCCCGCCGGTTGCAACCGTCGGCAAGCAGTCTCCGTACAACCCGGGAGAGATGTAGATGTCCGTATCGGACGAGACCACCACCGTTACCGACGGCATCGTCCTGACCGACGCCGCCGCGTCCAAGGTCAAGGCCCTGCTCGACCAGGAAGGCCGTGACGACCTCGCCCTGCGCGTCGCCGTCCAGCCCGGGGGCTGCTCCGGCCTGCGCTACCAGCTCTTCTTCGACGAGCGCTCTCTCGACGGTGACGTCGTGAAGGACTTCGGCGGTGTCAAGGTCGTCACCGACCGCATGAGCGCTCCGTACCTGGGCGGCGCCACCATCGACTTCGTCGACACCATCGAGAAGCAGGGCTTCACGATCGACAACCCGAACGCCACCGGCTCCTGCGCCTGCGGCGACTCCTTCAGCTGAGCCGGGGCCTTCCCCCGCAGCACAGCTCCAGGCAGCACAGCCTGAGGCAGCACAGCCCGAAGGCGGCGGTCCCTTTCGACAGGGCCGCCGCCTTCGGGCTTTCTCCGTCCGGTATCCGGTACTACCGGGTGGGCGGCGCCGGCAGCCGGGCGCCGTCCTTGTGCAGCGGCACCGGCTCGCCGTCCGTGTCCACCACCTTCCGGTCGCCCAGCGGCGCGTCCAGCTGCACCGTCTCCTGGTACTGCTTGGCGATCATGATGCACACCTTGCCCGGCCACGGCGTCTCGGTCACCCGCACCGTCACCCGATCACCGCTCCCGCGTGCCGTCACCTTGTAGTCGGCGCACACACCGCCCGTGAAGACCACGGTCAGCTCCTTGCCCTGGGCTGTGTAACCCTCGACGTCGACCTCCCGGGCCGAGGGCACCCCGGTCGGCTCGTCACCGGGCCCCGAAGGCCGCGGACTCGCCTCGCCGGACTGCGAGCGCGGGGCGAGGAACTCCGGGGCGACCGCCGGATGCGTCACCGTGAACGCCTCCTGCGCGCCCGCCGGCCGCACCTCGAACAGCCACGACGGCACCAGGGCGGGCCGCCCGTCCACGGAGTGCGCGGCCAGCCCGAACACGGCGGCATCGACCTCGACCGTGTCCCCGGCCGGCTTCGTCGCCGGACCGCACTCCTCCTGTTGCCGGTCCTCCTCCAGCGGTACGGCGGTGGCGCAGCCGCCGATGTCCGCGGTGCGCCCGGCGCCCGGAGCCGCGTTCATCAGCTCCAGCGCCTCCTGGGCGTCCACCACGGGGTAGACGTCCCCCTTCACCGGCTCCGCGAGCCGGCCGTTGGCGCCGACCACCTCGCCTGTGGCGCCGACGACCACGCCGGTCGTCCAGCCGTACGTCGGCAGCCCGCCGACCTCGGGATCGGCGTTCACCACGCGCTTGCCGCCCATGATCTGACTCGCGTCCAGCTTCGCGTCGTCCTGCCCCGCGGCCTTCAGCACGGGTGTCGCGGCCTTCTTCGCCCCGGCCTCGCTCACCACGGGACCGTCACCGCCGGACGGCTTGCACGTGGCGCCCTTGCAGTTGTCGGTGCCGGGTGTGTTCCGGCTGAACGTCCACGACCCGGGGGCCTGCCGGTCCACCCGCAGCGTGGGCCCGGAACCGTCCTGTCCGCCGATCCGCCAGGCCCCGCCCTCCGCGACCGGCGCGCCGTCGAGCCCAAGCGCCTTCGCCAGCGTGCGGACCTGCTGCTGGGTGACCTCCCCTCGGGCCCGGTACACCGGAGCGGAGCCGGGACCGTCCGGGAGCGTGCCGTCGGCGCGGTAGGTGGCGCCGTACGGGTTGGGCTCGCCCGGCGCGATGCCGTTCGCGGTCTCCTCGGACGGGCCGTCCAGGGCGAGCGGCGGGGGAGTGGCGTCACCGTTGGCACCCGGGACGCTACCGCCGCCTCCCGTGTCACCGGAGGCGCCGGCGGCGAGATAGGCCCCGCCGCCGCCGACGAGCAGCACGGCGGCGGCCACGGAGGCGATCAGCGCGGGCGAACGCCGGCGCCCGGGGCGCTCGGCGGGCTCCTCATCGGAGCGGCGGGCGTCGGCCGGGTGGTCTCCGACAACGGTCTCGCCGTCACCGGGCTCGTCACCCGACTCGTCACCGGACTCGGCACGGGTCTCGGGAGGGGTCTCGGGATCCGCCTGGGGGCCGTTCTCCGCGGGCTCCTCGGCAGCGGCTTCCGGGTCGGTGGTCTCCGGCTGGGTGGTGTCCGGCTTCGTCGTGTCGGGTTCCGGGGTGTCCGGCTCCCCGGCGTTGACCGAAGCGCCCCCGGTGTCGCGCGTGCTGTCGGCGGCGCGCGCCTCGGCGTCGTCGTTGTCGGGTCGCTCGGTGTTCACCGCATCGCTCCTTCGGCTGCACAACTGTCCCGGTAGACCCATGCCCGGTCATACCGGAGCTGCTGAAGGGTCGTATCCCGCATCCCCTTTACGGGGGACAGCGATGGGACGCAGCGGGGGAGCGCACGGTTCCCGCGGGTCGGCTCAGTCGCCGTACTCCGACATCGCGTCCAGCAGCCGGGCGGACGCGGGAGGCACGCTCACGCCGTGGATCAGGGAAGGAGACACCGGCCGGGCCGCCGCCCGCTCCGGCACCGTCCAGTGGGGGACCATCCGGGCGCAGTCGCCGCGCAGCGACGCCAGGCCGCCCTCGAGGTCGACCGGGGCGGAGGCGTGGACCTTGATGTTCGTCATGTCGGCACCGTATGCACGCGGAAGGTCACGAAGAAAGATCTACTATCGGGTAGTTTTGGTTGCTTCTACGGGTCGCTCCCACCCGGTAGCGTGAAGTGTCAACCCGCCTCCCCCCAGGAGAATCCACGCCGTGCGCATCGCAGTCACCGGCTCCATCGCCACCGACCACCTCATGACCTTCCCCGGCCGCTTCGCCGACCAGTTCGTAGCGGACCAGCTGCACACGGTCTCGCTGTCCTTCCTGGTCGACAACCTCGACGTGCGCCGGGGCGGCGTGGGCGCGAACATCGCATTCGGAATGGGCCAGCTCGGCACCCGCCCGATCCTGGTCGGGGCCGCGGGCTTCGACTTCGACGAGTACCGGGCCTGGCTGGACCGGCATGGCGTCGACACGGAATCCGTTCGCATCTCCGACACCCTGCACACCGCGCGCTTCGTGTGCACCACGGACGCCGACCACAACCAGATCGGCTCCTTCTACACGGGTGCGATGAGCGAGGCCCGCCTCATCGAGCTCAAGACCGTCGCCGACCGCGTGGGCGGCCTCGACCTGGTCCTCATCGGAGCGGACGACCCGGAGGGCATGCTCCGGCACACCGAGGAGTGCCGCTCCCGGGACATCCCGTTCGCCGCCGACTTCTCCCAGCAGATCGCCCGGATGAACGGCGAGGAGATCCGGATACTGCTGGAGGGTGCGACGTACCTCTTCTCCAACGAGTACGAGAAGGGGCTCGTCCAGACGAAGACCGGCTGGAGCGACGCGGAGATCCTCGAACGGGTCGGCCACCGTGTCACCACGCTCGGCGCGCGCGGGGTCCGTATCGAGCGGGCCGGCGAGAAGACGATCGAGGTCGGCTGCCCCGACGAGGAGCGCAAGGTCGACCCGACCGGGGTGGGTGACGCCTTCCGTGCGGGGTTCCTGTCCGGGCTGGCGTGGGGCGTTTCCCTGGAGCGGGCGGCGCAGGTGGGGTGCATGCTGGCGACGCTTGTCATCGAGACGGTGGGGACGCAGGAGTACCAGCTGCGGCGGGGGCACTTCATGGAGCGCTTCATGAAGGCGTACGGGGACGAGGCGGCGGAGGAAGTGCGGGCGCACCTGAGCTGAGGCGACGGTTCCTGTGCGGGTGCGTGGGGGCTGGTCGCGCAGTTCCCCGCGCCCCTAAAAGATGCGCAGTTCCCCGCGCCCCTGGTTGGGTGCTGGTCCGGTGTTGTTCTGGACGTGCGCGGTTCCTCGCGTCCCCGGGGGGATCAGATGGTTCTGCGGATTAGGTAGGCCGTGCCTTGGGGGGTTGGTTGCTCGCCCAGGTATTCCTGGCCGCGCATTTCGCACCAGGCTGGGATGTCCAGGCGGGCTGCCTCGTCGTCGGAGAGGACGCGGATTGTGCCGCCCACCGGGACGTCCCCGATCACCTTGGCCAGCTCGATCACCGGGACCGGGCAGCGTCGGCCCAGGGCGTCCACCACCAGCGCGTCGTCCTGCTCCTGCGTCACCACGTCCCCCGCGGACACCGGCGCACCCAGCTTCTCCCGCACCCCGGCCACCAGCCCCGGCAGCACCGCCAGGAACCGCTCGACGTCCTCCTCCCGCGTGCCCGGCGGCAGCGAGACCCGGACGTTGCCCTCGCTGAGCACGCCCATCGCCCTGAGCACATGGCTCGGCGTCAGCGTGCTGCTGGTGCACGAGGACCCGGAGGACACGGAGAAGTCCGCGCGGTCCAGCTCGTGCAGCAGCGTCTCCCCGTCGACGTACAGACAGGAGAACGTGACGATCCCCGGCAGCCGCCGCCCGGGATCGCCGACCACCTCCACGTCCGGCACCAGCCGGGGCACCCGCGCCCGGATCCGCTCCGTCAGTTCCCGCAGCCGTGCCGACTCCTCGGCCGCTTCCGCCCGCACCGCCCGCAGGGAGGCAGCCGCGGCCACGATCGCAGGCACGTTCTCGAACCCGGCCGCCCGCCCCGACTCCCGTTCGTCGCGCGGCCCCTGAGGCGCGAAGCGCACCCCCTTGCGTACGACGAGCAACCCCACCCCCGACGGCCCGCCCCACTTGTGCGCGCTGGCCGTGAGCAGCGACCAGCCGCCCTCCACCGGCCCCCAGCCCAGCGACTGGGCCGCGTCCACCAGCAGCGGCACCCCCGCCGCCCGGCAGGCCTCGGCCACCTCCGCCACCGGCTGCACCGTCCCCACCTCGTGGTTGGCCGACTGCAGACACGCCAGCGCGGTGTCCGGCCGCAGCGCCTCGGCGTACCCGGACGGGCTCACCGCTCCCGTGCGGTCCACCGCGACCTCGGTGACCGATCCTCCGGCCGCCTCGTGAACTTCGGCCGTATGGAGCACAGAAGAGTGTTCGACCGCGGACACGATCAGGTGACGCCCGGCGCGCCGCCGCCCGGCCAGCGCCCCCGCGATCCCGTCGTGCACCGCCCGGGTCCCGGACGAGGTGAACACCAGCTCGTCCGGCCGGCACCCCACCGCCTCCGCGGCGGCCTCCCGCGCCGCGTCCAGCAGCAACCGCGCCCGCCGCCCCTCCTTGTACAACCGCGAAGGATCCGCCCACCCCTCGTCGAGAGAGGCCGTCAACGCCTGACGGGCAACGGGGTGGAGGGGGACTGCGGAAGCGGCATCGAAGTACACAGCCCCACGCTAAGCGCCGGAAGGGGCACAAGGAACCGCGCGACCGGCCCGCGACGTCCCGCACCCGCCAAATCAGCGAACCGTCCCACCCACTAAGCCCCCCTCCTCGCAACGCCCCGAAAGGCGTCGGCTAGGGTTTGGTCCGCATAAACATCCAAACCCCTGCCCGACGCAGGGCGGCGACCGACCAGCGAGAAGGCCGCAGCCACCATCCGCGCGGGCGAGACTCTCGGGAAGGCGCTACGTGAGTCCCAACGGCTCCGACCTCCCCCACGGCCCGAAGGGCGTGGGAGGTACCCCCATGCCGCGGCGCCCGATGCGGCGAAAGCTGCTGCAGGCACTGACCGCGGGCCTGGTCCTGGCGACCGCCACCGGTTGCACGTGGGAGGACTTCCCCCGCCTCGGTATGCCCACCCCCACCACGGAAGAGGCTCCGCGGATCCTCTCCCTGTGGCAGGGATCCTGGGCCGCCGCGCTCGTCGTCGGCGTGCTCGTGTGGGGCCTGATCCTGTGGAGTGCTTTCTTCCACCGGCGCAGCCGCACCAAGGTGGAGGTTCCTCCGCAGACCCGGTACAACATGCCCATCGAGGCGTTGTACACGGTCGTTCCGCTCATCATCGTCTCGGTCTTCTTCTACTTCACCGCGCGTGACGAATCCGAGCTGCTGAGGCTCGAGAAGAATCCCGACGTCACCGTCAACGTGGTCGGCTTCCAGTGGAGCTGGTGCTTCAACTACATCGAGAACGTCGAGGGTTCCACGGGCGACGCCAAGACGTCCAAGGATCTCGAGTCGGTTCCGGAACGCTACAAGAAGGCTTTCCCGGCCGACGCCGGCGGTGTCTACGACTGCGGTATCCCTGGTACCAGGAACCCGCAGACCAACAACCCGGGCCCCACCCTGTGGCTGCCCGAGGGCAAGCGGGTCCGCTTCGTGCTGACCTCGCGTGATGTCATCCACTCCTTCTGGGTGGTGCCGTTCCTCATGAAGCAGGACGTCATCCCCGGCCACCCCAACGCCTTCGAGGTGACCCCCAACCGTGAGGGCACCTTCCTCGGCAAGTGCGCCGAGCTGTGCGGTATCGACCACTCCCGGATGCTGTTCAACGTGAAGGTCGTCTCCCCCGAGCGCTACGAGCAGCACCTGAAGGACCTTGTGAAGAAGGGGCAGACCGGTTACGTGCCCGCTGGCATCGCCCAGACGGAGCACGAGAGGAACCGGGAGGCGAACATCCTGTGAGCATCCTCAACGAACCCCAGGGTGCCGCGGCAGCAGGGTCCCACTACCAGGACGAGCTGCCGGTGCGGCGCCAGAGCCGTGGCGAGGTCGTCGTCAAGTGGCTGACGACCACCGACCACAAGACGATCGGCACGCTGTACCTGGTGACGTCGTTCGTGTTCTTCGTCATCGGCGGCGTCATGGCCCTGGTCATGCGCGCCGAGCTGGCCCGGCCGGGCCTGCAGCTCGTGTCGAACGAACAGTTCAACCAGGCGTTCACGATGCACGGCACGATCATGCTGCTGATGTTCGCGACGCCGCTGTTCGCCGGTTTCGCCAACTGGATCATGCCGCTGCAGATCGGCGCCCCTGACGTGGCGTTCCCGCGGCTGAACATGTTCGCCTACTGGCTGTACCTGTTCGGCTCGCTGATCGCGGTCGGTGGCTTCCTCACCCCGGACGGCGCGGCCGACTTCGGCTGGTTCGCCTACTCCCCGCTGTCGGACGCGGTCCGCTCGCCGGGCATCGGCGCCGACATGTGGATCATGGGTCTGGCCTTCTCCGGCTTCGGCACGATCCTCGGCTCGGTCAACTTCATCACCACGATCATCTGCATGCGCGCTCCGGGCATGACGATGTTCCGCATGCCGATCTTCACCTGGAACGTGCTGCTGACCGGTGTGCTGGTGCTGCTCGCCTTCCCGGTGCTCGCCGCCGCGCTGTTCGCGCTGGAGGCCGACCGCAAGTTCGGCGCACACATCTTCGACTCGGCCTACGGCGGTGCGCTGCTCTGGCAGCACCTGTTCTGGTTCTTCGGCCACCCCGAGGTGTACATCATCGCGCTGCCGTTCTTCGGCATCGTCTCCGAGATCATCCCGGTCTTCTCCCGCAAGCCGATGTTCGGCTACATGGGTCTGATCGGCGCGACCATCGCGATCGCGGGTCTGTCGGTGACGGTGTGGGCGCACCACATGTACGTCACGGGCGGTGTGCTGCTGCCGTTCTTCTCCTTCATGACCTTCCTGATCGCGGTCCCGACCGGTGTGAAGTTCTTCAACTGGATCGGCACCATGTGGAAGGGCAGTCTCTCCTTCGAGACGCCGATGCTGTGGACGCTGGGCTTCCTGATCACCTTCACCTTCGGTGGTCTGACCGGCGTCATCCTGGCCTCGCCGCCGCTGGACTTCCACGTCTCCGACTCCTACTTCGTGGTGGCGCACTTCCACTACGTGGTGTTCGGCACCGTGGTGTTCGCGATGTTCGCCGGGTTCCACTTCTGGTGGCCGAAGTTCACCGGCAAGCTGCTGGACGAGCGGCTCGGCAAGATCACCTTCTGGACGCTGTTCATCGGCTTCCACGGCACCTTCCTCGTCCAGCACTGGCTGGGTGTCGAGGGCATGCCGCGCCGGTACGCCGACTATCTGGCGGCCGACGGCTTCACCGCCCTGAACACGGTGTCCACGATCGCCTCGTTCCTGCTCGGCCTGTCGCTGCTGCCGTTCTTCTACAACGTCTGGAAGACCGCCAAGTACGGCAAGCCGGTCGGCGTCGACGACCCGTGGGGCTACGGCCGCTCCCTGGAGTGGGCGACCTCCAGCCCGCCGCCGCGGCACAACTTCATCACCCTGCCGCGCATCCGCAGCGAATCGCCGGCGTTCGACCTGCACCACCCGGAGATCGCCGCACTCGACGAGCTCGAGAACGCCGGTCACGGTGAGAAGGCCCTCTCCGGCGGCAAGGAGGCCGGCAAGTGAAGATCCAGGGCAAGATGTTCATGTGGCTGAGCGTCTTCTTCCTCGTCATGGCCGGGGTCTACGGCGTGTGGTCGAAGGAGCCGGTCGGCACCACCGCCCTCTTCCTGGCGTTCGGCCTGAGCATCATGATCGGCTTCTACCTGGGCTTCACCGCCCGGCGGGTCGACGTGGGCGCGCAGGACAACAAGGAAGCGGACGTCGCCGACGACGCCGGCGAGGTCGGGTTCTTCAGCCCGCACAGCTGGCAGCCGCTGTCCCTCGCCGTGGGTGGCGCCCTGGCCTTCATGGGCGTCGCGATCGGCTGGTGGCTGCTGTACTTCTCGGCGCCGCTG
This sequence comes from Streptomyces sp. NPDC052079, assembly GCF_040680275.1. Taxonomy (NCBI): domain Bacteria; kingdom Bacillati; phylum Actinomycetota; class Actinomycetes; order Kitasatosporales; family Streptomycetaceae; genus Streptomyces; species Streptomyces sp. NPDC052079. The sequence goes on from NZ_JBFAWL010000016.1 coordinate 48,354, forward strand.
CTCCTGATCGGCATCTGGGGCTGGGTGTTCGAGTACTACCGCGGTGAGAACCGCACCCAGTAACACGCCGAATGGCACGTAGGGGCCCGGACACTCCGTCAGGAGCGTCCGGGCCCCTGGCTTTTCCCTACGGCCTCACCCGTTCGGGCCGTCCAGAGAGCCAAGGCCCGCGCCGCTTCCTACGGTGAGGCCATGAGACACACAGAGTCCTCCTGTGGCGCGGGCGCCGGCCGGGGCCGCGTCGTCGGCCGCGCGCTGCTGGTGTTCGTTCTCGGCGCGGGCGTCACCGGCTGCTTCTCCGGCGGCAACCCGCTGTCCGCCGAGCCGTACGACGCGGCGGACCAGATCTCCTTCAGCGTCTCCGCGGACGGGGACAAGCCGGCCGACCCCGACAAGCCCCTGGAGATCGTCGCCAAGGACTCCGACGGACGGATCACGGACGTCAGCGCCGTGGACGCCACCGGGCGCCACGTGGCGGGCGAACTGGCCGCCGACGGCAGCCGCTGGCACAGCACCACCCCGCTGGCCGCCGACGCCCAGTACACGGTCCGGGTGAGCACCGAGGACGAGGACGGGGCCCCCGGCCGCAAGGTCATCACCTTCACCACGGGCAAGCCCGGCGCCCACAAGCGCCTGACCGTCACCTTCGGTCCCGAGGCGGGCACCTACGGAGTCGGCCAGCCCGTCACCGCCGAGCTCAACGAGCCCGTCAAGGAGCCGGCGCAACGAGCCGTCGTGGAACGCGCCCTCAAGGTCGACTCCACGCCCGCCGTGACCGGCACCTGGCACTGGGTCGACGACAAGAAGCTGCACTACCGGCCGAGGGACTACTGGCCCACCCAGGCCACCATCGAGGTGCGCAGCAACCTGGAGGGCATCAAGGTCGGCGACCGGCTCCGGGGCGGCGCGTCCAAGCCGCTGACACTCCGCACCGGTGACCGGGTCATAGCGCTCACGGACGCCGCCACGCACCAGCTGACGGTCTTCAAGAACGGCGAGGAGATCAAGCAGATCCCGGTCACCACCGGCAAGCCCGGCTTCGAGACCCGCAACGGCGTCAAGGTGGTCCTCGCCAAGGAACCCCTCGTACGCATGCGCAGCTCCACCGTGGGCATCGCCGAGGGCTCTTCGGAGTCGTACGATCTGAACGTCCGCTTCGCCACCCGGGTGACCTGGAGCGGCGAGTACGTGCACGCCGCCCCGTGGTCCGTCGGCTCCCAGGGCTACGCCAACGTCAGCCACGGCTGCGTCGGCATGAGCACCGCCAACGCCGAGTGGTTCTTCGACACCGTCCGCCAGGGCGACATCGTCGAGGTGGTCAACTCGGGCGGCGACATGATGGAACCCTTCGGCAACGGCTTCGGCGACTGGAACCTCGACTGGCCCAAATGGCAAGCAGGCAGCGCCCTGACCACCACCAAGGCCCCGAACACCCAAGACACCGCACGTCTTGAGCCAAGGGCGGCATAGGCCACCTAGGGGCGCGGGGCTGTATCGATATGCGGCTCCGCCGCGCGGGCGCGACAAGCCCCAACGGACCCGCAGCCGCCGTTCTGCAGCAAGCCCCGCCCCCTCAGGCGCTCTGCAACCGCTTCTCCCGCAGCAAAGACGCCAACGCCGACGCAAACTCCACAGGCTCCACGGGCAACGTGACCGCCGCCTCCGCCCGGCTCCACGTCGCCAGCCACGCATCCTGCGGCCGCCCGATCAGCACCAGCACCGGCGGAGCGTTGAACACCTCGTCCTTGATCTGGCGGCACAGCCCCATGCCGCCCATCGGCACCGCCTCACCGTCCAGCACGCACACGTCGATGCCGCCCCGCTCCAGCTCCGTGAGGACGGCAGCGTGGGTGGCACACTCCACGAACTCCACTACGGGCACGTCCGGAGCCGGCCGCCGCCCGGTGGCGAGGCGCACCTGCTCCCGGGTGTTGGCGTCGTCGCTGTAGACCAGCACCGTGGCGGTCGCCTGCATTGTTCCTCCACGCGTAAGAAAGAGGGCACGGCTCTGTCGGGAACTTCGGGTACCGATGGCGCGGATGCTACCCCCTCGGACCGCTTGTCAACACTGGTTCGGACACCTCTTCGACGGGTCCCGCCGAGGGTCCCCGGTGGGCCATCCGGGCAGTCCAGGAGGGGGGAACACTCCGAACAGCACCCCCGGGAGTGAGGGCGGGATAAGCGACCGACATAATGTCGGCGTGGCGACAGCAACGACAGTAGATACCGGGCACGCGCACCCGTCGGTCAACCGGCCGAACCTCACCAGCGTCGGAACCATCATCTGGCTGAGTTCCGAGCTGATGTTCTTCGCGGCCCTCTTCGCGATGTACTTCACCCTGCGATCGGTGACGGGACCCGACTTCTGGTCGGAGAAGGCCGACCTGCTGAACTTCCCGTTCTCGGCGACGAACACCACGATCCTGGTGCTCTCCTCGCTCACCTGCCAGCTCGGCGTGTTCGCCGCCGAGCGGGGTGACGTGAAGAAGCTCCGGGGGTGGTTCATCGTCACCTTCATCATGGGCTCCGTCTTCATCGGCGGTCAGGTGTTCGAGTACACCGAGCTGGTCAAGCACGAGGGACTGTCCCTCTCCTCCGACCCCTACGGCTCGGCGTTCTACCTGACCACCGGCTTCCACGGCCTGCACGTGACGGGCGGTCTCATTGCCTTCCTGCTGGTCCTGGGCCGCACCTACGCGGCTCGGAGGTTCACGCATGACCAGGCGACCGCGGCCATCGTCGTGTCCTACTACTGGCACTTCGTCGATGTCGTCTGGATCGGCCTCTTCGCCACGATCTACATGATCAAGTAGCGGGCCCACATCCGCGCGCTGCACGCAGCGCACCCACCAGAAGCATCGACGCAGAAGATCCTGACACCGGGGTAATCCGTGAAAAAGCTCTCCGCACGACGACGCCACCCGCTGGCGGCGCTCGTCGTCCTACTCCTCGCGCTGGCATGCACCGGGGGGCTCTACGCCGTGTTCGCACCCGCGGACAAGGCGCAGGCCGACGAAACCGCCCAGTCCCTCACCATCGAGGAGGGCAAGAAGCTCTACGCGGTCGGCTGCGCCAGCTGCCACGGCACCGGCGGTAAGGGCACCACTGACGGTCCGAGCCTGGTGGGCGTGGGCGCCGCCGCGGTCGACTTCCAGGTGAGCACCGGGCGTATGCCGGCCGCCACCTCGCAGGCCGCGCAGATCCCGGACAAGCCGGCCGTCTACACCCAGGCCCAGATCGACCAGCTGGCGGCGTACATCGCCTCCCTGGGCGCCGGCCCGGCCGTCCCCACCGAGGAGCAGTACGGCCCCGAGGGCGCCGACAGCGCCAAGGGCGGTGAACTGTTCCGCAACAACTGCGCGCAGTGCCACAACTTCACCGGCAAGGGTGGTGCGCTCACGCACGGCAAGTACGCCCCGAGCCTCGAGGGCGTCGCGCCGAAGCACATCTACGAGGCCATGCTCACCGGCCCGCAGAACATGCCCTCCTTCCCCGACAGCACGCTGTCGGAGCAGAACAAGAAGGACATCATCGCGTACCTGCAGGCGGTCAACAGCGACAAGTCCGAAAGCCCTGGCGGCCTTTCGCTCGGCGGACTGGGTCCGGTCTCCGAGGGCCTGTTCGCGTGGGTCGTCGGAATGGGCGCGCTGATCGCGCTCGCCGTCTGGGTCGCCGCTCGGACCGCAAAGGCCAAGAAGTCATGAGTAGCCAAGACATTCCCGAAGAGAACCTGCCCGCAGCGCGGGACACCGCCCACGGCGCCGTGAAGCTGGCGGACGACAAGAACCCGTTCGCCGACCCGGGCCTGCCCCCGCACGAGCCCCGGGTCCAGGACATCGACGAGCGGGCCGCCAAGCGGTCCGAGCGCACGGTCGCCCTGCTGTTCACGCTGTCGATGCTGGCCACCGCCGGCTTCATCGCCGCGTATGTGACGATCCCGGTCGACCAGTCGGTCTACATCTGGCCGCTCGGCCACATCAGCGCGCTGAACTTCGCGCTCGGCATGACCCTTGGTATCGCCATGTTCGCCATCGGCGCCGGCGCGGTCCACTGGGCCCGCACGCTGATGTCGGACCACGAGCTCGCCGACGAGCGTCACCCGATCGAGGCCCCGCCCGAGGTCAAGGCGAAGGTCATGGACGACTTCCGCCAGGGTGCCAAGGAGTCCGCGCTCGGCCGTCGCAAGCTGATCCGCAACACGATGTTCGGCGCGCTCGCCCTGTTCCCGCTCTCCGGCGTGGTGCTGCTGCGCGACCTCGGGCCGCTGCCCGGGACCAAGCTGCGCCACACCCTGTGGTCCAAGGGCAAGCTGCTCGTCAACATGAACACGAACGAGCCGCTGCGGCCGTCCGACCTCGTCGTGGGCTCGCTGACCTTCGCCAAGCCCGAGGGCCTGGAGGAGCACGACCACGAATTCCAGACCGAGATCGCCAAGGCCGCGCTGATGCTGGTCCGCATCCAGCCGGACAACATCAAGGACAAGCGGTCGCTCGAGTGGTCCCACGAGGGCATCCTCGCGTACTCGAAGATCTGCACCCACGTCGGTTGCCCGATCTCCCTGTACGAGCAGCAGACGCATCACGCGCTGTGCCCCTGTCACCAGTCCACCTTCGACCTTGCCGACGGTGCCCGGGTCATCTTCGGTCCCGCCGGTCACGCCCTGCCGCAGCTGCGCATCGGCGTGAACGACGAGGGCTACCTCGAAGCGCTCGGCGACTTCGACGAGCCCGTCGGTCCTGCCTTCTGGGAGCGCGGATGAGTACCACAACGACCCCCGAGTCCCGCTCGCGCGGCAAGGCACCGGCCGGCGAACGCGTCGCCGACTGGGCTGACGGCCGGCTGGGGATCTACTCCCTGGCCAAGGCCAACATGCGGAAGATCTTCCCCGACCACTGGTCGTTCATGCTGGGCGAGGTCTGCCTCTACAGCTTCCTCATCATCATCCTCACGGGTGTGTACCTGACGCTGTTCTTCCACCCGTCGATGAACGAGGTGGAGTACCACGGCAGCTACGTGCCGCTGCAGGGACAGCTGATGAGTGAGGCCTACAAGTCGACGCTGGACATCAGCTTCGACATCCGTGGCGGTCTGCTCATCCGGCAGATCCACCACTGGGCCGCGCTGGTCTTCCTGGCCGGCATGTTCGTGCACATGATGCGCGTGTTCTTCACCGGCGCGTTCCGCAAGCCGCGCGAGATCAACTGGCTGTTCGGCTTCCTGCTGTTCGTCCTGGGCATGTTCACCGGCTTCACCGGCTACTCGCTCCCGGACGACCTGCTCTCCGGCACCGGTATCCGCTTCATGGAGGGCGCGATCCTGTCCGTGCCGATCGTCGGCACGTACCTCTCGTTCTTCCTCTTCGGCGGCGAGTTCCCCGGCGACGACTTCGTGGCCAGGTTCTTCTCGATCCATGTCCTGCTGCTGCCGGGCATCATGCTCGGCCTCGTGGTGGCGCACCTGATCCTGGTCGTCTACCACAAGCACACGCAGTTCCCGGGTCCCGGCAAGACCAACAACAACGTCGTCGGCATGCCGCTGCTCCCGGTGTACATGGCCAAGGCCGGAGGCTTCTTCTTCCTGGTCTTCGGTGTGCTCGCGGCCCTCTCGGCGATCGCCACGATCAACCCGATCTGGGCCATCGGCCCCTACCGGCCCGACATGGTGTCCACGGGCGCCCAGCCGGACTGGTACATGGGCTTCTCCGAGGGCCTGGTCCGTGTCATGCCGGGCTGGGAGATCAACTTCTGGGGTCACACGCTCGTCCTGGGTGTGTTCATCCCGCTGGTGATCTTCCCGCTGGTCCTGGTCGCCATCGCCGTGTACCCGTTCATCGAGTCCTGGGTCACCGGTGACAAGCGCGAGCACCACATCCTGGACCGCCCGCGCAACGCCCCGACGCGTACCGCCTTCGGTGTCGCCTGGATCACGCTGTACTTCGTGCTCCTCGTCGGTGGTGGCAACGACATCTGGGCCACCCACTTCCACCTGTCGATCAACGCCATCACCTGGTTCGTACGGATCGCGTTCTTCGTCGCTCCGATCCTGGCGTTCATCGTCACCAAGCGGATCTGCCTCGGCCTCCAGCGCCGGGACAAGGAGAAGGTGCTGCACGGCCGCGAGACGGGCATCATCAAGCGCCTGCCGCACGGCGAGTTCATCGAGGTGCACGAGCCGCTCAGCCAGGAGCAGCTGTACACCCTCACCGCGCACGAGCAGCCCAAGCCGATCGAGATCGGCCCGGAGGTCGACGAGAACGGCGTCCGGCGCAAGGTGAAGATGACCGAGAAGCTGCGCGCCAAGCTCAGCAAGGGCTTCTACGGCGAGGACGCGCAGATCCCGAAGCCGACCGTCGAGGAGTACAAGGAGATCACGAGCGGCCACGGCCACCACTGATCGCCTTCAGCGCCTCACCCCAGTCGCCACACGACGGCGAAGGGCCCCCGTCCGTTCTCCGGACGGGGGCCCTTCGCCGTCTCCGGAGCTGGATAGGGTGGAGCCCGGGACCCCTCCGGGTCCCCTGGACTCATCCACGACCATCAGGAGCGGCCATGAGCGCTGTGACCCCCGCTGGAGGCGACACCGCGGCGGGCCGCTCCTGGCCTGCCCTGCTGAACGGACTGCTGGACGGCCGGGACCTGTCCGCCGACGACACCGCCTGGGCGATGGATCTGATCATGCGCGGCGAGGCGACCGACGCGCAGATCGCCGGCTTCGCGGTCTCCCTGCGGGCCAAGGGCGAGACGGTGGAGGAGATCACCGGCTGTGTACGGGCGCTGTACGACCACGCCAACGTGATCGAGGTGCCGGGCGCGACCGTCGACATCGTGGGCACCGGCGGCGACGGCGCCAAGACGGTCAACATCTCCACCATGTCCTCGATCGTGGTGGCCGGCACCGGCGCCAAGGTCGTCAAGCACGGCAACCGGGCCGCCTCCTCCGCCTCCGGCGCCTCCGACGTCCTGGAGAAGCTCGGCGTCAATCTCGAACTGACCCCGCGCCGGGTCGCCGAGGTCGCCGAGGAGGCCGGGATCACCTTCTGCTTCGCCGTGAAGTTCCACCCGGCGCTGCGCCATGTCGCCGCCGCCCGCGGCCAGCTGGGCATCCGCACGGTGTTCAACTTCCTCGGCCCGCTGGCCAATCCGGCGAAGGTCAAGGCCCAGGCGGTCGGAGTCGCCGACCCCCGGATGGCACCCATCATGGCGGGGGTCTTCGCCGAACGCGGCCACTCCTCGCTGGTGTTCCGCGGCGACGACGGCCTGGACGAGCTGACCACCACCGCCACCTCCAAGGTGTGGGTGGTCCGCGACGGCAAGGTCGACGAGGAGACCTTCGACCCGCGCGACGTCGGGATCGACCTCGTCCCCGTCGAGGCCCTGCGCGGCGCCGACGCCTCCTACAACGCGGAGGTCGCCCGCCGCGTGCTGGACGGCGAACAGGGCCCCGTACGGGACGCGGTGCTGCTGAACTCGGCGGCGGCGCTGGTCGCCCTGGAGCCGGGCCCGGGCACGCTCACCGAACAGATCCGCGCCGGGATGGCGAAGGCGGCCGAGGCGATCGACTCGGGGGCCGCCAAGCGGGTCCTGGAGCGCTGGGTGGCCGCCAGCAACGCGTGAGCCGCCCCACGGTGCCATGTCCCGCGATCCGGATACGGGTTGCGGGGCATCGGTCACCTCACGTACTTTCCTTCCCAGGTCATGAGTGACAGCCATCAGGCCCCGGCCGGCTGTCCGGCAACCCTCCGTCCGTGGCGGGGTGCCCCGGGTGAAGACCAGGCCGTGAGCAGCAAGGCCCACGGCAAGCGCGGTCATCGAGGAGCCTCCCGTGAGCAAGCGAATGCGCTAGGGCTGCCGAGCCCCACCTCCGCACACCCCTTTCCTTTACTCCTCCGCGCTCGAGCCACGTCCGCTCGCGCGAGGATTCCGCCTGCCCACGGGAGTTCACGCTGGAACGCGCCCTCGCCGACCGGGACCCGCACGGCCCGGGCCTGGTCTGTGTCACCGGCGCCTCCAACGTCACCGGCGAGCTGTGGCCGGTACGGGAACTGGCCGCCGCCCACGCGCACGGTGCGCGCATCGTGCTGGACGCCGCCCAGCTCGCCCCGCACCACCCGGTGAGCGTCAGGGGCCTCGATGTCGACTGGGTCGCCTGCTCCGGGCACAAGCTGTACGCGCCTTTCGGCTCCGGTGTGCTCGCCGGCCGTGCCGACTGGCTGCGGGCGGCCGAGCCCTATCTCGCGGGCGGCGGCGCCAGCCGCACCGTCACCCGGCGCGCGGACGGGGGAGTGGACGTGGAGTGGCACGACGGCGCCGCCCGCCACGAGGCCGGCTCGCCCAACGTCATCGGCGCCCACGCCCTCGCCTCCGCCTGCAAGGCGCTCACCGAGGCCGGCTTCGAGGCGCTGGCCGCGCGCGAGGAGCGGCTGATCCGCACGGTGCGCGAAGGGCTCGCGGACGTTCCGGAGGTGCGGTTCCTGTCGCTGTTCGGAGCCGAAGCGCCGCGCGTCGGTGTGCTGGCCTTCGTCGTCAAGGGCTGGAACAGCTCCCACTTCGCCGCCGCGCTGTCCGCCGAGTACGGCATCGGCGTACGGGCCGGCCTCTTCTGCGCCCACCCGCTGGTCCGGCGCCTCCTCGGCAGCGCCCCTGGGCCCCAGGGCGAGTGCGGGGCGCCGGGGCAGAAGTCGCTCAACGCCATCCGGATCAGCTTCGGCGCGGGCACCCCGGACGAACACGTGGAACGCTTCGTACGCGCGGCACGCGAACTGCTGCGCGACGGCGCCCGGAGGGGCTGAATGCCAGCCCGTCCGGCGTTTGAGGACGAGGCCCGAAGGGCCGAAGGGGGGTCTGGGGGCGCAGCCCCCGGGGACGGGACGGGAAGGGGCGGCGGGGGCGAAAAACCCGCCCGCACCGCGACAGGCTTTAGCTGTCCAGCCCGATGGCGAACGCCGCCTCCAGGTCATGCTGCGAGTACGTCCGGAACGCGACGTGCGTATCCGTCCCCTCCACCCCCGGAATCTTGCTGATCCGCCCGGGAATGACCTCCGCCAGATCCTCGTGCTCCCGCACCCGGACCATCGCGATGAGGTCATACGTCCCGGTGACGGAGAACACCTCGCTGACACTGTCCAGCGCGGCGATCTGCTCCGCGATCTCGGGAATCCGGTCCACGCTGGTCTTGATGAGGACGATCGCGGTGATCACGGCTGGTTCTCTCCCTCGGGGGCCGGAGCAGGGGCGGACGCGGACTTCACTGTAGTCGCCCTGCCGAACCACACCCACGCACAGCCGAAGCCCAGCGCGAACCCCACCAGGTGCGCCAGATACGCCACCCCGGGCCCGTCGGCCGCCCGCCCCGCCGCCGCCCACTGCAGGGCCGCCCAGAACGGCAGCACCACCCACGCCGGCAGGCGCACCGGCAGGAAGAACAGGAACGGCAGAAGACTGGTGACCCGCGCCCGCGGGAACAGGAAGAGGAACGCGCCGAGCACCGCCGAGATCGCCCCGGAGGCACCGACCAGGGACCGCTCGGACTCCGCGTTGGCAGCGGCGTACCCCAGCAGCGCCAGATAACCGCACCCGGCGTAGCACAGGGTGAACCGCACCCGGCCCATCCGTGCCTCGGCCATCGCTCCGAAGACGTGGAGGAACAGCATGTTGCCGAGCAGATGCACCCAGCTTCCGTGCACGAACAGCGCCGTGGCCGGGGTGAGGACGGCTCCGGGGGATCCTTCGAACAGGTCTGCGGGGATCACGCCCCAGCGCCGGAAATAGGCCCGCTGTGCCGCGAGCAGCTCCTCCCCGGAGCCGTCGGCCGGATGGAATCCCGAGGCGGGGCCGATCAGGAAGACCAGGCAGCACAGCACGATGAGGGTGCGGGTCACCGGCGCGGAGGTGCCCCGGATCGCCGTGGCGGCCGATGCGCCCCAGTTGCGGATCATGGAAACAGAGCATGGCGTAACCGGACGTAACCGCACATACCGCCTCGCCGCCGGGGACGGGCGGGCGGCGGGGACCCGCCAGGCCGTAGGGTTACGTGCCACACGTACCGGGCGGCCCGGTGCGTCACGGACACTGGAAGGAAGGCGAACAGCCACGATGACGGTTCCTCTGCCGACCGCCTCGACGCGGTGGCGCTGCACCCTCTGCGGCAACCTGACCCGCTTCGACGTGACCCGCTCGTCGAAGGTCGTCGAGTACGTCCACCTCGACCTGGCCGGAGAGCCCAAGGTCGAGGAGCGCGAGGTGCTCGACGAGACGGTGGAGTCGGTGCGATGCCGCTGGTGCAACGCCGTGGATCAGGTGGAACTCGTGGACAGGCCGGGCGCCGGCTCCTGACAGGGAGCGGGCCCCGCTGACGGCGACCCCGTACACGGGGCCGCACATAGGCATTGGGGTGTGACGGATGGTGGAGACCACGGGCGGGGGGCCGCAGGACGGCGCCGCCGAGGTGCTCGACCGTCCGCTGCCCGACGGAGTGCGCCGCCGGGTCGTCCAGATCGTCGCGGACGGCTTCGGCGGGCTCACGGTCGCCGAGCTGCCCGCCCAGCTCCGGCAGTACGCCCGGTTCGCCCCGAACCGCCGCGCCAAGTTCGCCGGCAACGCCATGGCGGCGGCGCTGGAGACCGATCCGCTGTTCCGGCAGCGCATCGGGGAGAAGCTCAGAGAAGCCCAGCCGGAACTGACCGGCGCCCTCGACTCCGGCTCCCCGCCCCCGGCCGCGGACCCGCTCGACGTGGCGGCCGCGGCCTATGTGCTCCGCCCGGCCGGCTGGGTCAAGCTGGTGACCGCCGCCGGCGAGGAGGCCCAGCGCGCCCACGCCGAACGCGCCGACGAGGAGACCCGCGCCGAGCTGGAGCGGCTGCGCGACGAACTCGCCCGGGCCCGCGAGAACACCCGGTCCGAGACCGAGCGACTGCGCGCCGAGCTGGAGGCGGCGAAGAAGGAGTCCGAGTCGCTGCACCGCAAGCTGCGCTCCGCCCACAGCGACGTCAAGCGCGGCGAGGCCGCCCTGCGCAAACTGCGGGCCGAGATGGAGTCGGTCCGCGCCGACGGTCAGGCCCAGGTGTCGGCCGCCGAGAGCGAGAGCCGGCGGCTCAAGGCGCGGCTCGGCGAGACCGAGGCCGCGCTGGAGGCCGCGCGCCGGGCCGCCCGCGAGGGCCGCAGCGTCGAGGACATGCGGGTACGGCTGCTGCTGGACACCGTGCTCGACGCCGCCCAGGGGCTGCGGCGCGAGCTGGCGCTGCCTCCCGTGTCCGTCCGGCCCGCCGAGACCGTGGACGCCGTGGAACCGGGGCGCATGACCCCCAAGGACATCGCCGCCCGCGCGCTGTCCGAGGACGACCCCGCCATCCTGAACCAGTTGCTGGCGCTGCCGCAGGCCCATCTGGTCGTCGACGGCTACAACGTCACCAAGACCGGCTATCCCCAAATGCCCCTGGAGAAGCAGCGCCTGCGCCTGCTGGGCCAGCTCGCCCAGCTCGCCGCACAGACCGGCGCCGAGGTCACCTGTGTCTTCGACGGTGCCGAACTCGCCGCGCCCGTGCTGCTGGCGCCGCCACGCGGCGTGCGCGTGCTGTTCTCCAAACCGGGCGTCACCGCCGACGAACTGATCCGCCAACTGGTGCGCGCGGAGCCGCCGGGGCGGCCCGTCATCGTCGCCTCCACCGACCGGGAGGTCGCCGACGGGGTCGCCCGCGCCGGCGCACGCCCCGTCGCGTCGGCGGTGCTCCTCAAGAGGCTTTCCTAGTATCTGATTCCCATCCGTCCCCCGTGCAACGTAACGGTCCTATGCCCGAATTGACGGAACCGCCACGCAACGTAGCGTCAATCGAGCATCACTGCAGGTGAGTTGAGGCGAAATAAACCCGCTGTAACGGAGATTTTGTGCCCGGGGATTTGAACTGATCACACGAGAATCACTAGGGTCTGCCTTCGAACCCTCGCTCGCGCGATCACTCTCGAGAAGGAGCTCGTCTCCGTGGCGTCCCACCGTCGTCCCAAGCAGCCGAGCCGCGCACGTGTGACCGTGCTCACCACCGCTGCCGCAGCTGCCGTTGTCATGAGCTCGCAGGCCGCCAACGCCGCTCCCAGCGAGAAGCCGAGCAAGGACGAGGTCAAGGCCAAGGTCGACAAGCTCTACGAGCAGGCGGAACAGGCCACCGAGAAGTACAACGGCGCCAAGGAGAAGCAGGAGAAGCTCCAGAAGGAGATCTCCACGATCCAGGACAACGTCGCCAAGGGCCAGCAGGAGCTCAACGACCTGCGCGACGGCCTCGGCACGATGGCCAGCGCCCAGTACCGCAGCGGCGGCATAGACCCCTCCGTGCAGCTCTTCCTCTCCGCCGACCCGGACGACTACCTCGACAAGGCGTCCACCCTTGACCAGTTGAGCACCCAGCAGGTCGAAGCGCTGAAGAAGATCCAGGAGAAGCAGCGCGAACTCGCCCAGCAGCGCTCCGAGGCGTCCGAGAAGCTCAAGGACCTCGCCTCCACCCGCACCGAACTGGGCAAGAAGAAGAAGGAAGTCCAGGGCAAGCTCTCCTCCGCGCAGAAGCTGCTCAACAGCCTCACCGCCGAGGAGAAGGCCCAACTCGCCGAGGAGCAGAGCCGCGCCACCCGCGCCAGCGAGCGCGACGCCCTCTCGGTCAACGTCCCGCCCGGCTCCGGACGCGCCGCCGCCGCCTTCGCCGCCGCCCAGAGCAAGCTCGGCTCGCCCTACGTGTACGGCGCCACCGGCCCGTCCTCCTTCGACTGCTCCGGCCTCACCTCCTGGGCGTACGCGCAGGCGGGCGTCGGACTGCCGCGCACCTCCGAGGCCCAGACCGGCGCCGGCACCAAGATCTACTCGACCAGCCAGCTCAAGGTCGGCGACCTGGTCTTCTTCTTCAACGACCTGCACCACGTGGGCCTCTACGCCGGCAACGGCCAGATCATCCACGCCCCTCGCACCGGCACCGTCGTGCGCTACGAGTCGATGAACACCATCGGCGGTCCGTTCATGTTCGGCGTCCGCGTCTAGGGTCCGGTCCGCAGGTCCCGAGGCCCTTCCCGGTGGTCCGGTGCGCCCGTTAGGGGGAATCGCACCGGTGCCCATCGGGCCCCACGCCCCGCCTCCGACGCAGGTCACAGGCGGGGCGTCACCGTATGTGCGTGCTCCGGCCGTTGGTCCGCCCGCCGCCGCCGACGCTACTGTCTGCCGCGTTTCCCTGTCCGCCAGCGGAAGGAGCACGGCTTCCCGTGGGGTCCCATCGCCGTACCGCACCCTCATCCGGATCCGACCGGAGCGCCGTCGTCGCCCTCGGCCTGCTGTCCGCGGCGGCCACCACCCTCGGCGCTGTCCCGGCCGCGGCGACGCCGCCCGACGACACCCGGGCCGAGGTGGACCGCCTCTACCAGGAGGCCGAGAAGGCCACCGAGGCATACAACGCGGCCGACGAGCGCGCCGACGGACTCCGCAGGCAGATCGCCACCGCACAGGACCAGATCGCCCGCAAGCAGCACCGCGTCAACACCATGCGCGAGTCGCTGGGGTCGCTGGCCGGTGTCCAGTACCGCTCCGGCGGCCTGGAACCCGCCGTTGCCCTGCTGCTCTCCGACGACCCGGAGGACTACCTGGAGCGGGTCTCCGTCCTCGACCGGATCACCGCCCACCAAGCCGGTGAGCTACGCAGGCTGCGGGGAGCCCTGCGGTCCCTCGCCCAGGACCGCGCGGAGGCGGCCGGCAAGCTTCGCGCGCTGGAGAAGAGCCGCAAGGCCGTCGCCGCCCACAAGCGGACCGTCGAGAGCAAGCTCGCCGAGGCCCGCCGGCTGCTCAACTCCCTCCCGGCCGGCGAACGCGCCGCCTGGAACCGGGCCGGCCGCTCCGCCCGCACGGACCTGCTCGGCCCGGGCGGCATCCCCGCATCGGGCCGCGCGGCCGCCGCCGTCGCCGCCGCGCGCTCCGCCCTCGGCAAGCCCTACGTGTGGGGCGCCAACGGCCCCGGCGGCTTCGACTGCTCCGGACTGACCCAGTGGTCGTACGCCCAGGCCGGGGTCGCCCTGCCGCGCACCTCGCAGGCCCAGCGGTACGCCGGCCGCCAGGTCCCGCTCTCCCAGGCGCGCCCCGGCGACCTGGTCGTCTACCGCTCCGACGCCTCCCACGTCGGGATGTACATGGGCAACGGCCAGGTGATCCACGCGCCCTACCCCGGGGCGCCCGTGCGCTACGACCCCGTCGGGATGATGCCCGTCTCGTCGGTCACCAGGGTCTGACCGGGACGGCTCCTCGCCCTTACCCTCGGAAAGGTGGCGGGTCGACGGCGGGTGACGGGAGCGTCCCTGGTGGCGCTGTGTCTGCTGCTCGTCTCCCTGGTCTCGTGCGGCGGCGGCAGCACCGTCGACGGCGCCCGCGCGGAGGTGCAGTCGCTCCTCGACCGGCGCGCGGAGGCGGTCCTCGACCGGGACGCCGCCGCGTACGCCCGCACCGGCACCCGGGCCGGGTTCGACAACCTGCGCGCGGTCCCGCTCGCGGACTGGTCCTACCGGGTCACGTCCCTGCACCGCACCGGCGACAGCGCCACCGCCTCCGCCGACCTCAGCTACCGGGTGGAGGGCTACGACCGTTCCCCGGTCGTCACCGCCCGCTCCCTGAGCCTGAGCCGGGACCGGGACGGCCACTGGTCCGTCGATTCCGACCGCCCCGCGCGGAAGTCCGGCCAGCAGTTGTGGGACCAGGGCCCGGCACGGGCCGTCCGGGGCGAGCGCAGTCTGGTGCTGGGTGTCGGACAGCCCGCCGGCAAACTGCGCGACTACGCCGCGCTGGCCGACCGCGCGGTGCCCGCCGTGTCCGACGCCTGGGGCCCGCGATGGACCGGGCGCGTCCTCGTCATGGTCCCGGAGTCCCTGGAGGACATGGCGGGCCTGCTGGGCTCGCCCGCCTCCTCCTACCGGGGCATCGCCGCCGTCACCACCGGCGCCACCGGCACGGACGGGCGGGCACCGGCGGACCGGGTCATCGTCAACCCGGACGCCTTCGGGCTGCTCGGCGACTCGGGCCGGCAGGTTGTTCTCACCCACGAGACCACCCACGTCGCCACCCGCGCCCACACCTCGCCCGCGACTCCGCTGTGGCTGTCCGAGGGGTTCGCCGACTGGGTCGGCTACCGCGACGGCGGCCGGGGCCCCGCCGAGGCGGCACCGGAGCTCGCCTACGCGGTGAGTCAGGGCGAGGTGCCGGGCGCGCTCCCCACCGACGAGGACTTCGGCTTCTCGGGGGACGCGGACGGCCTCGCCCGCGCCTACGAGGGCGGCTGGCTGGCCTGCCGCCTGATCGCCGACCGCTGGGGCGAGGAGCGCCTCGGCGTGTTCTACCGCGCGGTGGGCGCGCACAAGGAGCGCGAGGGCGCGGTCGAGTCAGCGATGAGCCGCGTCCTGGGCACCACCCCGGAGGCCTTCACCCTCCAATGGCACGACTACATAAGAACCACCCTGACCTGACCACGTACGCCTGCGGCGCACCCACGGTGGGTGGGTGGTGCGGGGGCCATCCCCACGACCCACCCACCGCCGCCCTCCGCGCCCGGCTGCCGCGATCCGCCGCCCGCCGCTCCTGCTGCCGCCCTCCGCGGGCAGCCGCCCGCCGTTCCCGCGGCCCGCCGCTCCTGCTGCCGCCCTCCGCGGGCAGCCGCCCGCCGCCGCGATCCGCATGCAGCCGCCCGCCGCTCGCTGCCGCAATCCGCGGGCAGTCGTGCCGCTGGGGCGGCACGGGTGGGCGCGACGGCACCCCGCTTGCGCCGGGCTGCGCAGACACCCCCCGGCCAGCACCCTCGCGGCCAGCGTCCAGGCGCCGGGCTGCGCAAACCTTCCCCCGGCCGGCACCATCGTGGGGCACCCCGCAGGCACCGGCCGCACAGATACACCCACCCCGGGTTCACGACGAGACTCGCGTCTCCGCCGCCCGGGCCGGCCCCGGGACCAACGGAACCTCCCGCCCCCGACCCGGCACCGTCGTACACCACAACACCCGAGCCCCCACCACCGTCGCCCCCACCAGCAGCCCATTCCGCAACACCAGCAGCGAAACCCCCAGCACATCGCTCGCCACAACATGCGCGAACCACAACGGAAACTCCAGCACCGTCACCAGACAAGCCCCCAGCACCAGCCCCACCGGCCCCCCCATCCGGCTCCCACGGAAGCACAGACACACCGCCCCCACCCCCACCAGCCACACCATGTACTGCGGACTGATCACCCGACTCGTGGTCGTGAACATCAGCACCCCCACCAACGCCGCATCAGCAACCGTGTGCGCCTCGAAACGATTCGCCACCACCCGCCACAGCACCAGCCACCCCAGCGCCGCCCCCGTCAGGAACAGCGCCCCCGTGCTCACCCAGTTCACATACGGCCCAAGGAACTCGACCGAGCCGTAGTTGAGCAGCACCTCGCCCTCCCAGCCGTGATGCCGCGCCACATGGAAGACCAGCGACCCCAGCGACTCCACCTCCGTCCCCCGGTCCCGCTGGAACCCGAGGAACGCGAACGCCCCCGGCATCAGCACGGCGAACAGCACGGCCACACCGACCCCCGTCACCCCCGCCGACACCCACGTCCCACGCCGCCGCACCGCGAGCAGGAGCAGCGCAGGCCACACCTTCACCAGCGCCCCGAACCCCGCCAGCGCCCCCGCCACCCGCGGATGCCGTCCGGCCGCCAGCAGCCCGGCCACCGCCACCGCCGTCACCATCACGTCGTACCGCGCGTACACCGTCGGCCCGAGCAGCGGCACGCCCGCCACCCACACCCAGGCCCCCCGACGCGCCCGCCCGGGACCGCGGCCCCCGTACAGCAGCATCGCCAGCGTGATCAGGTCGGCGACGCACGCCAGCACGAAGAACGCCGTCGGGTACTCCAGGAACGGCAGCAGACCGGGGGAGAGGATCGCCAGCGCCGCCGCGGGCGGGTACTGCCAGGTCACGTCGTTCAGCGGGAACGTTCCGGTGCGCAGGACGTCGTACCAGCCCTGGTAGATCACCGACACGTCGCTGGTGACGTCAGGCCCCGGAAAGACGATCACCTTGAGCACGCACAGCAGCAGCGCCGTTCTCGTCAGCGCCCAGATGACCAGCAGCCATGCCAGGGACCCGCGTCCGGCCGTCGTCTCCACGTGATCCCTGCCCGTCCGGTGTGCCGTCGTGAGGGGCCATGATGTCCCGACTTTGGTGTACGTGCCACAGAGCACCGCCGTGGCGTACCGCGAAAGCACCGTTCGGTAGGGTCTGCGACGATGCACAAGACCCTGATCGTGACCAACGACTTCCCGCCACGGCCCGGCGGCATCCAGGCGTTCCTGCACAACATGGCGCTGCGGCTCGACCCGGAGCGCCTTGTCGTCTACGCCTCCACCTGGAAGCGCTCCCGGGAGGGCGCGGAGGCGACCGCCGCCTTCGATGCCGAGCAGCCCTTCACCGTCGTACGCGACCGTACGACGATGCTGCTGCCGACCCCGGCCGCCACCCGGCGGGCCGTCGGGCTGCTGCGCGAACACGGGTGCACCTCGGTGTGGTTCGGGGCGGCGGCGCCGCTCGGCCTGATGGCCCCGGCGCTGCGCCGCGCGGGCGCGCAGCGGATCGTGGCCACCACCCACGGCCACGAGGCCGGATGGGCCCAGCTGCCCGCCGCACGGCAGCTGCTGCGCCGGATCGGCCAGTCCACGGACACGATCACCTACCTCGGCGAGTACACGCGCTCCCGGATCGCCTCCGCGCTCACCCCCGAGGCCACCGCGCGGATGGTGCAGCTGCCGCCCGGGGTCGACGAGAAGACCTTCCACCCCGGCTCGGGTGGCGACGAGGTGCGGGCGCGTCTGGGGTTGACCGACCGCCCGGTGGTCGTGTGCGTCTCACGGCTGGTGCCGCGCAAGGGCCAGGACACGCTGATCCGGGCCATGCCCGCGATCCTGGCGGCCGAACCGGACGCCGTGCTGCTGATCGTCGGCGGCGGCCCCTACGAGAAGGACCTGCGCCGCCTCGCCCACGACACCGGTGTCTCCGCGGCCGTCCGCTTCACCGGCTCGGTCCCCTGGTCCGAACTGCCCGCCCACTACGGCGTCGGCGACGTCTTCGCGATGCCGTGCCGAACCCGGCGCGGGGGCCTGGACGTCGAGGGCCTCGGCATCGTCTACCTGGAGGCGTCCGCGACCGGCCTGCCCGTCGTGGCCGGCGACTCCGGCGGCGCCCCCGACGCGGTCCTCGACGGCGAGACCGGGTGGGTCGTCCCCGGCGACTCCCCGCCCGAGACGGCCGACCGCATCACCACCCTCCTCGCCGACGAGCAACTCCGCCGGCGCATGGGCGAGCGCGGCAGGGAGTGGGTCGAACAGAAGTGGCGCTGGGACCTCTTGGCGGACGAACTGAAGAAGCTGCTCTGAAGCGGCCGCTGCCCCGGCAGACTCCGCGGGGGCAGCCCCCTAGGGGCGCGGGGAACTGCGCGACAAGCCCCAGACAACCCGCACCCGCCGAACGACCGCCCCCGGCACCCCCTTACGCACCGAAGTCCTACTTCGCGTAAATCGCCTCGATCTCGTTCGCGTAATCCTTCGCCACAACGTTCCGCTTCAGCTTCAACGACGGAGTCAAATGTCCCGACTCCTCGGTGAACTGCGCCGGCAGAATCCGGAACTTCCGCACCGACTCCGCCTTCGACACCGCGGCGTTCCCGTCATCGATCGCCGACTGGATCGCCGCGAGCAGATCCGGGTCCTCGCTCAGCGAAGCCGCCGTCGACCCGGCGGGCTTCCCGTGCTCGTCGGCCCAGCGGCCGAGGAACTCCTCGTCGATGGTGACCAGCGCGCCCACGAACGGCCGCCCGTCGCCCACCACCATGCACTCCGCCACCAGCGCGTGCGCGCGGATCCGGTCCTCGATGACCGCCGGGGCGACGTTCTTGCCGCCCGCCGTCACCAGTATTTCCTTCTTCCGGCCGGTGATCCGCAGATAGCCGTCCTCGTCCAGCGTGCCGATGTCCCCGGTGTGGAACCAGCCGTCGGCCAGCGCCTCGGCGGTGGCGCCCGGGTTGTTCCAGTACTCCCTGAACAGGTGCTCGCCGTGCAGCAGCACCTCGCCGTCATCCGCTATCCGGACGACGGAGCCGGGCAGTGGCTGGCCGACCGTGCCGATCTTCTGCCGGTCCCATGGGTTGAACGCGGTGGCCGCGCAGGACTCGGTCAGACCGTAGCCCTCCAGCACGCTGAAGCCGATGCCGCGGAAGAAGTGGCCCAGACGCTCGCCGAGCGGGGCGCCGCCCGAGATGGCGTACTCGCCGCGCCCGCCCAGCACCGCGCGCAGCTTGCCGTAGACCAGCCTGTCGAACACCTTGTGCTTGATCTTCAGGCCCACCGACGGCCCGGACCGCGTGTCCAGCGCCTGGCTGTAGGCGATCGCCGTGTCCGCCGCCTTGTCGAAGATCTTGCCCTTGCCGTCGGCCTGCGCCTTGGCCCGCGCCGAGTTGTAGACCTTCTCGAACACCCGGGGCACGCCGAGGATCAGCGTCGGCCGGAACGAGGCCAGCTCGTCGGTGAGGTTCTTGATGTCGGGCACGCAGCCCAGCTTGATCGGCGCCATCATGGGCGCGATCTGCACCAGCCGCCCGAAGACATGCGCGAGCGGCAGGAACAGCAGCACCGAGCACTCGCCGGTGCGGAAGAGTGGACGCAGCCGCTCCACGATGTTGCCGCACTCCGCGAAGAAGCTGCGGTGGGTGAGCACACACCCCTTGGGACGGCCGGTGGTGCCGGAGGTGTAGACGATGGTCGCCGGGTCGTCCGCCTTCGCGACCGAGCTGCGCTCCTCCACCGTCTCGTCCGTGACGCCCTGCCCGAGCCGGCCCAGCTCCTCGAGGCCGCCGGCCTCGATCTGCCACAGGTTCTTCAGCGCGGGCAGCCGGTCGCGCACCGACTCCACGGTCGCCGTGTGGGCGTCGAGCTCCACGAAGCAGGCGGTGGCACCGGAGTCGCCGAGGATCCACGCCACCTGCTCCGGCGAGCTGGTCTCGTACACGGGCACGGTGACCGCGCCGGCGCTCCAGATCGCGAAGTCCAGCAGCGTCCACTCGTAGCGGGTCCGGGACATCAGGCCCACCCGGTCGCCGGGCTGCACACCTGCGGCGATCATGCCCTTGGCGGCCGCCCGCACCTCCGCGAGGAAGGCGGTGGCCGTCACGTCCTGCCACGTCCCCCCGGCCTTGCGGGCGATGACGGCCACATCGGGATGCTGCGCGGCGTTTCTGCGGACGATGTCGGTCAGATTGCCGTCCGCGGGGACCTCGTACAGGGCCGGAAGGCTGAACTCGCGCAAGACTGCTGCTCCTCTTAGGGCGCCGGCGCCACGACGGTGTGCGATGCGACGGTGCGGTCCAAGGCTCGGGCGGGTGCTCGCGAATTCACAAGTTGAAATCCCGAGCACGACTGGACTGCCCGGACGTTACCCGCCGGTATGGCTTCTCGACAGGGGCTCCCCGTCAGATGTTCGCTGCGTCACACAGATTGGTGTTCCATTGCGCACAGTAGTCCACTTGCGAACCGACGAGCCAGTAACCGCAGGTCCGCCCGTCGTTGTTCACGCCTGCCGCACACGCTTACCCTCGATCGTCATGGCACCGACACCAGGCGGCAACCGGCGGACCCGCATCCACGTGGTCAGCGATGTGCACGGCAACGCCCGTGACCTCGCACGGGCCGGCGAGGGCGCCGACGCCCTCGTCTGCCTGGGCGACTTGGTCCTCTTCCTCGACTACGCCGACCACTCGCGCGGCATCTTCCCCGATCTGTTCGGCACCGAGAACGCCGACCGCATCGTGGAGTTGCGCACCGCCCGCCGGTTCGAGGAGGCGCGCGACTTCCAGCGCCGGCTCTGGGCCGGCATCGAGATGGACAGGGCCGCGGCGATCGAGAAGGCGGTGCGCAAGCAGTACGCCGAGCTGTTCGCCGCCTTCCCCACTCCCACGTACGCCACCTACGGCAACGTCGACATTCCGCCTCTGTGGCGGGAGTACGCGGGCCCCGGCACCACTGTCCTCGACGGGCAGCGTGTGGAGATCGGCGGCCGGACCTTCGGCTTCGTCGGCGGGGGCCTGCGCACGCCCATGCGCACGCCGTACGAGGTCGACGACGAGGAGTACGCCGCGAAGATCGAGGCCGTCGGCGAGGTGGACGTGCTGTGCACCCACATTCCCCCGGAGGTGCCGGACCTGGTCTACGACACCGTCGCCCGCCGCTTCGAGCGGGGCAGCCGGGCCCTGCTGGACGCGATCCGCCGCACCCGGCCCCGCTACTCCCTCTTCGGCCATGTCCACCAGCCGCTGGTGCGGCGCATGCGCATCGGCGCCACCGAATGCGTCAACGTCGGCCACTTCGCGAGCACCGGACGGCCCTGGGCGCTCGAATGGTGAGGCCGGAAGGGTGCGGATGCCCCAGGTCGGGTGAGTTCGGCCGGTCCCGCGCACGGTAGCCTTCCGCTGCACGCGCGTGCGCTGCACGGCGACGACGACTACCGGCCCGCATCTGGAGGAGCCACGGCGATGGCGGAACACACCAGCTCGAGCATCACGATCGAGGCGGCACCGGCCGACGTCATGGGGGTGATCGCCGACTTCGCCCGTTATCCCGACTGGACGGGCGAGGTGAAGGAGGCGGAGGTCCTCGCGACCGACGAGAAGGGCCGCGCCGAGCAGGTGCGTCTCGTCATGGACGCGGGCGCGATCAAGGACGACCAGGTGCTGGCGTACACCTGGAGCGGCGGACACGAGGTCTCCTGGACCCTGGTGAAGTCCCAGATGCTCCGCTCCCTCGACGGCTCCTACGTCCTCACCCCGGCCGCCCCGGGCACGACGGAGGTCACCTACCGCCTCACCGTCGACGTCAAGATCCCCATGCTCGGCATGATCAAGCGCAAGGCAGAAAAGGTCATCATCGACCGAGCCCTGGCCGGCTTGAAGAAGCGCGTCGAGTCAACAAGCTAGGCAGCCGCGGGCAGTGATGCCGCGTAGCTGCGGGCACCGATGCCGCGCCCAGCTCCGGGCAGCCACGCCGCCCCAGCTGCGGGCAATCGTGCCTCCCCCAGTGCCTTAAAGGCCTGGGAGGTACCCCCAGGGCGATGGGGGTCCCCCCGCTCGAGCGAAGCCGAGAGTGGGGGAGGGTGGGCGCAGCGGCACCCGGCAAGCGACACCCCGCCCGCCCAGCCTCAGTTACCGTTCACCCCCATGCGCACCCTCCTGATCACAGGCCCCGGTGGCGGCGGCCGCACGACCCTCGCCGCCGCCACCGCGCTGACCGCAGCCCGCAACGGCACCCGCACCCTCCTCCTCACCACCGACCCCCCGCACACCGCCCACCCCGCGCTGGGCGATCTCGCCGACGACCCCCCACCCCACCTCACCCTCCGCCACGTCGACCCCGCCCCCGCCTTCCACAAGGACCTCGCCGCCCTCCAAACCCGAGCCGCCCCCGCCCTCGACCTCCTCGGCGCCTCCCGCCTCGAACCCGACGAGTTCACCCCCCTCCCCGGCGCCGACGAACTGGCCACCCTCCGCGCCCTGCGCGACGCCACACTGGCCGACGAGCCCCACGACCTCGTCGTCGTCGACCTCCCACCCACCCCCCGCGCCCTCGCCCTCCTCGCCCTCCCCGAGGAACTCCGCCGCTACCTGCGCCGCCTCCTCCCACCCGAGCGTCAAGCGGCCCGCGCCCTGCGCCCCATGCTCGGCCGCCTCGCCGGCGTCCCGCTGCCCGCCGACTGGCTGTACGAGACGGCCGCCCGCCTGGACCTGCAACTCGCCGCCGTCGAGGCCGTGCTCGCCGACCGCGACACCGTCGTACGCCTGGTAGCCGAACCGGGCCCCGCCGCCGCCGAGGCCATCCGCACGGCCACCCTCGGACTGGCCCTCCGCGGACTGCGCACCGACATGCTCCTCGCCAACCGTGTCCTCCCGGAGCACGACGGCGACAGCTGGCTCGCCACCCCCGTCGCCCAGCAGCGCAAGACGCTCGAGGAGTGGCGCGAGTCCTACGACGTCCACCCGGTCGCCCACCTCGGCCGCGACCCGCGCGGCACGGACGACCTCGCCGCGCTCGCGGTCCCGGGCGCCCCGACGGCGCCCGGCACGGTGAAGTGGCCGGTCACCGACGACCTCGCCGAAAACGGCGTCCTCGTCTGGCACCTCCCCCTCCCCGGCGCCCGCCGCGACGAACTCGACCTCATACGGCGCGGCGACGACATCGTCGTCACCGTCGGCCCGTTTCGCCGCACGGTCCCCCTGCCCTCCGCCCTGCGCCGCTGCACCGTCGACGGCGCGGCCCTGCGGGAGGGTGAACTGCGCATCCGGTTCCGGCCGGATCCCGGACTGTGGCCGCGTATCCGCTGAAGCCGCCACGAGCGTTCGGGTAACGTCGATGGGGCCACCGCAGTCGAAGGAGTCCGTCATGAGCGAACAGCTCCCCCCGCCCGAAGACGCCGGGGACGAGACCGCCGACAAGCCGGTGGACGACGCGCGGGCGGACGGCACCGAAACCCATGCCCGCACCGAAACCCATGCCGGCCCCGAAACCCATGCCCGCACCGAAACCCACGCCGACGCCTGGGCGACCGCTGTCGCCGAGGACCTGGAGGCGGAGAAGGCCCGCCGCCGCGCCCAGCACGGCCCGCCCGCCGGTTCCGCCGCCGAGGAACTGAAGAAGCTCGTCGACGCCGTCGCCGACAAGCTCTCCGGACTGCAGTCGCCCCTGTTCGGCGCCGTCGCCGGACCCGCCGCGCAGCAGGTGGTGCGGCAGGTCGTCCAGCAGGCCAAGGCCGCCGTCGAACCCGTCATCGAACGCAACCCCGATGTGTTCGACCACCTCGCCGCCGCCGGCAACGAACTCCTCGCCGCCTACCGTTCCGCCGTGCAGGACCAGGAGCGCCGCTGGACCTCCCGCGACAACGCCGACCCGCGCGACCTGGACGACCGCCGGGACCGCGGTGACGACCCCGGCACCGCCCCCGGCGAGCACATCGACCTGGACTGAACCCACGGTCCCCGGCCGGGACCCCATGATCCCCGCCGGGCCGCCCACCGTGCGAACACCGGCCTTCCCGGCACGGCGGCTCGGGTACCGTGGGCGGTAGCGGGGCTCGACCGAAACTGAGGGATTCATGGGACTCACCATCGGCGTCGATATCGGCGGCACCAAGATCGCGGCCGGCGTGGTCGACGAGGACGGCAACATCCTCTCGACCCACAAGGTGCCGACCCCGGGCACGCCCGACGGGATCGTGGACGCCATCGCCTCCGCGGTGGAAGGAGCACGCGCCGGACACGACATCGCCGGCGTGGGCATCGGCGCGGCCGGATACGTCAACCGCCAGCGCTCCGAGGTCTACTTCGCCCCCAACATCCACTGGCGCAACGAGCCGCTCAAGGCCAAGGTCGAGGCCCGCGTGGGTCTCCCGGTGGTCGTGGAGAACGACGCCAACGCCGCCGCCTGGGGCGAGTACAAGTTCGGCGCCGGCAAGGGCCACCGCAACGTCATCTGCATCACGCTCGGCACCGGCCTCGGCGGCGGCGTGATCATCGGCAACAAGCTGCGCCGCGGCCACTTCGGCGTGGCCGCCGAGTTCGGCCACATCCGCATGGTCCCGGACGGCCTGCTGTGCGGCTGCGGCTCGCAGGGCTGCTGGGAGCAGTACGCCTCCGGCCGCGCCCTCGTCCGCTACGCCAAGCAGCGCGCCAACGCCACCCCCGAGAACGCCGAGACGCTGCTGTCCCTCGGCGACGGCACCCCGGAGGGCATCGAGGGCAAGCACGTCTCCATGGCCGCCCGCCAGGGCGACCGGGTGGCCGTCGACTCCTACCGCGAGCTGGCCCGCTGGGTCGGCGCCGGCCTCGCCGACCTGGCCTCCCTCTTCGACCCCTCCGCCTTCATCGTCGGCGGCGGCCTCTCCGACGAGGGCGAACTGGTCCTGGGCCCGATCCGCAAGTCCTACAAGCGCTGGCTGGTCGGCGGCAACTGGCGCCCGGTCGCCGACGTCCTCGGCGCCCAACTCGGCAACAAGGCGGGCCTCGTCGGCGCAGCCGACCTGGCCCGCGAACCGGACCCCATCATGTGATCCCACCCGTCACACGCACGGCAGCGCCCGCCCGATCCCCTCGAGGGACGGCGGGCGCAGCCGTTCCAGCCGGCGACCTGCCCTCGCCGTTTCCCCCGACGCGTGGCGTGACGTGCCCCGGCATGTGAAGCGCTGAGCCGCATTCCGGCGGGTGGTGCGACGTATGTTGATCCGTATGGCGACGACTCCGCTGCTGCCCGACTCCCGGACCGAGCCCGACGGTTCGGCCGTCATTCGGGTGTTGAGCTACAACATCCGTTCGATGCGGGACGACACCGGTGCGCTCGCGCGGGTGATCAGTGCCTGTGCGCCGGATCTGGTGATGCTGCAGGAGGCGCCGCGGTTCTTCCGGTGGCGGAAGAAGCTCGCCGCGCTGGCGTCCGAGTCCGGGCTGGTGATCCTGTCCGGGGGTGCCACCGCCGCCGGGCCCGCGCTTCTGTGCTCACTGCGGGCGACCGTCGAGCGGACCGAGGACGTGCTGCTGCCGCTCACCCCGGGGCAGCACCGGCGCGGGCTCGCCACCGCCGTCGTACGGTTCGGCGGGGCCCGGGTCGGGGCGGTGAGCTGTCATCTGTCCCTGCGGAGCGACGAGCGGTACGCGCAGGGCGGCATGCTGCTGGACCGGCTCGCCGCGATGGGCGTCGAGCACGCCGTCGTGGGCGGGGACCTGAACGAGGGGCCGGGCGGGCCTACCTTCCGGCGGCTGAGCGAAGCGCTCACCGACTGCTGGGCCGCGGCACCCTGGGGCGGCGAGCACACCTGGACCCGGGACGAACCGCACCGGCGGATCGACGCCCTCTTCGTCACCAAAGGTGTCGAGGTGCTGGGGTGCGGGGTGCCGCTGGAGCAGCCCGGGGTGAGCCGGCGCGATCTGGAGGCGGCTACCGATCATCTGCCGGTTCTGGCCGCCCTGCGGGTACCGGCTGCGCCATAGCCGCCGGCGGTCAGACCACCGCGCCCCGGCCCGGGTCGTCGTCGTCCTCGTCGTCGTCCGTGCGCATCCGCATCACCAGCGTCGCGAAGCCGCCCAGGAAGCCGCCGATGCACACGGTGGTCAGCCACCAGGTCATCTCCCAGCGGAGCAGGATCGCCACCAGGAGCAGCACCGGGCCGCCCAGCACACCGAGCCAGGCGAACTTCGACGTCACGTCCGTCTCCGGCAGCGGCGGCGGCTCCGGCGGGATGAAGTGGCCCTCGTCCGTCTCGTCGAAATCGTCGTCCGACGGCTCGGACACGCTGTAGTCGCGCGGACCCCCGCCGCCGACGCCGGGCGCGAAGGAGACGGAGCCGCCGAGCGGCTTGGCGGGCTTGTCCTCGGCGTTCCGGGGCCCCTCGGACTCCACCTCGTCGTTGGTCTCGGACTCCAGCAGCGCCAGGTCCTCCACCGACTTGAACGGCTTGGCGCCCGGCGGGTCCGGCGGCTCGTCGCCGTACCCGGCGACGATCGCCTCCCAGGCGGCGGCCTCGTCGAAGGGGACGCCCTTCTCCTCCGGCTCGCGGCCCTCACGGTCCGAGTCGTGCTCAGCCACCTGTGGCCGTCCCTTCCTTGCCGAGACCGGGCTCCGGCTCCTTGACGGCGCCGGGCGCCAGCCGGCCGATGAACGCGGTGCTCTCCTCGAAGATCCGCTCCGCGTCATGGTCCAACGTCGCCACGTGGTAGCTCTGTTCCAGCAGGATCTCCGTGACGTCCGTCGACGACACCCGGCCGAGGATCCGCGCCGAGTCCGCGGGCGGCACCACATGGTCCTGCGGGCTGCGCATCAGCAGCAGCGGCTGCGTGACCTGGGGCAGCTCGCCGTCGACGAGACGGAAGAAGTTCCGCAGCGAATGCGCCGCGTGCAGCGGCACCCGGTCGTAGCCGAGCTCCCTGCTCTGCGGCTTGGCGATATCGCTCGCGATGCCCTTGGTGGCAGGGACGAGATGGCGGAGCACGGGGAGGGCGTGCGCGGCCACGCCGTGCACCTTGTTCGCCGGGTTGACGACCATCACCCCGCTCACCGCGTCACCGTGCCGCGCGGCCAGCCGCAGCGCCAGCGCGCCGCCCATCGACAGCCCGGCCACGAAGACCCGGGCGCTGCGGTCCCGCAGCAGCCGCAGCTCGCGGTCCACCTCCGCGTACCAGTCCTGCCAGCCGGTGACCCCGAGGTCCTGCCAGCGGGTGCCGTGCCCGGGCAGCAGCGGCAGCGAGACGGTCAGGTCGCGCTCGGCGAGGTGCTCCGCCCAGGGGCGCAGCGACTGCGGCGAACCGGTGAAGCCGTGGCAGAGGAGAACGGCGGTCTCCCCGCCCTCGTGGCGGAACGGCTCGGCTCCGGTCAGGAGCGGCACCTTCGGCCTCCTGTTCGTCTGAGGATGCGCATGCAGGTTCGTAGCGGCTCGTCACTTCAGGGCAGAGACGGCACACGGATTGCAGGACCTTCACCGTACGCGACCGTACTGACACCGACCAGGGCCGACGGGTCCTTTCACGGTGGGCCGGGATATGGTCTGACCAACACGCACAGGAGGCACTCGGTTGTTGTACGGCACGATGAAGGTCGCCATCGGAGGGCCGCTGAAGCTCGCCTTCAGGCCCTGGGTGGAGGGCCTGGAGAACATTCCCGCCGAGGGCCCCGCCGTCCTGGCCAGCAACCACCTGTCGTTCTCCGACTCCTTCTTCCTGCCGGCCGTGCTGGACCGCAAGGTCACCTTCATCGCCAAGGCCGAGTACTTCACCACACCGGGTGTGAAGGGCCGGATGACGGCCGCCTTCTTCAAAGGCGTCGGCCAGCTCCCGGTGGACCGCTCCGGTGCGCGCGGCGCCGGTGAGGCGGCGATCAAGAGCGGCATAGAGGTGCTGGAGCGCGGCGAGCTGTTCGGGATCTACCCGGAGGGCACCCGCTCGCCCGACGGCCGCCTCTACCGCGGCAAGCCGGGCGGCCTCGCGCGCGTGGCGCTGGCCACCGGGGCACCCGTGATCCCGGTCGCCATGATCGACACGGAGAAGATCCAGCCGCCCGGAAAGGTCGTGCCGAAGCTGATGCGGCCCGGCATCCGGATCGGCAAGCCGCTGGACTTCAGCCGCTACCAGGGCATGGAACACGACCGCTTCGTCCTCCGCGCGGTGACCGACGAGGTCATGTACGAGATCATGAAGCTCTCCGGCCAGGAGTACGTCGACATATACGCCACCGCCATGAAGCGGCAGCTCGCGGAGGCGGCCAAGGCGGAGAAGGAAGCGGAGAAGGCGGCGAAGGCGGCCCTCGCCCGCGCGGAGAAGGAACAGGCCGAGAAGCTCAGGGCCGCGATGGAGCAGGCCGACCGGGAGCGGACCGAGAGACAATCCGGTCCCTAGCGGGAGCTCGGGGCGGATTGTGGGGGGACCATGACCAAGCGCGACAGCGTCATGCGGATGTCGGTCGAGCAGCCGCTCTGGCGCGCGCTCGCCGGGTACCGGGTCCTCACCATGATGTACGCGGTCGGCCTGTTCGCCGCCGCGCACGAGGAGTTCGCCCGCCCCTGGCTCGCCGCGGGTTTCTTCGCGGTCCTGGCGGTGTGGACCCTGGTCACCCTGCCCAAGGTCGCGAGCGCCGCCGCCTGCACCAAGCGGTTCCTCACCGCCGACCTGACCATCGCCCTCACCGGCATCCTGCTGACCCCCGTCGCCGACGCCGCCGAACGCGTGCAGGCGGGCGGCCCGACCCTGCCCTCCATCTGGACCGCCGGATCGGTGCTCGCCTTCGCCATCAAGGGCGGCTGGCGCTGGGCGGCCCTCGCCTCCACCCTCGTCGCCGTCGCCAACCTGATCGAGCGCGGCAGCCCCGCCCGCGACACCGTGCACAACGTGATCCTGGTCTGGGTCGCCTCCATCGCCATCGGCTACGTCGTCGAGGTGGCCCGCGCCTCCGAGCGCACCCTCGCCCGCGCCCTGGAGATCGAGGCCGCCACCCGGGAGCGGGAACGCCTCGCGCGGGACATCCACGACAGCGTCCTCCAGGTGCTCGCCATGGTGCAGCGGCGCGGCGCGGTGATCGGCGGCGAGGCCGCGGAACTGGGCCGGATGGCCGGCGAGCAGGAGGTGGCGCTGCGCACTCTGGTCTCCGGCGGCCTTGTACCGGTCTTCCGGGTCTCGGAGGACGCCGCCCGGGGAGCGGTCGTACGGGCCGTGGAACAGGACCTGGACGACGGCGCGGGCGACGACCGGCCGGTCGACCTGCGCGCCCTGCTCGCCCCCTTCGCCGGGGCCCGGGTGAGTCTCGCCGAGCCGGGAGCGCCGGTCCTGCTGGCACCGGCCGCCGCGCGGGAGGTGGCCGCCGCCGTCGGGGCCGCCCTGGACAATGTGCGCCAGCACGCCGGCGAGCAGGCCCGCGCATGGATCCTGGTCGAGGACGAACCGGACGACGTGATCGTCACCGTCCGCGACGACGGACCCGGCATCCCCGAGGGACGGCTCGCCCAGGCCGAGGGGGAGGGCCGGCTCGGCGTGGCCCTGTCCATCCGGGACCGCCTGCGCGACCTCGGCGGCAGCGCCGAACTGGTCTCGGTACCGGGCCAGGGCACGGAGGTCGAGCTGAAGGTGCCCAAGGAGACGCAGCACGGGAACGACCCGCGGGGGAAGGCGGAACAGCGATGACGGACACCACCGGACGCCACACGGACCCGATCAAGGTCATGGTGGTCGACGACCACCCCATGTGGCGCGACGCCGTCGCCCGCGACCTGTCCGAGTCGGGCTTCGAGGTCGTCG
Source organism: Streptomyces sp. NPDC052079 (assembly GCF_040680275.1). Lineage (NCBI taxonomy): Bacteria > Bacillati > Actinomycetota > Actinomycetes > Kitasatosporales > Streptomycetaceae > Streptomyces > Streptomyces sp. NPDC052079. The sequence goes on from NZ_JBFAWL010000016.1 coordinate 78,191, forward strand.
CCACCGCCGGCGACGGGGAGCAGGCGGTGCGCCGCGCCAAGGCCGCCGCGCCGGACGTTCTCGTCCTCGACCTGAACCTGCCCGGCAAGCCCGGCGTCCAGGTCTGCAAGGAGGTCGTCGCCGCGAACGGCGCCGTCCGCGTGCTCGTCCTGTCGGCCAGCGGAGAACACGCAGACGTGCTGGAGGCCGTGAAGTCCGGCGCCACCGGCTACCTGCTGAAGTCCGCGTCCACGGAGGATCTGCGGGACGCGGTGCGCCGTACCGCCGTCGGCGACCCGGTGTTCACCCCCGGCCTCGCCGGACTGGTCCTCGGCGAATACCGCCGCCTCGCCTCCGAACCGGCCGGCGCCGCCCCCGCCGACGGCGAACCGGGGACGCCCCGGCTCACCGACCGCGAGACCGAGGTGCTGCGCCTGGTCGCCAAGGGGCTGAGTTACAAGCAGATCGCCGAACGCCTCGTCATCTCCCACCGCACCGTGCAGAACCACGTACAAAACACCCTCGGCAAACTCCAACTCCACAACCGCGTAGAACTCGTCCGCTACGCCATAGAACGCGGCCTGGACAACGACTAGCCCCATCCCAGGCCCCAACCACCCCCGCCCGCCATCCCCGGCCCCTCCCGCCATCAGCGCCACCGCCCCTCCCGCGCCCCGCTGCACCGCCGCTCCCGCGCCCCGCTGCACCGCCGCTCCCGCGCCCCGCTGCACCGCCGCTCCCGCGCCCCGCTGCACCGCCGCTCCCGCGCCCCGCTGTACCGCCGCTCCCGCGCCCCGCTGTACCGCCCCTCCCGCGCCCCGCTGCACCGCCGCTCCCGCGCCCCGCTGTACCGCCGCTTCCGCGCCCCGCCGTGCCGCCGCTTCCGCGCCCCGCTGCACCGCCCCTCCCGCGCCCCGCTGCACCGCCGCTCCCGCGCCCCGCCGTGCCGCCGCTTCCGCGGCCCGCTGCACCGCCGTTCCCGCGGCCCGCTGCCGCGATCCGCGGGCAATCGTGCCGCTGGGGCGGCACGGGTGGGCGCGACGGCACCCCGCATGCGCCGGGCTGCGCAGACACCCCCCGGCCAGCCACAACCCCGCCCACTGCCCCATTCGGCCCAAGCACCCCCACCACGCCCCCCGTATATTCGCCAGTGGAGGCAGCAATCCCGCCCCACCCCCGGAGGGCCCCGTGGAGATCCTCGCGTTCGGAGTGCAAGCCGACGAGCGGCCCCTGGTGGAGCAAGCCTTCGAGAAGAGCCACCACGCCGCGCACGCCGTCGGCGTCTTCCTCAACACCGACACCGCCCCCATCGCCGCCGGCCACGAGATCATCTCCACCAGCGTCAACTGCGACCTCGGCGCCGACGTGCTGTCCGACCTCGCCGCCGGCGGCACCCGGATGGTCGCCCAGCGCTCCACCGGCTTCAACAACATCGACCTGGAGGTCGCCGAACGGCTCGGCCTGACAATCGCCCGGGTCTCCTCCTACTCGCCGTACTCCGTCGCCGAGTTCGCCTGGACCCTAGCGATGGCGGTCAACCGCCGCGTCGTCCGCGCCTCCATCCGCACCCGCGACTTCGACTTCCGGCTCGACGGACTGATGGGCCGCGACATGCACGGCCGCACCGCCGGCATCCTCGGCACCGGCAAGATCGGCGAGGCGTTCGCCCGGATCGCCCACGGCTTCGGCATGCGACTGCTGGGCTGGGACGTCAGCGAGAACCCCGCCTGCCGGGACCTCGGCATGACCTACGTCCCCAAGGACCAGCTCCTCGCCGAGTCCGACCTGGTCAGCCTGCACGTCCCGCTGCTGCCCGCCACCCAGCGCCTCATCGACGCCGCCGCCCTGAAGACCATGCGGGACGACGCGATCCTGGTGAACTCCAGCCGGGGCGGTCTCGTCGACACCGCGGCCCTCGTCGCCGAACTGCGCGAGGGCCGCTTCACGGGCGTCGGACTGGACGTGTACGAGGCGGAGGCGGGTCTGTTCTTCCTCGACAAGTCGCTGGAGGCCGTCGACGACGACACCCTGGCCCGCCTGGTCACCTTCCCGAACGTCCTCGTGACCTCCCACCAGGCGTACTACACCGAGGACGCCGTCCGGCAGATCATCGAGACCACGGTGAACAACGTCCTCGACTACACCGCCGGCCGCCGCTCCGAGAACGTCCTGGTGCCGCGCAGCTGACCCATCAGCTCCCGCACGACCGCCGCGCCGTTCAGGGTCAGCACCGACTCGGGATGGAACTGCAGCGACGCGAACCCCGCGCCCCGCAGCGCGTGCACCTCGCCGTTGGCGGCGCGGCTCACCTCGATGCCGTGCGCGGCCAGCTCCCGCTCGGCGTCCTCGTCGCAGTGCGCCACGAAGCTGTTGTAGAAGCCGACCGTCTCCCGCCGCCCGAACAGATCGATCTCCGTCTGCGCGCCCTGGTACGGCACCTCCTTGCGTACGATCTCCAGCCCCAGCTCGGCCGCGATCAGCTCGTGGCCGAGGCAGACGCCGAGGACGCCGTGCCGGTTGCCGCCGATGACCTCGGCGGTCAGCGTGCGCAGGAACCGCATCTTCGGGTCGGCCGTGTCGGACGGGTCGCCCGGCCCGGGACCCAGCACCAGCGGGCCCTCGTGGGCGAGCACCGTCTCCCGCAGACCTGGCTCGTCGTACCGGCGCACGGTCACGTCCAGACCGGCGGCGCGCAGCACGTGGGCGAGCATCGCGGTGAAGGTGTCCTCCCCGTCGACGACCAGCGCGTGGCCGGTCAGCGCGTCGGACCGCTCCTGCATCCGCAGCCAGAACGGCGCCAGCGAGGCCCGGCGCCCGTCCAGCGCCGCCCGCACCCGCGGGTCGTCGGCCAGCTGCGGCCGTACGGACTCCGCGCGCGGCCGTCCCGGGCGCACGCCCAGCGCGGCCAGCACCCCGGCCGCCTTGGCGTGGGTCTCCGCGACCTCGCCCGCCGGGTCCGAGCCGCGCACCAGCGTGGCCCCGACCGGCACCCGCAGCCGTCCGGCCGCGTCGATGTCGGCGGTGCGGATCAGGATGGGGGAGTCCAGGGTCTGGGCGCCGCCCTCGTCACGGCCGATGAGCGCGAGCGCGCCCGCGTAGTAGCGCCGGCCGCCGGTCTCGTGCCGTTCGATCACCCGGCAGGCGTTCTGCACTGGCGACCCGGTGACGGTCGCCGCGAACATCGTCTCCCTCAGCACCTCGCGCACATCCAGTGAGCTCCGGCCGCGCAGCTCGTACTCGGTGTGGGCGAGATGCGCCATCTCCTTCAGCCGGGGGCCGATCACGACCCCGCCCATGTCGCCGACGGTGCACATCATCTTGAGCTCCTCGTCGACGACCATCGACAGCTCCTCGATCTCCTTGCCGTCGGCGAGGAACTCCAGCAGGTGCTCGGGGGTCGGCCCGCCAGCCGGATAGCGGTAGGTCCCGCTGATCGGGTTCATCACGACCGTCCCGCCGGACGCCCTCACATGTACCTCCGGGCTGGCCCCGACCAGCGTCCGGTCGCCGGTGTGCACCACGAACGTCCAGTACGCGCCCCGCTCGCCCTCGAGGAGCCGCCGGAACAGCGCGAGGGCGTCGGCCCGCCCGAACCCGGGGACTTCACCCTCGTACGTTCTGCGGATCACGAAGTTGGCGCCCTCGCCCCGGCCGATCTCCTCGTCGAGGACCCGGCCGACGATCCGCGCGTACTCCTCGTCGCCGACGTCGAAGCCGCCGCCCTCGACGCGGACGCCGTGGGCGGGGAGCCGGTCGAGCGCTTCGGCGAGCGGGATCTCGTCACGTTCCTCGGGGGTCAGCACCAGCAGCGGGGTGCCGTCGTCGCGGACGTCGAAGCCGCGCTCACGGATCTGCCGGAAGGGGACCAGCGCCAGCCCCTCGTCGGGCAGGTCGGCCAGCCGCTCCCGGCTGGTGACCGGGCCGATCAGCAGCTCGACTACTTCGTGGTCGTGCCCCGGGGTGCGGCGGCGCAGCAGGGCGAAGGGGCGGTCGTCGTGGGGGAGCTGGGTCAGGTCCATGGGGCGTTCCTCGTTTCGTCGCTGTCGTGAGCGGTGAGGAACGGCCCCGGAAACCACCGAAGGCCGCCCCTCGGGCGGCCTTCGCGAAGTCGGTACGTACGCGCAGTCAGTGGGCCGCCGGATGAGCGGTCCACCACCAGGTGCGGGTCGAGTGCGCGAACATGGCCCTGACCCTAGCGCATCTCAGAGCCGTGCGGCTCTTGTCTCATTTGTTGAGCGCCGGGATGGACGACCGATCCGACACCGTAATGTGGGGTCCGTGACCGTGAACGCTAAGACCAGCGCGAGCGCTGGCAACACCTGGCGAGACCTGCCCGCGGCGCAGCAGCCTGAGTACCCCGACGCCGAGGCTCTGCGCGCAGTGATGGCGGACCTCGAGTCGTATCCGCCGCTCGTCTTCGCGGGCGAGTGCGACCAGCTGCGCGCCCGGATGGCGGCCGTCGCCAAGGGAGAGGCGTTCCTCCTCCAGGGCGGCGACTGCGCCGAATCGTTCGACGCGGTGTCCGCCGAGCACATCCGGGCGAAGCTCAAGACGCTGCTCCAGATGGGTGCCGTCCTCACCTACGCCGCCTCCGTGCCGGTCGTGAAGGTCGGGCGGATCGCCGGCCAGTACTCCAAGCCGCGCTCCAAGCCCACCGAGACCCGCGACGGTGTGACGCTGCCCACCTACCGGGGCGACTCCGTCAACGGGTTCGAGTTCACCGAGGAGGCCCGGGTCCCGGACCCCGAGCGGCTGAAGCGGATGTACCACGCGTCGGCGTCCACGCTGAACCTGGTGCGCGCCTTCACCACCGGCGGTTACGCCGACCTGCGCCAGGTGCACGCCTGGAACCAGGACTTCGTGAAGTCCTCCCCGTCCGGCCAGCGTTACGAGCAGCTGGCCCGGGAGATCGACCAGGCGCTGAACTTCATGCAGGCCTGCGGCGTCGAGCCGGAGGAGTTCAAGACCGTCGAGTTCTTCTCCTCGCACGAGGCGCTGCTGCTCGACTACGAGTCCGCGCTCACCCGCGTCGACTCGCGCACCGGACAGCTGTACGACGTCTCCGCGCACATGGTGTGGATCGGTGAGCGCACCCGGCAACTGGACCACGCGCACATCGAGTTCGCGTCCCGGATCCGCAACCCCATCGGCATCAAGCTCGGCCCGAGCACGACGGCCGAGGAGGCGCTGCAGTACATCGAGCGCCTCGACCCCGAGCGTGAGCCCGGCCGGCTGACCTTCATCGTCCGGATGGGCGCGGACAAGATCCGCGACACTCTGCCCGAGCTGGTCGAGAAGGTCACCGCGTCCGGTGCCACCGTGGCCTGGGTGACCGACCCGATGCACGGCAACACCTTCGAGGCGGCCTCCGGCCACAAGACCCGCCGCTTCGACGACGTGCTCGACGAGGTGAAGGGTTTCTTCGAGGTCCACAAGGAGCTCGGCACCCACCCGGGCGGCATCCATGTGGAGCTCACCGGCGACGACGTCACCGAGTGCGTGGGCGGCGGCGACGAGATCTTCGTCGACGATCTGCACCAGCGCTACGAGACGGCCTGCGACCCGCGGCTCAACCGCAGCCAGTCGCTTGACCTGGCGTTCCTGGTCGCGGAGATGTACCGCGACCAGTAGGGGAACCGGCCGCTGACACGGCGTACGGGGGTGGGGCGTGTATCACAGAGGATGCCGCTCCACCCCCCTTTTTTGTGCTCCGGGGCGACGGGTAAGGTTAGGTTTGCCTCACCGATCAAGGGGTCGGTACGGCTCGGCCCAGCACTTCGTCGGGAGGTGACCCGCGTGTTCGTCTGCAGTTGCTTCGGCGTGACCGAGGAACAGGTGAAGGAGCACGCGGAGGCCGGAGCGTGCACGCCCCGGCAGATCGCCTCCGCCTGCAAGGCCGGCACCGACTGCGGCGGCTGCGTACGACGCATCCAGGCACTGCTCGGCCGCGGCTCCTGCCCTCGCCGGCAACTGATCGACCAGGGCGAGCCGCCGCTCACCACCGAGCTCCCGGAAGCCGCCTGAGCGTCCCGGGGGACCGTCCGCTAGTGCGACGTACCCGGGCCTGAGGCGTCGGGCTGGGACTGCTCGATGACCGTCGACAGATAGAGCGCCTCGCCCATCTTCTCGATCAGCTCCAGCTGGGTGTCCAGATAGTCGATGTGGTGCTCCTCGTCGGCCAGGATCGCCTCGAAGACGTTGGCCGACGTGATGTCACCCTTGCTGCGCATGACCGGCACCCCGCGGCGCAGCCGGTCGATCGCCTCCAGCTCGATCTCCCGGTCGGCCTGGAACATCTCGGTGACGGTCTGCCCGACCCGGACGTGGAACAGCCGCTGGTAGTTCGGCAGGCCGTCCAGGAGCAGGATGCGCTCGGTGAGCAGCTCCGCGTGCCGCATCTCGTCGAAGGACTCGGCGCGCGTGTACTCGGCGAGTTTCGTCCAGCCCTTGTGATCCTGCAGCTTCGAGTGCAGGAAGTACTGGTTGATCGCCGTGAGCTCGGCGGTCAGCTGCTCGTTGAGGAATTCGATGACCTCGGGGTCGCCCTGCATCGCATGGGCTCCTTCCGCGCGGGGAACTGGCAGGTTGCGCCGCATGATGGCACCGGCGAGGAAAATCGTCCAGTAAGTCTTGACTTAGTAAGTAAGTGCATACTTGGTTACTTCTTGTGCCTGATTGCCCGATTCTTCCCGGCCCGGTTCAGGGGCATCGCCCCCGGTCTGTCAGGATGGAGACATGGGTCAGCCGGCGGAACGCGAATCGGGGGAGCGCGCATCAGAAGGAGCGGCGCGGCTCGAGCTCCCGCCGGGGCAGCGACTGCAAAAGGGCTGGCCGGTCACGCACTACGGGCCGGTTCCCAAGTTCCGGCCAGAGCGGTGGGAGTTCCGGGTTTTCGGCGCCACCGCCGACGGTGAGAAGCACCGCTGGAGCCACGAGGAGTTCACGGCCCTGCCGTACGCCACCGTCGTGGCCGATCTGCACTGCGTCACCAAGTTCAGCATGGTCGGAGCCGAGTGGGGCGGAATCCCCGCGCGCACCGTCGTCGACCTCGCCCCGCCCGCGCCCGGCGTCACCCATGTGATGGTGTGGGCGGAGTACGGCTTCAGCTCCAACCTCCGGCTCGCCGACTTCATGTCCTCGCGTGCCCTCTTCGCCACCCACAAGGACGGCGAGCTGCTGACCGCCGAGCACGGCTTTCCGCTGCGGCTGATCGTCCCCCATCTGTACGCCTGGAAGGGCCCCAAATGGGTGCGCGGCGTGGAGTACATGACCGCCGATCGGCGGGGCTTCTGGGAGGAGCGCGGCTACCACAACGTCGGCGACCCCTGGAAGGAACAGCGCTACTCCTATCAGGAGGAACCCGGCGAAGGCCCCGAGCTCGGACCGCCGTAGGTCTCAGCCGTCCCGGAGCTTCTTCAGCCGCTCCACGTCCGCCGCGTGTCCCTCCTTGCCGCCGGGCGTCTCGATGACCAGCGGTACGCCCTCGGTCGCCGGATGCGTCATCAGCGCCCGGAACGGGTCCTCACCAATGTGTCCGGCGCCGATATTCGCGTGACGGTCCTTGTGGGCGCCCACCACATCCATGGAGTCATTGGCGTGGATCAGCTTCAACCGCCCCTCGCCGACGGTCTCCACCAGCAGATCCAGCGTCTGGTGCATCCCGACCGGCCCGGTCAGATCGTGCCCGGCCGCGAAGACATGGCAGGTGTCCAGGCAGACCCCCAGCTTCGGATGCGCGTCCAGCGCCTCGAAGTACGGCCCGAAGTCCCAGGTCCGTGAGCACAGCGAGGCGCCCTGGCCCGCGGTCGACTCCAGCAGCAGGAACGGGTCGTCGTCATGGGTCAGCTCCTCGAGCAGCGGCAGCATCCGCTCCCGCACCTGCTTGAGCGCCACCGACCGCTCACGGCCGCCGGTCGCACTGCCCGTGTGGACCACCACGCCGAGCGCGCCGATCTCCCGCCCCCGCCGCAGCGAGTGCCGCAGCGACTCCACGGACCGCTCCACGGTCGCCTCGGTGTGGGAACCGAAGTTGATCAGATAGGGGGCGTGCACATACGCCGGGATCGACTCGGCGGCGCAGGCCGCGCGGAACGCCTCGTCCTGTTTGGGGTTGCCGGCCGGGGTGGCCCAGCCGCGCGGATTGGCGACGAAGACCTGCACGGTCTCGGCGCCCAGTTCACGGGCGTAGGACAGGCCGACGGAATGCAGGCCGCCCGCCACGGGCACATGGCTGCCGATCGGGTTGCGGACGGGGCCGGACGGGTGATTCTTCACGCGCCAAGGTTGCCATGCGCGAGCGCGTCCCCGGACGGGGCCCCCTCCCGTCAGCGGATCTCGATGGTGATCGTCGAGCCCTTGGGCGCGGTGTCGCCGCCGTCCACGGACTGCCCCTTCACGGTGTCGCCGAACAGGCCGAGCAGTCCGCGATCCTCGTCCACCTGGAAGCCGGCGCCCTCCAGCTTCTCCTTGGCCTCGTCCACGCTGTCGCCGACGACGTCCGGCACCTCGACCATTTCGGGGCCCTTGGACAGCGTCAGCGTCACGGTGTCGCCCTCGGCGGCCCGGCTGCCGGAGCCCGGGTTCTGCCGGGCCACCTCGCCCGCGTCGTGCTCGGAGGTGACCCGCTCGGCGGCGATCTTCACCTTCAGGCCGGCCTTCTCCAGTTCGGCACGCGCGTCCTCCGGGTCGTCGCCGGTCACATCGGGCACGTCCACGGGGCTGCCCTTGCTCACGGTCAGCGCCACCGCCGACCCCGCCCGGACCTTGGTGCCCTTGCCCGGCTCCGTGGAGATCACCGAACCGGCGGGCACGGTCTCGCTGAACTCACGGGTCGCCATGCCCGGCTCCAGGCCCTCGTCCTTCAGCAGCGACCGTGCCTTGTCCTGCGGATAGCCGTCCAGGTCCGGCACCCGCACGGTCTGCGGGCCTTTCGAGATCGTCAGCGACACCGAGTCGTTGCTGCGGATGCGGGCGCCGGCCTTCGGGTCGGTGCCGACCACCTTGCCCCGCTCCACCGTGTCGCTGTACGTCTCCTTCACCTCGCCGACGTCCAGCCCGGCGTCCGCCAGCCGGTCCCGGGCCTCCTTCTCCGTCTTCGCCAGCAGCGGCGGGACCTTGGTGAACTGGCCGGAGTTGATGTACCACACGCCCGCCCCGAGCCCGAGCGCCAGCAGCACGGCCACGACGATCGCCATCGGGCCGCGCCGCAGCGCCGTACGCCGCCGGGGCGGCAGCGGCGGCGGTGATTGCAACCGGCTGGTCTGGTGCACCGGGTCCGCGCCCTCGTCCTCGTTGACGGGCAGCGGGCGGGGCACCGTCAGCGCGCGCGGGATGACGCTCGTACGGTCGTCCGCGTTGTCGTGGTCGTCGCTCCCCGACGTCAGCGCCTGGGGCGGCACCGCGTCGAGCTGCTCGTCGCCGAGCCGGCCGCGCGCGTCGCGGACCTGCGCGAGCAGCGCCACCGCGTCGTGCGGACGCACCTCGGGATTGCGCGCGGTCGCCGAGGCGACCAGTTCGTCCAGCTCGTACGCCATACCCGGCACGGCGGCCGAGGGCGGCGGCACGTCGTCGTGGAGATGCTTGTAGAGCACGATCGCGGGGGAGTCGCCGTCGTGCGGCTTCTCGCCGGTCAGCATCTCGTGGAGCAGGATCCCGCAGGCGTAGACGTCCACGCGGGGGTCGGCGGTGCCGTGCTCGATCTGCTCCGGGGCCAGGTACGCAACCGTGCCCAGCACGGTGCCCGTGGTGTTCGTCACCGAGTCCACCGCCCGCACCAGCCCGAAGTCGGCGACCTTGACCCGGCCGTCGTCCCCGATCAGCACGTTCTCGGGCTTCATGTCCCGGTGCACGAACCCGGCCCGGTGCGCGGCACCGAGCGCGGCCAGCACCGGCTCCAGGATGTCCAGCGCGGCCCGGGGCTGCAGCGCCCCGCGCTCGCGAAGCACGTCGCGCAGGGTGCAGCCGGCGATGTACTCCATCGCCAGATAGACGTACGCGCCGTCGGTGCCCTGGTCGAAGACCTGCACCACGTTCGGGTGGGCCAGGCGCGCCACCGACTTCGCCTCGCGGATGAACCGCTCGACGAAGGAGGCGTCGGCGGCGAGGGAGGGGTGCATCACCTTGAGCGCGAGGATCCGGTCGAGGCGGGTGTCCACGGCCCGGTAGACCGTGGCCATCCCGCCGACCGCGATCCGCGCCTCGACGCGATACCGGCCGTCGAGCACCTGCCCGACCAGAGGGTCCTGAAGGGTCGTATCCACGCAGCGAGTCTACGAGCCACCACAGACATCCCCGCCCAGCTGATCCCCTCTTGAAGCGGACCTGTGACGTGCGTCGCCCTTACGCAACTGCGGACAGTCGCACGCCGACGCAGCCGCGGGCAGTCGCATGCCGCCGTAGCTGCGGGCAGTCGCATGCCGCCGTAGCTGCGGGCAGTCGTGCCTCCCCCAGTGCCTTAAAGGCCTGGGAGGTACCCCCGGGGCGGCACGGGTGGGCGCAGCGGCACCCTGTCAGCGCCGGCAAGCGCACCCACCCCCGCCGACCCCCAGCAAGCGGCGCGGTGCCTAGAACGCCGGCCGCTCCGGATCCAGCGCAGCCAAGCCCTCCGCAGGAGAAGACGCCGTGGCGAACCACCGCCGAGGAATCCGCCCCGCCACCCGCGCCAGCCGCCCCGCCTCCACCGCCCCCCGCATCGCAGCCGCCATCACCACCGGCTCCCGCGCCCGCGTCACCGCCGACGCCAGCATCACCCCCGCACACCCCAGCTCCATCGCCAGCGCCACATCGGACGCCGTCCCCGCCCCCGCATCAAGAATCACCGGCACCCCCGCCCGCTCCACGATCAGCTCGAAGTTGTGCGGATTACGAATCCCCAGCCCGGACCCAATCGGCGACCCCAACGGCATCACCGCCGCGCACCCCACGTCCTCCAGCTTCCGCGCCAGCACAGGATCGTCGTTCGTGTACGGCAGCACCGTGAACCCGTCGTCGACCAGCGTCTCCGCCGCGTCCAGCAGCTCCACCGGGTCCGGCAGCAGGGTCCGCTCGTCCGCTATCACCTCCAGCTTCACCAGGTCCGTGCCCAGCGCCTCCCGCGCGAGCCGTGCCGTCAGCACCGCCTCCCCGGCCGTGAAGCACCCCGCCGTGTTGGGCAGCACCCGGATCCCGAGCCTCTCCAGCACCGACAGCACGGACCCCTGCACCGAGGGGTCCACCCGCCGCATCGCGACGGTCGTCAGCTCCGTACCGGACGCCACCAGCGCCCGCTCCAGCACGTCCAGGCTGGGCGCCCCTCCCGTACCCATGATCAGACGGGACGTGAAGGACGTACCGCCGAGGACGAACGGATCGTCGGCCATGGTCAGCCTCCTTGGACGGCGGTGAGGACCTCCACCCTGTCCCCCTCCGCCAGGGGGGTGGTGGGCCACTGCGCGCGCGGGACGACGGTTTCGTTGAGTGCGGCGGCCACACCCGAGGGCGCCGCGGTGAGCGTGGTGACGACGGTGTCGAGGGCCGTGCCGGGCTCGATCTGCCGACGCTCCCCGTTGACGGAGATGTTCATGCGGGCTGCTCCGTGAGGACGGCGGCGCCAAAGCGCCGGGCGGTGAAGGGACGAGCCACCTCTGGCAGTTCACCGGTGGTCAGGACGTCCGCCATGGCGTCGCCGGTGACCGGTGTCAGCAGCACTCCGTTGCGGTAGTGGCCGGTTGCCAGCAGCAGCCCCTCGAGTTCCGTCGGGCCGAGCAGCGGCGCGTTGTCGGGGGACCCGGGGCGCAGCCCGGCCCGGGTTTCGGCGAGCGGCAGTTCGGTGATCCCGGGAACCAGCTCATGGGCGTCGCGCAGCAACGCGTACACGCCGCCCGCGGTCACCGTGGTGTCCCAGCCGAGTTCCTCGCTCGTAGCGCCGATCACCAGCTCGCCGTTCTCGCGCGGCACGAGGTAGACATGGCTGCCGCGCACCACGGCCCGCACGGTCCGGCTCAGGAAGGGACCGTGGCGCTCGGGCATCGTCAGCCGCACCACCTGCCCCTTCACGGGGCGCACGGGCGGCAGCACGTCCTCCGGGACGCCCGCGAGCCGTCCGCTGAGGCTGCCGGCGGCGAGTACCACCTGGCCGGCGCCCAGCTCGGCGCCGTCGGCGGTGACGACCCCCGTCGCGCGGCCGCCCGTGACGAGGAGCCGCTCGGCCCACGTCCGGCGGATGGTCACGCCGGCCCGCTCACAGGCGGTGACGAGGGCGGCCGCCAGCCGGCGCGGATCGATCTGGTGGTCGCCGTCCACCCGCAGCCCGCCGCGTACCCCCGGCGCGAGCATCGGCTCCAGGCGCCTGCACTCGCGCCCGGACAGCCACTGGGCGTCCAGGCCCGAGCGCTGCTGCAGCGCGTGCAGTTCCCGCAGGTGGGCGCGGTCGTCGGCATCCAGGGCCACCGCGAGGGTGCCGCACCTGCGATAGCCGAGGTCGTGGCCGGTGAGCTCGGTCAGCTCGGCCGCGAAGGCGGGATAGCGCCGCGCGGAGGCGAGGTTCAGGCCGAGCAGGGTCTCCTCGCCGTAGTGCAGCTCCGTGACGGCGGCCAGCATCCCGGCGGCCACCCGGGCGGCGCCGCCGCCCGGCTCGGGGTCCACCACGGTGGTGGCGAGACCGCGCTGCGCCGCCCGCCAGGCCGTGACCAGTCCGATGACTCCGCCCCCGACGACGAGGACCTCTGAGGTACGCGTGGGCGACATGGGCGTCCAGCCCCTCCCTTCGCCGGCATGACCCGGATCAGGTTCGTACGGTCGGAGGCCGCCAGCCTCCCTCTCAGCCCGGTGCGTCCGGGCTCCCGCGAGTGCTTTACGTTGGCCACCCTAGCCCTCGGCACAGCGCACTTGTAAGGGAGCCTCCGCGTGGCACCATCGCTCGACGGACTCGTCCTCGCCCCCGTGGCCGACCAGGCTCCGGGCCAGGTCGGCACCCGTACCCGGTTCGTCTACCACGAGCGGGACGGCGAGATCTGGGCCGACTACGTGGGCGGCGACGTCGTCCGCGGGCATCTGGTCGGCACCCGCGCGGGGGACCGGCTCGACTTCCGTTACGTACAGCTCAAGCGGGACGGCACGACGTCCTCGGGGCACTGTGTGTCGACGGTCGTGGAGCTGTCCGACGGGCGGGTGCGGCTGGAGGAGAGCTGGGAGTGGGAGTCGCAGCCGGGTAGCGGGACGAGCGTGGTGGAGGAGCTCGGCCGATCCGAAGCGGATGGTGTCTAAGGTGACCGGGTGAGCGAGCAGACACAGGAACCGGGACGTTCCCAGCCGCGGCGTGTCGTGGTGGCGGGCGCGGGCATGGCCGGTGTACGGACCGCGGCCGCCCTCCGGGAGCAGGGCTTCACCGGCACCGTGACCCTGATCGGCGCGGAGCCCCACCAGCCCTACGACCGGCCGCCGTTGTCGAAGGCGGTCCTGCTCGGCACGGCCGAGAGCTCGGCCTTCGACGTCGACTTCGAGGAACTCGGCATCGAACTGCGCCTCGGCTGCGAGGTGCTGGGCCTGCGACCCGATGACCACGAGCTGGACACGGAGGCCGGGGCCGTCCCCTACGACGTCCTGGTGATCGCCACCGGCGCGGAACCGGTCCGGCTGCCGGGCACGGAGGGCGTCCCCGGCGTGCATCTGCTGCGCACCCTGGACGACGCCGAACGCCTGCGGCCGGTGCTCGCGCGGCAGCACGACATCGTGGTGGTCGGCGCCGGCTGGATCGGCGCGGAGTTCGCCACGGCGGCCCGCGAGGCGGGCTGCGCGGTCACCGTCGTGGAGGCCGGGGGACGACCGCTGGCCGAGGCGCTGCCCGCCGAGGTGGCCGCCCCCATGACCGCCTGGTACGCCGAGGCGGGCGTCACCCTGCGCACGCACGCGCGCGTGGCGCGTGTCGGGCACGGTGAGGTCGTCCTGGACGACGGGACGCGGCTGCCCGCGGGTGCCGTGGTCGTCGGCATCGGGGCCCGGCCCGCCACGGCTTGGCTGGCGGGCTCCGGGGTCGAGCTCGGCACGCAGGGCGAGGTCGTGGCCGACCGCGGTCTGATGACCTCTGTGCCGGATGTGTACGCGGTCGGCGACTGCGCGTCCTTCCCGTCCGGCCGCTACGGCGAGCGCCTGCTGGTCCCCCACTGGGACAACGCCCTGCAGGGGCCCCGTACGGTCGCCGCGAACATCCTCGGCGTGCCCGCCGGCCGGGCCCCGGCGGTGTACGACCCGGTGCCGTACTTCTGGTCCGAGCAGTTCGGGCGCTTCGTCCAGTACGCGGGACACCACGCGGACGCCGAGCTGACCGTATGGCGCGGCGACCCGTCCGGGCCGGCGTGGAGCGTCTGCTGGCTGCGCGGGTCCCGCCTGGTCGCGCTACTCGCGGTGGGACGGCCCCGCGACCTGGCCCAGGGACGCCGACTCATCGAGGCAGGCACCGCCATGGACCCGGACCTGCTGGCCGACCCTGGCCGGCCGCTGAAGTCGGCGGCGGGGTGAACCGGTGGGGCGCGCGTGGCGGGGCCGATGCGTCCGTCTGGGTGGCGGGGGGCTGACTTTCGACGGGACCGGTGCAGGGGCGGCGGCTGATCGATTCGGGCAGTGCCATGGATCCGGACGTGCTTGCCGAGCCTGGCCGGTCCCTGGAGTCGGCGGCGGCGTGAGCCTGTGGGTGCGCGTCGGCTCTTCGAGGCGGGCACCGGCATGGATCCGGCCCTGCTCGCCGACCCTGGCCGGCCGCTGAGGTCGGCGGCGGCGTGAGCCTGTGGGTGCGCGTGGCGGGGCTGATGCGTCCGTCTGGGTGGCGGGGGGCTGACTTTCTACGGGACCGGTGCAGGGGCGTCGGCTGATCGAGGCGGGCAGTGCCATGGATCCGGACGTGCTTGCCGACCCCGGTCGGCCCTTGAGGTCGGCGGCGGCGTGAGCCTGTGGGTGCGCGTGGCGGGGCTGATGCGTCCGTCTGGGTGGCGGGGGGCTGACTTTCGACGGGACCGGCGCAGGGGCGTCGGCTCATGGGGGCGGGCGCCGGCATGGATCCGGACGTGCTTGCCGACCCCGGTCGGCCCTTGAGGTCGGCGGCGGCGTGATGCCGTGGGCGCGCGTCGCGGGGGCGACGCGTCCGCCCAGGTGGCGGGGGCTGACTTCCGACTGTCAGTGGCAGGTGGCAGGCTTGTCCCGTGACCGAGATTGACGCAAAGATCGATGCTCTCGTCCCCGCCTGGCTCACTCTCCCCGAGATCGCCGAACAGTTCGGCGTCGAGGTGACGCGCGTCCGGCAGCTGGTCAAGGAGGGCCAGCTCATCGCCGTACGCCGGGGTGAGAACCGCGCGCTGCACGTGCCCGCCGCCTTCATCGACGGGGACAAGGTGGTCAAGGGCCTGACCGGCACCCTGACGCTCCTGCGGGACGACGGCTTCACGGTCGAAGAGATGCTGGAGTGGCTCTTCACCCCCGACCCGACCCTGCCGGGCACGCCCGCGCAGGCACTCGGCGAGAACCGCGGTACGGAGGTGAAGCGCCGGGCCCAGGCGCTCGCGGTCTGACCCGCACCCGACAGATCCCGACCGACAGACGACCGGACAGCAGCCCCGTCGGCCGGGGCACGTGACCCCGGCCGACGGGCATCCCTGCCCGCGCCGCGGGTGGGTGTGCCGCGGCCGGCCGGGGCGGCATAGGGTCCGTTGCGGTGTGCGCTCCCGGTCTGGTGGCGGGCGAGTGCGCCCCGATGACCACCGGGTCCCGCCCGGTCCTTGCCGCACCGACATCCCGGGGGGACACCCGCATGACCGACACCGTCCGAGACCGGCTCGCCGACGCCCGGGTCTACCTCTGCACCGACGCCCGCAAACGGCAGGGGGACCTCCCGGAGTTCCTGGACGCAGTCCTGGCCGGCGGGGTCGACATCGTGCAGTTGCGGGACAAGGGCATGGAGTCCGCTGAGGAACTGGAACATCTGGCGGTCCTCGCCGACGCCTGCGCCCGGCACGGCAAGCTACTCGCGGTCAACGACCGCGCGGACGTCGCCCACGCCGCCGGCGCCGACGTCCTCCATCTCGGCCAGGGCGACCTGCCCGTTCCCGCCGCGCGGGCCCTCCTCGGCCCGGACATCCTGATCGGCCGCTCGACCCACTCCGAATCCGAGGCCGCCGCGGCCGCCGTCCAGCCCGGCGTGGACTACTTCTGCACCGGCCCCTGCTGGCCCACCCCCACCAAGCCCGGCCGGCCCGCCCCCGGCCTCGGCCTGGTCCGGTACACCGCCGCCCTCGGCACCGACCGCCCCTGGTTCGCCATCGGCGGCATCGACCTCGGCAACCTCGACCAGGTGCTGGAGGCCGGAGCCCGCCGGGTCGTCGTGGTGCGCGCCCTCACCGAGGCGGACGACCCGGGCGCGGCCGCCGCCGCGTTCGCCAAGCGGCTGCGGGAGGCCGGCCCGGACGCGGAATGACGCGCCCCGCCGGACGTCCCACCGTCTCACGTTCGTCCACACTATGGACAGCAAGTCGGCAAATCAGACAAAACTCCCGCTTTTGGTTGGGGTACCGCCGCCCCCTGGCTAACCTGCCGGTATGGCCCTCGGAACCGCATCCACCAGGACTGATCGCGCCCGCACCGTGCGCGACATGCTCGCCGCCGGACAGACGACGTACTCGTTCGAGTTCTGGGCCCCCAAGACGGAGAAGGGTGAGCGCAACCTCTGGAACGCGCTCCGCAGGGTCGAGGCCGTCGCCCCCAGTTTCGTCTCCGTCACCTACGGCGCGGGCGGTTCCACCCGCGCCGGTACGGTCAAGGCGACCGAGCAGATCGCCGCCGACACCACCCTCACCCCGGTCGCCCACCTCACGGCCGTCGACCACTCCATCGCCGAGCTGCGCAACATCATCGGCCAGTACGCCGACGTCGGGATCCGCAACATGCTCGCCGTGCGCGGCGACCCGCCCGGCGACCCCATGGGCGACTGGGTGCCGCACCCGCAGGGCCTGACCTATGCCGCCGAACTCGTCCGGCTCATCAAGGAGTCGGGCGACTTCTGCGTCGGCGTCGCCGCGTTCCCGGAGATGCACCCGCGCTCGGCGGACTGGGACACCGACGTCGCCCACTTCGTCGACAAGTGCCGGGCCGGCGCCGACTACGCGATCACCCAGATGTTCTTCCAGCCCGAGTCGTATCTGCGGCTGCGTGACCGAGTCCACGCGGCGGGCTGCGAAACGCCCGTGATTCCCGAGGTCATGCCGGTGACCAGCGTGAAGATGCTGGAACGGTTGCCAAAGCTCAGTAATGCCTCCTTCCCCGACGCCCTCAAAGAGCGGATCCTCACAGCGAAGGACGATCCGGCGGCGGTACGCTCCATTGGTATCGACTTCGCCACGGAGTTCTGCGCGCGGTTGCTGGCCGAGGGAGTGCCGGGACTGCACTTCATCACGCTGAACAGCTCCACGGCGACGCTGGAAATCTACGAGAACCTGGGCCTGCACCACCCACCGCGGGCCTAGACCGGTCGCACGGATATACGACACACTGCGTAGCGACCACTGGGAGAGGGGCGTACATGGGCTGGACGGTCCTCTACATCGCGTTCGGCATCGTCGCGCTGTGGTTGCTCGGCGAGGTGCTGCTGCAGTACAAGGCACGCCTGCGCTGGCGGCTGCTCGCCTTCGCCGGCTTCCTCGGTGTCGTGCTCGGTGTGCTGATCCCCTCCGTGATCGTCATCGGTCTCGGCGCCGCGGCCTTCGCCGTCGGTCAGACCTATGTCACGCTGTCGTTCCGCCGCGGCTTCCAGGCGGGCTGGGCGGTCAACGCGCCGCGGCTGGCCGGCGCCAAGGGCCGCCGCGACGACCCCGAGCGCCAGGAACCCACCCTGGAGGTCTCGGACCTGGAGACCTCCCGCGGCGGCTACGGCGACGAGGGCGAGGGCCCGGGCCGCGCCCCCTACGGCCAGGACGACGACTACGAACGCGATGACGTGTTCGCCCCCGCCCGGCCGACGGCCGACGCGACCACGTCCGTCTACGAGCCACAGCCCATGCCCGACGACACCGGCTCCTACGGCGTCTACGGCAACTACGGCGACCAGGGCTATGCGGCCCCGTCCCAGGACCAGTACGCGGCGGCCGCCCAGGGCGCCGACCAGGCCTACGCCTACGACTATTCCGGCTACGGCCAGCAGCAGGGCTACGACACCACGGGCCAGCAGTACGCCGCCTACTCCGACCCGTACATCGGCAACACGACGTACGGCGGCGGCACGTCGTACGACACCGGGTACACCGACCAGCAGCAGTACGGCCAGCAGGGCTACAGCCAGGACCCGTACGCCACGGGCTACGGCGGCGAGACCCCCGGCGGCGGCCTGTGGGTCCCCCAGCAGCGCAGCACCGACGACCCGTACGGCGGTGAACTCCCGCCGGAGCAGCAGCAGTACCCGTACCAGGGCGACGGACAGACCCACGGCAACGGCGGCACCGGGTACGACGAGCAGTACCGTTTCTGACGGGCGCTCACTGCGACCCGCGGAACTCCGGCCCCTCCACGATCAGCCCGGCGACCAGCGCCCCCGACATCCCGGCGTGCGGCAGCCCGCCGCCCGGATGGGACCAGCCGCCGACCGTGAACAGCCCCGGCAGCCGGGTGCTGTTGGACGGCTGGAGCAGCCGCCCGCCCGCGGCGGCCAGCGCCGGCACCGGCACGGCACCGCCCTCCGCGCCCGTCTCCCCGGCGATGTCGTCCGGGGTGCGCACCGCGTGCCACAACAGCCGGTCGCGCAGACCCGGTATCGCCCGCCCGGCCGCGCTGATCAGCTTCTCGGCGTGGGCACCCACAGCGCCCCCGGCGCCCACCGGCACCACCGCCGTCACCGTCGCCACCTCGTGGCCGGCGTCCGGGACCAGTGCGGGATCGTCCGGCCTGAGGACCGTCACCGTGGGGTGCGCGGGCAGTCCGCCCGGCGCGCCGGCCAGCGCCTCCAGTTCCGCCTCGCGGTCCAGCGTGTGCACCACCGTGCGGTGCGGTGTGCCCTCCGGGCGCCCGCCGCGCAGCGCCAGCAGCACCGTCACCCGGCTCGCCGGCCCGCGCCGGCCGGGAACCTCGCCGTCACCGCGCACCCGCGTCCCCCGGGCCAGCCGGTCCAGCACCTCGGGAGCCACCCCGGCCACCACCAGGTCCGCCTCCGCCACCGTGCCGTCGGCGAGCTCCAGCCCCGCCGCCCTGCCGTCCTTCTCCAGCACCCCGGTGACCTCCGTGCCGAAGCGGAACTCCACCCGGCGGGCCAGACACCGCTCGTACACCGCCCGCGCCAACTTCCGCATGCCGCCCCGCACATACCAGGTGCCGAACGCGTGCTCCATGTAGGGCAGCACGGCCGCGCTCGCCGGGGTCGCGCGGGGATCGAGCCCCTGCGCGAGCGCGTAACTCTCCAGGAGGGCGGTCAGCCGGGGATCGCGCAGCTCCCACGCCCCCACCTCGGCCAGCGTGCTCGCCGTGCGCGTGCGCAGCAGCCTCTTGTGCGGGACCGCCGGATACGGCTCACGCTCGGCCAGCACCTGCCAGTTGGGCCACAGCGGCTCCTCCAGCAGCGGCCGGCGCGCACGGTCCCAGGCCTCCCGGGCCCGCACCAGGAAGTCGCCCCAGCGCCGGGCGGCGGCCGGGCCGAGGCTCTCCTCCAGAGCGGAGACGACGCCCGCGCGGGAGGCATTGGGCAGCGACACGCGCGTACCGTCCGCGAACACGTGGTGCGACGACGGATCCACCTGGACGAGCTCGACGCACGCCTCCAGCGGCTCCTTGCCCGTCTTCAGGAACAGATCGCGGTACACCGCTGGCAGCGGGAGCAGCCCCGGCCCGGTGTCGAAGGAGAACCCCTCCCGCGCCATCAGGCGCAGGGCGCCGCCGTATGTCTCCGTCCGCTCGTGCACCACCACCCGGTGGCCCGCGACGGCCAGCCGGGCGGCGGCCGCCATCGCGCCCATCCCGGCGCCGATCACCGCAATCCGTGCCATGTCAGGGACTTTATCCGCCGCCACTGACACTGCGTGCCCGAGTACCCGCGCCCCCGCCCGGGTGACCAGCCGGCGACAGGCCGGCGTGGGCGCGGGGGCACAGGAGTGAGTACCCGTACCTAATCGCCCAGTTGAGTACCCGCGCGGATGGGGGCCGGCCCCCGGGAACGACAGAGTGGAGACCACGGAGAGGGGCACGTCTCCGGAACCGGCGACACGGGGCGCCGGAACGGCGGCGGGCCCGCGATCCGCTCCTTCCGCCGGCGCCGTCGGCGGGAGCGAGGCACGGGGGAATCCGGGGGGACGACCGCAACGGGGGCCCACCGGGGGGACGTACGGGGGAGCAAGGAAGGCGCCGGTCCGGCCGGTGGTTCGCGGAGACGCGGCCACCGCGGGCCGGCGCTTTCGTGTGCCGAGCGGGTCAGGGGCGGCCGCTGACCCGCCCCTGCAGCAGCCGGGACAGCGCCGCGTGCACCTCGTCCAGCGACCGCTCCGGCTGGAAGGACTTCCAGTCCAGCGCGGCCACCAGCACCATGCCCACCAGCGCGGCGGCCGTCAGCGGGATGTCGATCTCCTCGCTGAACTCGCCGTTCGCCACGCCCTCGCGCAGTACCTCCTCGACCACTGCCACGGCCTGCTGGCGCACCACCATCAGCGTGGACTGCCAGGCCCGGTTGGTGCGCCACAGCTCGGCCACGTACAGCTGGGTGAAGGCCGGGTACCGGTCGATGAAGACCAGCCCCGCGCGGATCATCGCGTCCAGGGCGTCGACCCTGCTGCCGCCCCTGGCGGCCGTCGTCTCGGCCGCGTCCCGCAGCGAGGCGGTCAGCAGACCGACCCCGTGCCGCAGCAGCTCCTCGAAGAGGACCGACTTGCTCGCGAAGTTGTAGTAGACCGTGCCCTTCGCGACTCCCGCGCGTTCGGCGATCTCGTCCACGGTGGTGGCCGAGAAGCCCTGCTCGGCGATGAGGGTGACGGCCGCCTCGTAGAGCTTCTGCCGGGTGGCCTCGCGGCGGGCACTGCCGCCCGGCGTGGTGCTGCTGCTGTCCATGGCCCTGATTCTCACAGGAGCCCCGGCGTGCCCGTTCACAGGCTCAGCTCCGGGTGCAGCCGGGCCGGTGTCCACACCTGTTGGCGGCGGGCCGTCAGCGCGGTCAGTGCGACGGCACCCGCGGTGAACGCCGCCAGGACGGCGCAGGCCGCCCACACCGGTCCAAGGCCGCCGCCCGTGATGAGCCGCCGCAGCGCCTCGACGACATGGGTCATCGGCAGAAACGGATGCAGCGCGTTGAAGAACGCCGGGCTGGTCTGAACGGGGTACGTGCCGCCCGCGGAGGTCAGCTGGAGCATCAGCAGCGCGAGAACGAGGATCCGTCCGGCCGCCCCGAAGCGCGCGTTCAGCCACTGCACCAGCGCCGCGAAGCACGCCGCCACCAGGAACAGGAAGCCCACCGTCCCGGCCGCCCGGGCCATCTGCAGCCCGAGCCCCCAGTGCAGCACCGACATCAGCGCCAGCGTCTGCAGCACCCCGATCGCCACCACGGGCAGCCAGCCCGCCAGCGCGATCCGCCAGGCGGAGGCGCCCGCCGCGAGGGCACGCCGGTTCATCGGCGCGATCAGCATGTACGCCACCATCGCGCCCACCCACAGCGACAGCGGGATGAAGTACGGGGCGAAGCCGGTCCCGTAGTTGGGCGCCTTGTGCAGATCGTCCGAGACCAGCCGCACCGGGTCGGCCATCACCTCCGTGCGCACGTCGCGGTCCCGCTTGTCGTAGTCGGGGATCTTCTCGGCGCCGTCGTGCAGGCCGCCGGCGAGCTCCCCGGAGCCGCCGACGAGCTTGTACAGGCCGCCCTTGAGATCGTCCGCGCCCGTCTTCAGCTCGCCGACGCCCTTGTCGAGGTCCCGGGCGCCCGTCTCCGCGGTGCCGAGCCCCTTGTTCAGCTTCTTCGCGCCCGCGGCGACCTTGCCGGCGCCGGTGTTCAGCTTGTTGATCCGGGTCACGGCGTCCTCGAGGTCCTCGGAGAGGTGCGGAGCGCGGCCGGCGAGCGTCCGGGCCTGCTTCTCCAGGGTGGCGAGCCGCCCGTCGAGCTTCTTCAGGTCCTCGCGGTGGCCGGTGACCAGGCCACTGACATCGTCGGCGACGGACGCCGCCGCGGCCACCGCGTCCTTGGCCTTCTTCAGGTCCGCGCAGGCGGCGTCGGGCACGGCGGCGTCCTCGCAGCGCGCCGTGTGGACGCCGTCGACGGTGGCGGACGCCGCTCGGGCGTCCTTCGCGGCGGCCGGTGCTTCTTCCTTCAGCGCGTCGAGGTCGTCGCGCAGAGCGCCGGCCGAGTCGGCGACGAACCGCGCGGTGTTGCCGATGGCCTTCTCGTTGTCCTTGAGGAAGGGGCCCGCTTCGGTGTCGAGCGCGTTCACCTTCTCGGCGAGCCTCCGCGTCCCCTCCGCGACCTTCCGGGAACCGTCCTCCAGGTCGCCGGCGCCCTTGTGGAGGTCCTTGACGCCCCTGGACAGCTTTCCGCTGCCCTTGCTGGCGTCCGCGAGGCCGTCGGAGAGGTCCTTGGAGCCCTTCTCCGCCTTTCCGATGCCGCCGTTCAGCTTGTCGGCGCCCTTCGCCGCCTTCACGGTCTCGCCGTGGAGGTCGGAGAACGAGACGAAGATCCGGTCCAGGAAGGAACGCGACGTCTTCGTGGACGCCGCCTCGCGCACCTCGCCGAAGACCGTGCGGGAGATCTGCCCGACGATGTAGTTGTTGGCGTCGTTCGTCCGCACCTGCAGCGCGCCGGTCTCGGGGGAGTCCCCCGAACTGGAGGCGATACGGCGGCTGAAGTCGGCCGGCATCGTCAGTGACAGGTAGTAGGTGCCGTCCTCGACGCCCCGCCGGGCCTCCTCGGCGCTCACCTCCCGCCAGTCGAAGGTGCCGCTGTCGCGCAGCCCGTCGGCGATGTCGTCGCCCGCGGTGATGCGTTCGCCGTCGGCAGTCGCCCCCTCGTCGTCGTTCACGAGCGCCACCGGGATCCGGTCCAGACGGCCGTACGGATCCCAGAACGACCACAGGTACAGGGCGCCGTACAGCAGCGGCAGCACCAGCAGGGCGACCAGCGCCGCGCGGGGCAGCGTGCCCCGGCCGAAGCGCCGGAGCTCAAGAGCGGCCAGTTTCGGCGAGCGCATCGGCTGCCGCCTCCTTCTCCTCGTCGTGCCGGGCGGCTCCGGTGCGGACGGTCACCGCGTCGCGCGGTGCCTCACTGCACACGGCCAGCACCGTGGTGCCGGTTTCGGTGACGGACCTCAGCAGGGCCCAGATCTCGTCCCGTTCGGCGGGGGAGAGCTTCAGATCGGTGTCGTCCACACCGAGCAGTCCGGGGCGGCCCAGCAGCGCCAGCGCCAGCGACAGCCGCAGCGCCTCCAGCCGCTCCAGGTCCCGTACGGCCGTCCGCGGGCCCTTGGGCAGGGTCGCGAGGTCGAGTCCGGCGGTGGTCAGCGCGTCGTCGATCCGCCGCTTCTCCTCACGGGTGCGCTCTCCGCGCGGCCGCAGCAGGGCGTGCGGGAAGAACGGGCGGCCGCCGAAGCGCCGTTGCAGCAGCGCCTGTTCGCGCAGGTGCTCCCCGACGGTCAGCGCCGGCTCGAGGTCGGTCACGCCGGTGACGTGCGCGAGGGCGCTGCGGCGGCGTACGGCGGCCATGCGCCTGGGCAGTTCGAGCCCGCCGACGGCGGCCAGCCCCTCCGTGGGCCGCATCCGCCCGGTGAGCGCGAGCAGCAGACAGGTGCGGCCCGAACCGGACGGCCCCTCCACCGCGATCAGCGAGCCGGGCCCCGCGTCGGCGGAGATCCCGCGGAACACCCAGCCGCGTGGTCCCTCGAGTCCGAAGTCCGAGGCCCTTACGGCAAGTCCGGACGGACCGTCCACCAAGCCCCCCATGAATCCCCCATCTTTTGAACTGACTGGTCAGTGCAAAAACTAGCTCGAACTGTCGGTCGAAGCAAAAGCGCAGGTCAGAACGGATTGTCAGTGGCATACCTCACGATGTGTCCATACGGCACCCCGTCTCGGGGCGTGCCGTCACGAAGACGACAGGAGGTTCGTCATGGCCAACTCGTCCGCAGCCGCCGCCCGTCGGCGCCGCGCATCCGGCCCTGCCCCCTCACTGAACGGCCCGGCGAGCGACATCCACCCCGTGCTGCGCCGCGCCGCGGCCCCGCCCGCCGCCCTCGACCTGCTCGCCCAGGCCCGTGCCGGACTCGACGAGGCCACCGTCCTCGAGACATCGAACGAGCGCTATGCGACGGCCCACCTCGCCGCCCTGCGCACCGCCGCGGCCGTGCTGGCCGCACGCGGCAGGCCCGAGACCTCGCCCCGCAGCCGGGCCAGGATCCGGAGCGCCTGGGAAGTGCTCCCCGAGATCGCGCCCGAGCTCACCGAATGGAGCGCCCTGTTCGCCTCGGGGGCCGGGCGCCGCGCCCGTGCCGAGGCCGGCATCCAGGGCGCCGCGAGCGCCCGCGACGCCGACGACCTGATACGGGACGTGGCCATGTTCCTCCGCCTGGTGGAACGCATGCTGGTCCTCCAGCCGATCCTCCCCCCGCCCCGCACCGGCCCCGAGGACCCCGGCAATCTGCCGGACGCGGGCTGAATCCCCCTCGGGGACGGCCAGGTGACCGGCGCCCGCACGGCAGGCCATAGGGTGGACAGCACCTGAAGCCCAACCGCCCCGCCACCCACACCAGGCGGTGCCCCGCCGAGGAGTCACTACCGTGTCGGACCCGATGCGACCCCGCGCCGCTCTCCGTACCGCCGTGGTCCGGGAGGTCCTCCAGGACGCCCTGGAACGCCGGGTCAAGGCAACAGGACGACAGGCGCTGGACGTCCTCGACACCGGTGGCGGCAGCGGCAAGTTCGCGGTGCCGCTCGCCCGCCTCGGCCACCGCGTGACCGTCGTCGACCCCAGCCCCAACGCCCTGTTCGCCCTGGAGCGCCGCGCCGCCGAGGACGGCGTCGCCGACCGGGTCAAGGGCGTCCAGGGCGATGCCCACGGCCTCTTCGACGTGGCCGAGCGCGGCGGCTACGACGTCGTGCTGTGCCACGGCGTCCTGGAGTACGTCGACGACCCGGCCGAGGGCGTCCGCAACGCGGTGGCGGCCCTGCGCCCCGAGGGCGTCCTCAGCCTGCTCGCCGCGGGCCTCGGCGGCGCCGTGCTCGCCCGCGCCCTCGCCGGTCACTTCACCGAGGCGCAGCGGGCGCTGGAGGACCCGAACGGCCGATGGGGCGCGGGAGACCCCGTGCCGCGCCGCTTCACGGCCGAGCAGCTCACCGGACTCGTGGAGGGCGCGGGCCTGCGGATCGCCGCCGTGCACGGCGTCCGGATCTTCTCCGATCTCGTCCCCGGCGTCCTCGTGGACACCGAGCCCGGGGCCCTGGACGCCCTGCTGAGACTGGAGGCCGCCGCGGCCGAGCTGGCCGCCTTCCACTCCGTGGCGACCCAGCTCCATGTGCTCGGTGAGACGCAGGGGACCTCCGGGGCCTGAGCGAACGCTGTGACGCGCCCGCTGATCAGCGGTGCGTGCGGCGGGGGTGCCGCCCATGGAGTCCGCCACAGGCCCCCCGAATGGCGGCCAGTCGCCGTATGATCGAGGGAGACCGCCCGGCATGACGGGTCGGCCGCCGGGGAATGAGAAGCCTCAGTGGGCCGGGACGTGGTGGCTGGTACCGGTTGGCCAATTGGCGTAGAGGGGCGGGTTTCACGGGGGCGATTCCCTGCCTATCCTGAAGGGACCCCCCGGGTCGCCCCGGCGACTGCACGATGAGGAGGACTCCGTGCCGCTCTCGGAGCACGAGCAGCGCATGCTCGAGCAAATGGAGCGAGCGCTGTACGCCGAAGATCCCAAGTTCGCGACGGCGCTCGAGGGAAGCGGACTGCGTACGTACACCCGGCGACGGGTCTACCAGGCGGTCGCGGGCTTCCTCGTGGGTATTGCGCTCCTCATGGCCGGTATGGTCGCCCAGCAGGTCTGGCTCAGTGTCGTGGGATTCCTTGTGATGCTGGGCTGCGCGGTGCTCGCCGTGACCGGCTGGCGCAAGGCACCCAAGCCGGGTGAGCAGGTCGCCGGTGCGACAGGTACCCAGCAGGCGGGGCGTCAGGCGAGACAGCGTCGCTCCATGATGGAGCGCATCGAGGAGCGTTGGCAGCGGCGCCGCGACGAGCAGGGCGGCGGCCGCTAGATCCCGCCCCCCGCCCCACGAAGACATGGTTCAGGGGGTGACCACCCGCTCGGTGGTCACCCCCTGAACCATGTTCACACCCTGCCCCTGCGCAGCTGCGGGCAGCGCCCCACCCACCGCCGCTGCGGGCAGGGGCCGCGGGAGCGGCAGCGGTGGCGCGGGGCTGCGTCGAGGGTCAGGTCTCGTGGTGGGAGGGGCGGCGCCAGGGTGGGCGGGGTGGGAGGAGGCGGGTGCGGAGGTTGGGCCACCATGACGATATGGTCCAGCCCAGCCGTGCCGCCGAGCGGGGAGCGATCAGTGCGCGCAGCCGCTCGCGCCGTCCCGCTGTCGCCCGCAGGGCCGTGAGCACCCGGCGTACATCGTCCGCCAGACCTGCCGCCGGGCGCGGTCGGGGTGCGTACAGGACCTGTTCCACCGCGTCCGCGACCCGGTGGACCGATGCCGCCCCGCTCTCGTCGAGACCGCCGAGCCGCACGATCCGGGCGGCCGCTTTGCGTGGGGTCAGTGACTCGTCCGGCACGATGCCGTGGTCCCACGCCGAGTCGATCAGCTCCTCCCACACGGCGAGGATGTGCGGCACCGCGTCCGCCTCCGACCTGCCGTGCCCGCCCAGCCGCACCGCCCGGGTCCGCAGCCGCCACAGCATCGGCGACAGCGGCACCAGCAGGACGGCGACACCGGCCAGCGCCCACAGCAGCATGGCGTACCACTTCGGCCCGTCACCACCGGTGGGCAGGGCCGCCTGCGGCGACTCGCTCCCGCACCCGTCCAGCTTCCTGCGCTCCGCCGTGCAGCTCTCGCTCTCCGAGGGCGCCGTGGACGGCTCCTCGGGCTCCGCCTGGGACGGCCGGGCCGGATCGGGCGCCGTGTTGTCCGCCGGGTCCGGCACCGTGTACGGCGGCGTGGAGCCACGCGTCGGGGTCGGCTCGAAGCGGGTCCAGCCGATGCCCTCGAAGTACAGCTCCGGCCAGGCGTGCGCGTCCCGCAGCCCGACCGCGATGGTGCCGTCCGCCTGTGGGGTGCCGGGCGCGAAGCCCACCGCGACCCGCGCCGGTATGCCCAGCGAACGGGCCATGGACGCCATCGCGAAGGAGTAGTGCACACAGAAGCCCTGCTTGTCCCGCAGGAAGCGGGCGATCGCCTCCGGGCCGCTGCCGACGTCCACCTCGGTGTCGTACTCGAAATCGTCGTTCAGCGTGAAGTACTCCTGGAGCGCCACCGCCTGGTCGTAGGCGTTGTCCGCGCCCTCGGTGACCTCACGGGCGGTTCGGGCCACCACGGCCGGCAGCGAGTCCGGCAGCTGGGTGTACTCGCGCTCCAGGGCCGGCGGCGGCTTCGGCGCCCCGGCCAGCTGCTCCGCCGTCGGCTGGACGTTCAGGCTGCGCACCTGGTACGTCACACCGCGCGTGTTCTGGCCGTGATCGCCCACCAGCGTCATGCCGACCGGTTCGTAGCGCCAGTCGCCCCGGATGCTGACCCCGCTCGGCGGATACGGCATCGGAAGCCAGGTCTGCCCGTACCAGTCGGCCACGGAGATCGACGTGCCGACCTCCGTGCGCCCTATGTCGGGGCCGAGGCCCGGCGGGGTGGGGAAGGCGCCGTCCGGCACCGCGGCGATGGACCGCTTGGACGGCTTCCATGTGGTGCCGTCGAAGGCGTCCAGGGACACTATCCGCAGATACAGGTCCGAGGTGTCCGCCATCTCGGTGCGCACCGACAACACCTGGCGGTCGTCCTCCACGTTCAGCGAGTCGCGCAGCGACACCAGCGGGTTCACCGCGGAGATGGTGCCGCCCCCGCCGCCGCCCGTGCCGACACCCGAGCCGGTGGGGCCCAGCAGGCCGCCGTTCATGGCGGGCAGACCGAGCGGCGCCACCAGGGCGATGCCCAGCGCGAGCACACCGATCCGCCGTCCGGTGCGCACGGGCGCGACGGCGCCCGGCCGGTCGTCGCGGGGCGAGCGGCCCGGCCCGGCGAACACCCGCCCCCACTGGGAGAGCCGGTCGCGGCCCTCGGCCAGCAGCAGCATCAGATAGCCGGCCGCCGCCAGCAGGAACCACAGCCAGTCGATGCCGTTGTCGGACAGTCCCGCGGCCACGGAGTACAGGGCGAGCAGCGGCAGCCCGGCCGGGGCCGCGCTGCGGAAGGTCACCGCGAGGGTGTCCACCAGCAGTCCGACGATCAGAACCCCGCCGATCAGCATCAGCCGGATGCCGTCGGACAGCGGTGCCGGGATCGAGAACCGGCTGACGTCGTCGCCGCCGTGCTCCAGGAGCTCGGCGAAATAGCGGAAGGTGTCCGGGCCGGGTATCAGCCCCGCGAGGGCGTGCTCCCGCGCGAACGCCAGGGTCAGCAGCAGCAGCGTCACCAGGACCTGCGCGGCCACCGTCACCGGACGCGCCAGCGGCACCCTGCGGGTGGCCGCGCCCACACCGGACTGCACGGCCAGCAGAAAGGCCGACTGGACGAGCCAGGTCGACGGCTCGACCAGCGGCAGCAGGGCACACGACGCCATGAGCGTCGCCGCCCAGGCACAGATGGTCAGCCTCGCCCGCCCGCTGATCACGGTCCCTCCCCACCGCTCGCCACGGCCAGGCCCGACCGCTCCCGGTCCGCCTGCCGCCACAGCTCGTTCAGCGAGGCACCCCGCGGCACGCCCAGGGCCGTCCAGCCCGCCTCGCGCAGCATCCGCAGCCGCCCCTCGCCCGTGTCCAACGGACCCGACGCGTCGGCCGGTTCCCGCAGCCATGTCTCACTGTTCAGCAGGAAGGCCAGGGCGCCTCCGCTGCGCTGCCGCATCCGGGCCAGCACCGCGGCCTGCTCCTCGTCGAGGTCGCCGAGGAAGGCCACCAGCAGCCCCTCGTTCCCGCCGCGCAGCACGTCGTAGGCGCGCGACAGACCGTCCTCGTCGGAGTGGTCCACCACCGCGAGGGTGTCCATCATCAGCCCCGCCGCGTCCGCCGACTCCTGGTTCACCCCCGCGAAGCCGCCGGACCCCTCGCCCGGCACCGACGTGCCGGTGTCGGTCAGCAGCCGCACCGAGAAGCCCCGCTCCAGCATGTGCACCAGCACGGAGGCCGCACCGGACACCGCCCACTCGAACGCCGAGTCCGGTCCCGCGCCCTCGTAGGCGACGGCCCGGGTGTCCAGGAGCACCGTGCACCGGGCGCGCTGCGGCTGCTCCTCGCGGCGCACCATCAGCTCGCCGTAGCGCGCGGTGGAACGCCAGTGCACCCGGCGCAGGTCGTCGCCGTAGCGGTAGCCGCGCGGGATCACGTCGTCCTCGCCGGCCAGTGCCAGCGCACGCTGCCGCCCGTCGCCGTACCCCTTCGCCTCGCCGCTCAGCCGTACCGGGGGAAGCGGCTCCACGCGCGGGATCACCGTGAGCGTGTCGTACGTGGAGAAGGACCGGGTCAGCTCGCACATGCCGAACGGGTCGGACAGCCGCAGCTGGAGCGGGCCCAGCGGATAGCGGCCGCGCAGGTCGGAGCGGACCCGGTAGGACACCTCGCGGCGGCCCCCCGCCTCCACCCGGTCCAGCACGAACCGGGGGCGCGGGCCGAGCACGTAGGGCACCCGGTCCTGGAGCATCAGCAGGCCGGTCGGCAGCCGCGAGACGTTGTCCATCCGCAGATGGACCCGCGCCTCGGAGCCGGCCGGCACCCGCCCGGGGGAGAGCCGGCGGCTGCCGGCGACCCGGTAGCGGGTGCGGTACAGCACGGCCGCGCACACCAGCGGCAGCACCGCCAGCAGCAGCCCGACCCGCAGCAGATCGCTCTGTCCGAGCACATACGCGCAGATCGCGGCGGCCACGCCGGCGGCCAGGAAGGAGCGCCCGCGGGTGGTGAGCCCCGCCAGAGCGGTCCTGACCCCGCTCCGGTCGCCCGTGTCGCCGTCCGTGTGGACGGCGCCGGCGGTGGTCATCACAGACTCCGGGGCGGCTGCTGGCCGTAGCCCGGACCGCCGCGGCCGAGGCCGGCCCGCTGCGGGGTGTCCGCGGGCACCGCGGTGCGCTGGAGGATCTCCTGCACCACTTGCTCGGCGGTGCGGCGGTTGAGCTGGGCCTGGGCGGTGGGCAGCAGCCGGTGGGCGAGTACGGCGACGGCGAGTGCCTGCACATCGTCCGGCAGCGCGTAGTCCCGGCCGCCGAGGGCCGCCGACGCCTTCGCCGCGCGCAGCAGATGCAGCGTCGCGCGCGGCGAGGCGCCGAGTCTGAGATCGGGATGCGTGCGGGTGGCGGCGACCAGGTCCACCGCGTACCGGCGGATCGGGTCGGCCACGTACACGTCGCGCACCGCCTCGATCAGCTTCAGTATCTCGTGCGCGTGCGCCACCGGCTGGAGGCTCTCCAGAGGGGAGACGCCGCCGTGCACGTCCAGCATCTGCAGCTCGGCCTCCGCGCTCGGGTAGCCGACCGAGACGCGGGCCATGAAGCGGTCGCGCTGGGCCTCCGGCAGCGGATAGGTGCCCTCCATCTCGACCGGGTTCTGCGTCGCCACGACCATGAACGGGCTGGGCAGCTCGTAGGTCTTGCCGTCGATGGTGACCTGGCGCTCCTCCATCGACTCCAGCAGCGCGGACTGCGTCTTCGGTGACGCGCGGTTGATCTCGTCGCCGATCACCACCTGCGCGAAGATGGCACCCGGCTTGAACTCGAAGTCACGGTGCTGCTGGTCCCAGATGGACACACCGGTGATGTCCGAGGGCAGCAGGTCCGGCGTGAACTGGATCCGCCGAACCGAACAGTCGATCGACCGCGCCAGTGCCTTGGCCAGCATCGTCTTGCCGACTCCCGGGACATCCTCGATGAGCAGATGTCCCTCGGCGAGCAGTACGGTCAGCGAGAGCCGTACGACCTCGGGCTTTCCCTCGATCACGCCTTCCACCGAATCCCGCACGCGCTCCACGACGGCGGTCAGATCAGTGAGGCTCGCTCGATCGTCATAGGTCGTCACCCGGCCCTCCTCGGCCTTTCCCCACGCTCCACGAAGGAGCGGGGAACCCCAAATGTCCCGGGCCGACGCTGCTGTGCGGACCGGCCCACCCCGAATCACGGACACCACGCGGGAAAAGTTCCGCGTGGCACCTCTCCCGCATTCTTGCTGCCGTTACCGATTCGTGTCACTCGCCTGTGGACAACTGACAGCGGTATGTCGGGTCTTACGACCGGAAACGGCTCCGGAACTCAGATCGTCCCCGGGGCGGGCGGCCGGGTCACGCCGGGTCGACCTCGCGCAGCAGGCCCGACTTCACGTCGAAGACGAATCCACGCACGTCGTCGGTGTGCAGCAGGAACGGCGAGGTGCGCACCCGCTGCATCGACTGGCGCACGTCCTGGTCGACGTCCCGGAAGGCCTCCACGGCCCAGGCGGGACGCTGGCCCACCTCCATCTCCAGTTCGTGCCGGAACTCCTCCGTGAGGGACTCCAGGCCGCAGTTCGTGTGGTGGATGAGGACGATGCTGCGGGTGCCGAGTGCCCGCTGGCTGATGGTCAGCGAGCGGATCACGTCGTCGGTGACGACGCCGCCCGCGTTGCGGATGGTGTGGCAGTCGCCGAGCGCGAGGCCCAGCGCGGCGTGCAGGTCCAGTCGTGCGTCCATGCAGGCCACCACGGCCACGTTCAGTACGGGGCGGGCGTCCATCCCGGGGTCGGTGAAGGCGGCCGCGTACTGCTCGTTGGCCTCGACCAGACGGTCGGTGACCGTGTTGGAGGAGGCGGCGGCGTTCGTGGAGGCTGCGGGAACCGAGGCGGAAGTCGTCATACTCATGACGGTAATGGCCGTGAGGGCTACAGGCCCGTCGTGAGACGGGACAAAGAACGCCAGTGATCGTTGTTGTGAGGCAATCCACAGGAGTGGTGTGACCACCCCTAAGGGGCTCGTAAGGGGGATTCCACCCGTATATCCCTTGACTCGCGGCGGGGGCCGCGACGCGCAGGCCGGTTGATTGACCGGGCAGGGCCGTGGACTAAAGTGACGCGAAGCGGGAGGCGAGACTGCCTGCTGCACTGATTTCTCCCGGAGACCCCGGCAATGACCAGGGGATCTCCCCGCGTGCGCGGCGCGTACGTACGGCTCGGCCTTCTCCCGCCGCCGCTCGGCCGACGCCTCCGGCGCCGGCCGCCCCTTCACCGGAGGGCGGGGACCCGGCGGTGCGTGACGGCCGCCGGACCTGAGAGGGCCACTTGAGCCAGAGTCGACACGTCCCGGTGATGCTCCAGCGGTGCCTGGATCTGCTGGCGCCCGCCCTGGAGCGGCCGGGATCGGTGGTCGTCGACTGCACCCTCGGCCTCGGCGGCCACAGCGAGGCCCTGCTCCGGCGGTTCCCCGAGGCACGGCTCGTCGCCCTGGACCGCGACAAGGAGGCCCTGCGCCTGTCCGGCGAGCGGCTGGCCCCCTTCGGCGAGCGGGCCACCCTGGTGCACGCCGTCTACGACGAGCTCCCCGACGTGCTCGCCCGGCTCGGCATCCCACGCGTGGAGGGCGTCCTGTTCGACCTCGGCGTGTCCTCCATGCAACTCGACGAGGCCGACCGCGGTTTCGCCTACGCCCAGGACGCCCCCCTGGACATGCGCATGGACCAGACGACCGGCGTCAGCGCGGCCGACGTCCTCAACACCTACCCGCCCGGCGAACTCGTCCGCATCCTGCGCGCCTACGGCGAGGAGAAGCAGGCCAAGCGGATCGTGGCCGCCGTGGTGCGCGAGCGCGAGAAGGAGCCCTTCACCAACAGCGCGCGCCTGGTCGAGCTGATCCGCGACGCCCTGCCCCAGGCCGCCAAGCGCACCGGCGGCAACCCCGCCAAGCGCACCTTCCAGG
Organism: Streptomyces sp. NPDC052079; assembly: GCF_040680275.1. Classification (NCBI taxonomy): domain Bacteria; kingdom Bacillati; phylum Actinomycetota; class Actinomycetes; order Kitasatosporales; family Streptomycetaceae; genus Streptomyces; species Streptomyces sp. NPDC052079. Next base: position 111,191 of record NZ_JBFAWL010000016.1, read on the forward strand.
CCCTGCGGATCGAGGTCAACGGCGAGCTGTCGGTGCTGGAGCGGGCGATCCCGGCGGCCGTGAAGTCCCTCGCCGTGGGCGGACGGATCGCCGTGCTGTCGTACCACTCCCTGGAGGACCGCTTCGTCAAGCAGGTGTTCGCGGCGGGCGCCGCCACCACCGCCCCGCCCGGGCTGCCGGTCGTCCCCGAGCGGTACCAGCCCCGGCTCAAGCTGCTGACGCGCGGTGCCGAACTTCCCACCGAGGAGGAGATCGCGGAGAACCGCCGCGCGGCTCCCGCGCGGCTGCGCGGCGCCGAACGGATCCGGGAAGACGTCGAGTGAGGTGCGGACGGTGAGGCCCGGACGGTGAGGCACCGGCCGCGCATGAGGCGGGTGCCGGGCCGGGCGGCGTACGGGCGGGACAAGCGAACTCAGGGGAGCGTGAGTGAGTAGGAAACCCGAACTGAAGGGGCGGCCGCAGCTGAGGGGGAGGGCGGCCCGGCTCGCGCGGCTCCTGCCCACCGGACCCGCCCAGGCGGCCCGCACCCCCTTCGTCCTCCTCGTCGTCCTGCTCCTCGGCGGCGGTCTGATCGGCCTCCTCGTGCTGAACTCCGCGCTCAGCGAGGGCGCCTTCCAGCTGGACGACCTCGAGCGGGAGACCAAGAACCTCACCGACGAGGAACAGTCCCTGCAACGGGACATCGACGCCTACTCCGCGCCCGACGCCCTCCAGCGCCGCGCCCGTGAACTCGGCATGGTGCCCGGCGGCCACCCCGCCTTCCTCGGCCCCGACGGCAAGGTCAAGGGCGTGCCCAGCGCCGCCTCCGCCGCCCGCGCCCCCCTGGTCCTCGCCCCTGAGGCCCTGGCCGCCGCGACGGTCCCGCCGTCCGCCTCGGCGTCGAGCCCGCGTCCCACCCCGACCTCATCGACCCCCGGCAGGTGACGGAAGTGTCCGACAGGGAACCGCCCCACCGCCGGATGCCCGGACCCGCCAGGCCCGCCCGGCGCCCGGGCCCCGGTGCCCGCCCGGCCCGCCGGCCCGCCGGACCCCGCCCCGAGGCCCTGGCCGCCGCGACGGTCCCGCCGGCCGCCTCGGCGCCGAACCCTCGTCCCACCCCGACCTCATCGACCCCCGGCAGGTGACGGAAGTGTCCGACAGGGAACCGCCCCGCCGCCGGGTGCCCGGACCGGCCAGGCCCGCCCGGCGCCCGGGCCCCGGTGCCCGCCCGGCCCGCCGGCCCGCCGGACCCCGCCCTCCGGCCCCCGGGGTCATCCGCCTGGCCAGCCACCGCCCCCGGCTGCGCCTGATCGGCGTCGCCATGACCCTGGTCCTGCTCGCCTTCGTGGTGCGCCTGTTCCAGGTGCAGGCCGTCGGCGCGAGCACCTACGCCGGCAAGGCCGAGCGGAACCGCTACGTCGGCCAGGTGCTGGCCGCCGAACGCGGGGAGATCACCGACCGCAACGGCGTCGCCCTCGCGACCAGCGAGGACGCCTACGACATCACCGCCGACCCCACGATGTTCACCCAGGACGAGCTGGAGATCGCCGACGGCCCGGAACAGGCCGCCGCCCTCCTCGCGCCGATCCTCGGCGAGGACCAGGACGACCTGGTCGCAAAGCTCCGTCCGGAGAACAGGGCACTGCGCTACGTCAAGCTGGCCGGCCGCCAGACCCCGCAGGTCTGGAAGCAGATCAAGGACCTGAAGGCCGCCCTCGCGAAGAAGGCGGAGACCGACGACTCCACCGCCAACGTTCTGGCCGGCGTCTTCTCCGTGCCCACCAGCAAGCGGGTGTACCCCAACAACGAACTCGCCGCCGGGATACTGGGCTGGGTCGACGCCGCGGGCAAGGGCGCCGGCGGCGTGGAGCTCCAGCTGGACAAGCGGCTGGCCGGCGAGGACGGCAAGATCCGTTACGCCCAGTCCGGCGGCCGTCTCGTCCCGACCGCGGGCTCCACCGAGACCCCGGCCGTGCCCGGCAGCGACGTCGAGCTCACCATCCACCGCGACATCCAGTGGGCCGCCCAGAACGCCATCAGCAAGCAGGTCAGGGAGTCCGCGGCCGACCGAGGCTACGTCATCGTCCAGGACACCCGCACCGGCGAGGTCCTCGCGATGGCCAACGCGCCCGGGTTCGACCCCAACAACCTCTCCGAGGCCGATCCCAAGGCACTCGGCAACGCGGCCGTCCAGGACGCCTTCGAACCCGGCTCCACGGCAAAGGTCCTCTCCATGGCCGCCGTACTCGAGGAGAACGTCGCCACCCCGGGGACCCATGTGGTCGTACCCAACCGGCTGCACCGCGGCGACCGGCTCTTCAAGGACGACATCGACCACCCGACGTGGTACCTCACGCTCAACGGCGTGCTCGCCAAGTCCAGCAACATCGGCACCATCCTCGCCACCGGCCAGCTCGGGAAGACGCAGGCCGAGGCCAACCGGGTCCTCTACGACTACCTGCGCAAGTTCGGCATCGGCAGCCACACCGGACTGGGCTTCCCCGGCGAGACCAAGGGCATCCTCGCCCCGCCCGACACCTGGTCGACCTCGCAGCAGTACACGATTCCTTTCGGCCAGGGCGTCTCCATCAACGCCATGCAGGCCGCCTCCGTCTACTCGACCATCGCCAACGGCGGTGTCCGCGTCGAACCCACCCTCGTCCGCGGCTCCAAGGGGCCCGACGGACGCTTCACCCCGGCCCCGAAGCCCAAGGAGACCCGGGTCGTCAGCGAGAAGACGGCGAAGACGCTCGCCCGGATGCTGGAGTCGGTCGTGGACGACGAGGAGGGCACCGGCACCAAGGCGCGCATCCCGGGCTACCGGGTCGCGGGGAAGACCGGTACGGCGAACCGCGTGGATCCGGCCACCGGCAAGTACCACGGCTACACCTCGTCCTTCGCCGGGTTCGCGCCCGCCGACAAGCCCAGGATCACCGTCTACTGCGTCATCCAGAACGCCACCAAGGGCAGCTACTTCGGCGGCCAGATCTGCGGCCCGGTGTACCAGCAGGTCATGGCGTTCGCCCTGAAGACACTCCAGGTGCCGCCCACCGGCGCCGCCCCCGCCGACCTCCCGGTCACCTTCAAGCCCTGACCCGTACCGAGCACCGAGCCACCAGGAACCACCTCGTGACAACGATCACCCCCGATCCCGGGAACCACAGCTCCTCCGGCACCTCGCTTGGCTCACCCGCCGGTGAGCCCGGTACGCTCACCGCCGTGCCACACGCTGATCAGTCCCAATCCACCCAGAAGGGCCACCCCGTGACATATCCGGGACCGCCCCGGCCGGTTCAGGTCTCCGCCACACCCCTGGCGGAACTCGCCGGTCAGCTGGGCACCCCCGCGCCGGACCGGACCGCCGAGGTCACGGGCATCACCCATGACTCGCGCGCCGTCCGCCCCGGAGACCTGTACGCGGCTCTGCCCGGCGCCCGCGCCCACGGTGCCGACTTCGTCACTCAGGCCGCCGGCCTCGGCGCGGTCGCCGTGCTGACCGACCCGTCCGGCGTCGAGCGCGTCGCCCGGACCGGACTGCCGGCGCTGGTGGTGGACGACCCCCGCGCGCGCATGGGCGAGCTGGCCGCCACCATCTACGGCCACCCGGGCCGCGATCTGCTCCAGATCGGCATCACCGGCACCTCCGGCAAGACCACCACCGCCTATCTGGTCGAGGGCGGCCTGAGAACCGTCCGGAGCACCGGTCTGATCGGCACCGTGGAGATGCGCATCGGCGACGAGCGCATCAAATCCGAGCGCACCACGCCCGAGGCCACCGACCTTCAGGCGCTGTTCGCCGTCATGCGCGAGCGCGGCACCGACGCGGTCGCCATGGAGGTCTCCAGCCACGCCCTGGTCCTTGGGCGGGTCGACGGCTGTGTCTTCGACATCGCCGTCTTCACCAACCTCAGCCCGGAGCACATGGAGTTCCACTCCGGGATGGAGGACTACTTCCAGGCCAAGGCGCAGCTGTTCACACCCGCCCGCAGCAGGCTCGGTGTGGTCAACGTGGACGACGAGTACGGCCGCCGCCTCGCCAAGGAGGCCGGCGTCCCGGTCGTCACCTACTCCGCCGAGGGCCACCCCGACGCCGACTGGCGGGCCGAGGACGTCGAGGTCGGCCCCATGGACTCGACGTTCACCGTGGTCGGTCCCAAGGAGGAGCGGATCACCGCCCGCTCGCCGCTGCCGGGCCCCTTCAACGTCGCCAACACCCTCGCCGCGATCGTCGCCCTCGCCGTCGCCGGCCTCGACCCGCAGAACGCCGCCGACGGCGTCGCCGCCGTACCCGGCGTGCCGGGCCGGCTGGAGCGCGTGGACGCCGGACAGCCCTATCTCGCGGTCGTCGACTACGCCCACAAGACCGACGCGGTGGAATCGGTGCTGCGCGCCCTGCGCAAGGTCACCGAGGGCCGGGTGCACGTCGTGCTCGGCTGCGGTGGCGACCGCGACACGACCAAGCGGGAGCCCATGGGTGCCGCCGTCGCGCGGCTCGCCGACACCGCCGTACTGACCTCCGACAACCCCCGCTCCGAGGACCCGCTGGCGATCCTCGCCACCATGCTCCAGGGCGCGGCCTCCGTGCCCGCCCACGAGCGCGGCGAGGTGCAGGTCTTCGAGGACCGGGCCGCCGCGATCGCCGCCGCCGTCGCCCGGGCCGAGCCCGGCGACACCGTGCTGGTCGCGGGCAAGGGCCACGAGCAGGGGCAGGACATCGCCGGGGTGGTGCGTCCCTTCGACGACCGCCAGGTGCTTCGCGAAGCCATCAAGAAGACCCAGGGATGAACTTGTGATCGCCCTCTCCCTCGCCGAGATCGCAGAAGTCGTCGGCGGGCAGACGCACGACATACCGGACCCGTCCGTGCGGGTCACCGGGCCAGTGGTCCGGGACTCGCGGGAGGCGGGTCCCGGCAGCCTGTTCGTCGCCTTCGTCGGCGAGCGCGTGGACGGACACGACTACGCGGCCGCGGTCGTCGAGGCGGGAGCGGCCGCCGTGCTGGCCTCCCGCCCCGTCGGCGTGCCCGCGATCGTCGTCGACGACGTCCAGGCCGCCCTCGGGGCCCTCGCCCGGCATGTCGTCGGCCGGCTCGGAGCCACCCTCGTCGCGCTGACCGGATCGGCCGGCAAGACCAGTACCAAGGACCTCATCGCCCAGGTGCTGGGGAGCAAGGCGCCGACCGTCTTCACCCCCGGCTCCCTCAACAACGAGATCGGGCTGCCGCTCACCGCGCTGACCGCCACGGAGGAGACGAAGTTCCTCGTGCTGGAGATGGGAGCGCGCGGAATCGGCCATATCCGGTACCTCACCGGTCTGACCCCGCCCAGGGTCGGCCTGGTTCTGAACGTCGGCTCCGCCCACATCGGGGAGTTCGGTGGCCGTGAGCAGATCGCCGAGGCCAAGGGCGAACTGGTCGAGGCCCTGCCCCGGGCCGAGGAGGGGGGCACCGCGATCCTCAACGCGGACGACCCTCTCGTCAGGGCCATGGCCGCCCGTACGAAGGCGAAGGTGATCCTTTTCGGAGAGTCCGACGAAGCGGACGTTCGGGCGGAGAACGTGCGACTCACGGACACCGGACAGCCCTCCTTCAGACTTCACACACCCTCCGGTGCATCCGATGTGACCATGCGCCTGTACGGTGAGCATCACGTGTCGAACGCGCTCGCCGCGGCCGCCGTCGCCCACGAGTTGGGCATGTCCGCAGACGAGATCGCCCGTGCGCTCTCCGAGGCGGGCTCCCTCTCCCGCTGGCGGATGGAGGTCACCGAGCGCCCGGACGGCGTGACGGTCGTCAACGACGCCTACAACGCGAACCCCGAGTCCATGAAGGCAGCGCTCCGCGCGCTGGCGGCCATGGGCAAAGGGCGGCGTACGTGGGCGGTGCTCGGCAAGATGGCCGAGCTCGGGGACGAGGCGCTCGCCGAGCACGACGCGGTCGGACGGCTCGCCGTCCGGCTCAACGTCAGCAAGCTCGTCGCGGTCGGGGGCAGGGAAGCCGCCTGGCTGCAACTGGGCGCATATAACGAGGGTTCGTGGGGTGAGGAGTCGGTGCACGTGTCCGACGCACAGGCGGCGGTCGACCTGTTGCGCAGCCAATTGCGCCCAGGAGACGTCGTTCTCGTGAAGGCGTCCCGTTCGGTCGGGCTCGAGAGCGTGGCGCAGGCGCTGCTCGAGACCGGTGCCGAGGGTGAGGTCGCAGCCCGATGATGAAGCAGATCCTGTTCGCAGGAGTCATTGGCCTCTTCCTGACGCTGGTCGGCACCCCGCTGCTGATCAAGCTGCTCGCGCGCAAGGGGTACGGGCAGTACATCCGTGACGACGGCCCGCGCGAGCACGCCAGCAAGCGCGGTACGCCGACGATGGGCGGTATCGCCTTCATCCTGGCGACGGTCGCCGCCTACTTCCTGTCGAAGCTGATCACCGGCAAGCCGCCGACCTACTCCGGTGTGCTGGTGCTCGGCCTGATGGTCGGCATGGGTCTGGTCGGCTTCCTCGACGACTACATCAAGATCGTCAAGCGGCGTTCGCTGGGTCTGCGGGCCAAGGCGAAGATGGCCGGACAGCTTCTCGGCGGTATCGCGTTCGCGGTGCTCTCGCTGCAGTTCGCGGACGCCCGCGGCAACACCCCGGCCTCCACCAAGCTGTCGTTCATCACGGACTTCGGCTGGACCATCGGCCCCGTGCTGTTCGTGGTCTGGGCGCTGTTCATGATCCTCGCGATGTCGAACGGCGTGAACCTCACCGACGGTCTCGACGGCCTCGCCACCGGTGCCTCCGTCCTGGTCTTCGGCGCCTATACGTTCATCGGCGTCTGGCAGTACCAGGAGTCCTGCGCCAACGCGCAGACCCTGACCAACCCGGGTGCCTGCTACGAGGTCCGCGACCCGCTCGACCTGGCGGTGGTCTCCGCGGCGCTGATGGGTGCCTGCCTGGGCTTCCTGTGGTGGAACACCTCCCCGGCCAAGATCTTCATGGGCGACACCGGTTCGCTGGCGCTCGGCGGTGTGCTCGCGGGTCTCGCGATCTGCTCCCGCACCGAGCTGCTGCTGGCGATCCTGGGCGGTCTGTTCGTCCTCATCACCATGTCGGTGGTCATCCAGGTCGGTTCGTTCCGGCTCACCGGGAAGCGGGTCTTCCGGATGGCGCCGCTCCAGCACCACTTCGAACTCAAGGGCTGGTCCGAAGTCCTTGTGGTGGTCCGCTTCTGGATCATCCAGGGCATCTGTGTGATCGTCGGACTGGGCCTCTTCTATGCGGGATGGGCAGCGGACAAGTGACCGACTGGCAGGGCAAGAACGTCACCGTCGCCGGACTCGGCGTCTCCGGCGTCCCGGCGGCCAAGGTGCTGCACGGGCTCGGCGCGAAGGTCACCGTCGTCAACGACGGCGACGACGCACGCGCGCGGGAGCAGGCGGCGGAACTGGAGGCGCTCGGTGTGACCGTGCGCCTCGGTGACGGCGCCACCCTGCCCGACGGCACCGAACTGATCGTCACCGCCCCGGGATGGAAGCCGGACAAGCCGCTCTTCGCGGCGGCGGACGCGGCCGGGGTGCCGGTGTGGGGCGACGTCGAACTCGCCTGGCGGCTCAGGAAGCCCGGCGCGGCGCCCTGGCTCGCGGTCACCGGCACCAACGGCAAGACCACCACCGTCCAGATGCTCGCCTCCATCCTGAGCGCGGCCGGCCTGCGCACCGCGGCCGTCGGCAACATCGGCGTCTCCCTCCTCGACGCCGTGCTCGGCGAGGAGGAGTACGACGTGCTCGCCGTGGAGCTGTCCAGCTACCAGCTCCACTGGGCGCCGTCCCTGCGCGCCCACTCCGCGGCCGTGCTCAACCTCGCGCCCGACCATCTGGACTGGCACGGCTCCATGGAGGCGTACGCCAAGGACAAGGGCCGCGTCTACGAGGGCAATCGGGTCGCCTGCGTCTACAACGTGGCCGACAAGGCCACCGAGGACCTGGTCCGTGAGGCCGATGTCGAGGAGGGCTGCCGCGCCGTCGGCTTCACCCTGGGCACCCCCGGCCCCTCCCAACTCGGAGTCGTGGAGAACCTTCTGGTCGACCGGGCCTTCGTCGAGAACCGGCACAAGAACGCCCAGGAGCTCGCCGAGGTCTCCGACGTCAGGCCGCCGGCCCCGCACAACATCGCCAACGCCCTTGCGGCCGCCGCTCTGGCGCGCGCGTACGGGGTGCCCGCGAGCGCCGTACGGGAAGGGCTGCGGGCCTTCACCCCGGACGCCCACCGCATCGCGCACGTCGCCGACCTGGACGGCGTCGCCTATGTCGACGACTCCAAGGCGACCAACACACACGCCGCCGGGGCCTCGTTGGCCGCGTACGAGTCGATCGTGTGGATCGCCGGCGGCCTTGCCAAGGGCGCCAGCTTCGACGAGCTGGTCGCGGACTCGGCCAAGCGGCTGCGCGGTGCCGTGCTGATCGGCAGGGACCGGGCCCTGATCCGCGAAGCCCTGGCGCGACACGCCCCGGAAGTACCCGTCGTCGACCTCGACCGGACCGACACTGGGGCGATGCTCCAGGCTGTCCAGGAGGCGAAGCGGCTCGCACGGCCCGGCGACACGGTACTGCTGGCCCCCGCCTGCGCCTCGATGGACATGTTCGCCAACTACAACAAGCGCGGTGACGCGTTCGCACAGGCGGTGCGCGAGCTCGGCGCCTGACCCCCGGCCCGCCTGGCGCCGGGCGATCTTGGGAGGGACGCGTGGGACCGTCCAGAGCCTGTAGTCCAGCGATGGGCGGAGGACCGGATGCCCGGTAGCCGTACCGGCCGCCCGCCCGTACAGCGGGCCGCCCGGGCGCCCGCCGTCCCAGGCCCGCCGCCCGACAACCCCCTGCGTACCCTGGTCACCAGGGCGCGCAGGGCCTGGGACCGTCCGCTGACCGCCTACTACGTGATCCTCGGCGGCAGCCTGCTGATCACCGTGCTGGGTCTGGTGATGGTCTACTCGGCCTCCCAGATCACGGCGCTGCAGATGTCGCTGCCGGGCTCGTACTTCTTCCGCAAGCAGCTCGTGGCGGCCGGAATCGGCGCCGTACTGCTGCTGGTGGCCTCCCGGATGCCGGTGAAGCTGCACCGTGCGCTGGCCTACCCCATCCTCGCGGGCGCCGTCTTCCTGATGGCCCTGGTGCAGGTGCCGGGGATAGGAGTCGCGGTCAACGGCAACCGGAACTGGATCGCCCTCGGCAGCTCCTTCCAGCTGCAGCCCAGTGAGTTCGGCAAGCTCGCGCTGGTGCTGTGGGGCGCCGATCTGCTGGCCCGCAAGCAGGACAAGCGGCTGCTGATCCAGTGGAAGCACATGCTGGTGCCGCTGGTGCCGGCCGCCTTCATGCTGCTCGGGCTGATCATGCTGGGCGGCGACATGGGGACGGCGATCATCCTCACCGCGGTCCTGTTCGGCCTGCTCTGGCTGGCGGGAGCACCCACCCGGCTGTTCGTCGGCGTGCTGTCCGTCGCCGCGCTGCTCGGCGCGATCCTCATCCGCACCAGCCCCAACCGCATGGCCCGGCTCGCCTGTCTCGGCGCCACCGAGCCGCAGTCGGGTCCGGTGGACTGCTGGCAGGCCGTGCACGGGATCTACGCCCTCGCCTCCGGCGGCATCTTCGGTTCCGGACTCGGTGCGAGCGTGGAGAAATGGGGCCAACTGCCCGAAGCGCACACGGACTTCATCTTCGCCATCACCGGTGAGGAACTGGGCCTGGCGGGGACGCTGTCGGTACTCGCCCTGTTCGCGGCTCTAGGCTATGCGGGTATCCGCGTGGCCGGACGCACGGAGGACCCCTTCGTGAGGTATGCCGCGGGAGGCGTGACCACCTGGATCATGGCCCAGGCCGTGATCAACATCGGTGCGGTGCTCGGTCTGCTGCCGATCGCCGGTGTCCCGCTCCCGCTGTTCTCCTACGGAGGGTCGGCCCTGCTGCCGACCATGTTCGCCATCGGGCTGCTGATCGCCTTCGCGCGTGAGGACCCCGCTGCGCGGATGGCGCTTGCGATGCGGCAACCCCGCTTTGGTAGAAAGCGGATCGGGGGTTCTCAGCGGCCCCGGAGATGGAACACGATGCGACGGCGCGCCCCGAGGGCGCGTTCGTCCGGAGAGCGGTGAATTTCGGTGCATGTCGTACTCGCCGGCGGAGGAACCGCGGGCCACATCGAGCCCGCGCTCGCCCTCGCGGACGCCCTGCGCAGGCAGGATCCGACCGTGGGCATCACGGCCCTGGGCACGGAGCGCGGCCTCGAGACCCGTCTCGTACCCGAGCGCGGGTACGAGCTGGCGCTGATCCCCGCCGTACCGCTGCCACGCAAGCCCACCCCCGAGCTGATCACCGTCCCGGGCCGGCTGCGCGGCACCATCAAGGCGACCGAGCAGATCCTGGAGCGCACCAAGGCGGACGCCGTGGTCGGCTTCGGCGGCTATGTGGCCCTGCCCGGCTATCTCGCGGCCAAGCGCCTCGGTGTGCCGATCGTCGTCCACGAGGCCAACGCCCGCCCCGGCCTGGCCAACAAGATCGGCTCCCGGTACGCCGCCCAGGTCGCCGTCTCCACGCCCGACAGCAAGCTGCGCAACGCCCGCTACATCGGCATCCCGCTGCGCCGCTCCGTCGCCACCCTGGACCGGGCGGCCGTGCGCCCCGAGGCCCGCGCGGCGTTCGGGCTCGACCCCAACCTCCCGACGCTGCTGGTCTCCGGCGGCTCGCAGGGCGCCCGCCGGCTCAACGAGGTGGTGCAGCAGGTCGCTCCGTGGCTTCAGCAGGCCGGAATCCAGATCCTGCACGCGGTCGGCCCGAAGAACGAACTGCCGCAGGTCCAGCAGATGCCCGGGATGCCCCCGTATATCCCGGTAAGTTACCTGGACCGGATGGATCTCGCGTACGCCGCTGCCGACCTGATGCTCTGCCGCGCGGGCGCGATGACCGTCGCCGAACTCTCCGCCGTCGGGCTCCCGGCCGCCTATGTGCCGCTGCCCATCGGCAACGGCGAACAGCGGCTCAACGCCCAGCCGGTGGTCAAGGCCGGCGGCGGACTGCTGGTCGACGACGCGGAACTGACGCCGGAGTGGGTGCAGCAGAACGTGCTGCCGGTGCTCGCCGACCCGCACCGGCTGTACGAGATGTCCCGCGCCGCCGCCGAGTTCGGCCGCCGGGACGCCGACGACCTGCTCGTCGGCATGGTGTACGAGGCGATCGCCGCCCGTGCACACCGTTAGACGCGTACGACGGAAGGCAGGGAGCGTGGCCGGATCGACCACCGCGGAGCGCGGTGAACGCGAGCGGGAGTCGTCCGGCCCGCCGCCCGTCAGGCGGTTCGGGCGACGGCGCCTTCGTCTGATCATCGCATCGGCCGTTGTCCTGATGTTCGTCGGCAGCGGGGCGTTCTGGCTGCTCTACGGGTCCGACCTGGTCCGTGTGGAGCGGGTCTCCGTGTCCGGCACCGGGGTTCTGACACCGGCCCAGGTGCGCGAAGCCGCCGACGTTCCCCTCGGGGAACAGCTGATCTCCGTCGACACCGAGGCGATCGAGGCCCGGCTCGCAAAGGCATTGCCCCGGATTGACACGGTGGACGTGATCCGTTCCTGGCCGCACGAAATCACGCTGAAAGTAACCGAACGTACCCCCGTTCTTCTCATCCACCAAGCGGGGAAGTTCATCGAAGTGGACGACGAAGGCGTCCGGTTCGCCACGGTTTCCAAGGCTCCCGAAGGCGTGGCCCGGCTGAAGTTGGAGGCGTCCGCCAGCGGTTCCACGGCGGCGAGTCTGCGCCGCTTCGGCGAGGGCCGGCTGACGCGGGAGGCGGTGCGGGTGGCCGGCGCCCTTCCGGACTCCGTGGCACGGGCGACGCGGAGCGTCAAGGTCCGTTCCTACGACGACATCTCGCTGGAACTGGCGGACGGCCGTACGGTCGACTGGGGAAGCAGTGAGAAGAACGCCGAGAAGGGCCGTACTCTCACCGCGCTGATGAAAGCGGAGCCCCGCGCGCGGCACTTCGACGTCAGCGTTCCCACCGCTCCGGCGTCATCAGGGAGTTGACGGGTATCAGTGCAGGCCAGCACCCTGGTTGGGCAGCGCTACGGCTGATCACATAGGGTGAAAAGAAAAACGGGAGGTTCGGCGTGTTCGTTGAACGCGCGCCACTTGTCGACTTAGTGTCCTGTTCAGAAGACTCCAGGGAACAGACACACTGGTAACCCTAAACTTCAACGTTAGGGTTCGGGTCGGCGATACGGACCGTCCCATTCGGCATCAGTCGTCGGACCGCGGCGCAGCAGTGCTGCGGCGATCCGGCGACACGTAACTCGAGGCGAGAGGCCTTCGACGTGGCAGCACCGCAGAACTACCTCGCAGTCATCAAAGTCATCGGTGTCGGCGGCGGTGGTGTCAATGCCATCAACCGGATGATCGAGGTCGGTCTCAAGGGCGTCGAGTTCATCGCCATCAACACCGACGCGCAAGCTCTGTTGATGAGCGACGCCGACGTCAAGCTGGACGTCGGCCGTGAACTCACCCGCGGACTCGGCGCCGGAGCCAACCCGGCCGTCGGACGCAAGGCCGCCGAGGACCACCGCGAGGAGATCGAGGAGGTCCTCAAGGGAGCCGACATGGTCTTCGTGACGGCCGGTGAGGGCGGCGGCACCGGCACCGGCGGCGCGCCCGTCGTGGCCAACATCGCCCGCTCGCTCGGCGCCCTGACCATCGGCGTGGTCACGCGCCCGTTCACCTTCGAGGGGCGGCGCCGCGCCAACCAGGCCGAGGACGGGATCGCCGAGCTGCGCGAAGAGGTCGACACCCTCATCGTGATCCCGAACGACCGGCTGCTGTCCATCTCCGACCGTCAGGTGTCGGTTCTCGACGCCTTCAAGTCGGCGGACCAGGTACTGCTCTCCGGTGTTCAGGGCATCACCGACCTCATCACCACCCCTGGCCTCATCAACCTCGACTTCGCCGACGTCAAGTCGGTCATGTCCGAGGCCGGTTCCGCCCTGATGGGCATCGGCTCGGCCCGGGGTGACGACCGCGCGGTGGCCGCCGCCGAGATGGCCATCTCCTCGCCGCTGCTGGAAGCCTCCATCGACGGCGCCCGCGGCGTGCTGCTCTCCATCTCGGGCGGCAGCGACCTCGGTCTCTTCGAGATCAACGAGGCCGCCCAGCTGGTCAGCGAGGCCGCCCACCCCGAAGCCAACATCATCTTCGGTGCGGTGATCGACGACGCGCTCGGCGACGAGGTCCGGGTCACCGTGATCGCGGCCGGATTCGACGGCGGCCAGCCGCCCGCCAAGCGGGACAACGTGCTCGGTTCGTCCTCGGCCAAGCGCGAGGAGCCGGCCCCGGCCCGGCAGCAGCCCGAGAGCCGTCCGTCCTTCGGCTCGCTCGGCAGCGTCACGCCGAAGGAGGACCCGGAGCCGGTGGCACCGGAGCCGGTGCACGACATCCCGGTCGCCCAGCCCCCGGTCCCGCCGTCGCGGAGCTACGACAGCGCGGCCGAGGAACTGGACGTGCCGGACTTCCTGAAGTGATAGGACGGCGCGAGAGCGTGAGCGGCGCGCACTTCGCCTTCACCGACCGGTGGGGCGGGGTGAGCGCCGCTCCGTATGAGGAGCTCAATCTCGGCGGAGCCGTCGGCGACGACCCCGGCGCCGTGCGCACCAACCGTGAACTGACCGCCAAGTCCCTCGGCGTGGACCCGGCCCGCGTGGTCTGGATGAACCAGGTGCACGGGGCCGACGCCGTCGTCGTCGACGAACCCTGGGGGGACCGCCCGGTCCCGGAGGTCGACGCGATCGTCACCGCGCGGCGCGGGCTCGCCCTCGCGGTGCTGACTGCCGACTGCGTGCCGGTGCTGCTCGCCGACCCTGCGGCCGGAGTGGTGGCCGCCGCCCATGCGGGCCGGCCCGGGCTGGTCGCCGGGGTGGTTCCCGTGGCGGTACGGGCCATGACCGGACTCGGCGCCGACCCGGCTCGGATCGTCGTCCGCACCGGACCCGCCGTGTGCGGCCGGTGCTACGAGGTTCCCGGGGCGATGCGTGCCGAGGTGGCCGCCGTCGAACCGGCGGCGCACGCCGAAACGAGCTGGGGTACGCCGGCGGTCGACGTGGCCGCGGGTGTGCACGCCCAGCTCGAACGGCTGGGGGTGCGCGACCGGGAGCAGTCGCCGGTGTGCACGCTGGAGTCGGCGGACCACTTCTCGTACCGCCGCGACCGCACCACGGGGCGGCTCGCGGGTTATGTATGGCTGGACTGATGGGACATGACGGACCGTAAGGGCGAACTCGCCTCGAACCTGGCGAGAGTGGAGGAGCGGATCACCGCAGCGTGCGCCGCCGCCGGACGGGCGCGCGACGAGGTGACCCTCATCGTGGTCACCAAGACGTATCCCGCCGCGGATGTGCGGATCCTGTCGGAACTCGGTGTGCGTCATGTGGCCGAGAACCGCGACCAGGAAGCCGCCCCCAAGGCGGCGGAATGTGCGAATCTCCCCCTTACCTGGCACTTCGTCGGTCAGCTTCAGACCAACAAGGTGCGTTCGGTGCTCGGTTATGCCGATGTGGTGCAGTCCGTCGACCGTTCCCGGCTGGTGACGGCCCTCTCCAAGGAGGCTGTGCGGGCCGGCCGCGAGATCGGCTGTCTGATCCAGGTGGCGTTCGACGCCGGGGTGAACGGGCGGGGCGAGCGCGGAGGCGTCGCGCCCGGCGGAGTCGAGGAGTTGGCCGGACTGATCGCCGGGGCAGATGGGCTGCGGCTGGACGGGCTCATGACCGTCGCCCCGCTCACCGGGGAGTACGCAGGACGGGAACGGGCGGCGTTCGAGCGGTTGATGGATTTGTCGACCGACCTGCGCCGGACCCATCCGGCTGCGAACATGGTCTCGGCAGGAATGAGTGCGGATCTCGAACAGGCCGTGGCCGCCGGGGCGACACATGTGCGCGTCGGCAGTGCGGTACTCGGAGTCCGCCCCAGGCTCGGGTAACGTCGCCAAGAAGTCGGACCACAGCAGAAAATATGGTCAGTTCCGCCGAACAGCGGGCGTAAAGACCTAGTGGATCGCGGGCACTTGGCGGTCGTCAGCGGATCCACCACAGAGCGGAGGACTCGGAGCATGGCCGGCGCGATGCGCAAGATGGCGGTCTACCTCGGCCTCGTGGAGGACGATGGGTACGACGGCCGCGGATTCGACCCAGACGACGACTTTGAACCCGAACTCGACCCCGAGCCCGAGCGGGACCACCGGCGGCACGAGCCGCCGCACCAGTCACATGGCTCACATCAGCCCCAAAGGGACGAAGAGGTGCGAGTCGTACATCCTCCCGTCCCGCGCGAACCGGTCGCCCGAGCCGCTTCGCTCGCCGCGGAATCGCCACGCCCGGCGCGGATCGCGCCCGTGGCATCCATCACACAAGAACGCGCCAGCCTGGAGAAGAACGCACCGGTGATCATGCCCAAGGTCGTGTCGGAACGAGAGCCTTACCGGATCACCACCCTTCACCCCCGGACCTACAACGAGGCCCGTACCATCGGGGAACACTTCCGTGAAGGCACTCCGGTGATCATGAATCTGACTGAGATGGATGACACAGACGCGAAGCGACTTGTCGACTTTGCGGCCGGTTTGGTGTTTGGTCTTCACGGCAGCATCGAGCGGGTGACGCAGAAGGTGTTCCTGTTGTCGCCTGCTAACGTCGATGTCACGGCGGAGGACAAGGCTCGCATCGCAGAGGGCGGGTTCTTCAACCAGAGCTGAGACACAAGGACCGGACCGAACAGTGCACAGGGGAGAGGGAAAAACAGACCATGAGCGTGTTCGCGCAGGTGATCTACATCGCGCTGATGGTGTTCCTCATCGTGCTGATCTTCCGTTTGGTCATGGACTACGTGTTCCAGTTCGCCCGCTCATGGCAACCCGGCAAGGCGATGGTGGTCGTCCTGGAGGCCACCTACACTGTCACCGATCCACCGCTGAAGCTTCTGCGGCGGTTCATCCCGCCGCTGCGTCTCGGGGGCGTGGCGCTAGACCTGTCCTTCTTCGTCCTGATGATCATCGTCTACATCCTGATCTCGATCGTGGGCAATCTCGCGAGGTGACTGTGGACGATACGGTCTTGCCGACTGCCGATGACTACGTTGAGGTGAAGAGATGCCGTTGACCCCCGAGGACGTGCGGAACAAGCAGTTCACGACCGTCCGCCTCCGAGAAGGCTATGACGAGGACGAGGTCGATGCCTTCCTCGATGAGGTCGAAGCCGAACTGACGCGCCTGCTCCGCGAGAACGAGGACCTGCGCGCCAAGCTGGCCGCGGCCACGCGCGCTGCGGCCCAGAACCAGCAGAACATGCGCAAGCCTCCCGAGCCACAGGACCAGCAGCAACAGCAGGGGCCGCCACCGGGCATGCCCCAGCAGGGGATGCCCCAGCAGGGCATGCGAGGTCCCGGCGCTCCTGTGCCCGCCGGTATATCGGGCCCGCCGCAGCAGCAGATGGGTGGCCCCATGGGTGGTCCGCCCCAGCTGCCGAGCGGTGCTCCTCAGCTGCCCGCCGGCCCCGGCGGACAGGGCGGCCCGCAGGGTCCCGGCCCCATGGGCCAGGGTCCCGGGCCGATGGGCCAGGGCGGCCCGATGCAGGGGCAGATGGGCCCTGGTGGCCCGATGGGCGGTCCCATGGGCGGCCCCGGTCTTCCCGGTCAGGGTGGCCCCGGCGGCGACAGCGCCGCGCGGGTGCTGTCGCTGGCCCAGCAGACCGCCGACCAGGCGATCGCGGAGGCCCGTTCCGAGGCCAACAAGATCGTGGGCGAGGCGCGTTCGCGTGCCGAGGGTCTCGAGCGGGACGCCCGTGCCAAGGCCGATGCCCTGGAGCGGGACGCGCAGGAGAAGCACCGTGTCGCGATGGGCTCCCTGGAGTCCGCCCGCGCCACGCTGGAGCGCAAGGTCGAGGACCTGCGCGGCTTCGAGCGCGAGTACCGCACGCGGCTGAAGTCCTACCTGGAGTCGCAGCTGCGTCAGCTGGAGACCCAGGCGGACGACTCGCTCGCCCCGCCGCGCCAGCCCGCCAGTGCCGCGCCGTCGCTGCCGCCGTCCCCGGCGCCCTCGATGGCTCCGGCCGGTGCCGGTGCGCCGTCCTACGGCGGCAACCAGCCGATGGGCGGCGGCCCCGGTGGCCCGGGCGGTCCGTCCGGTCCGTCGTACGGCGGTCAGCAGCAGATGCAGCCGGCCATGACGCAGCCCATGGCGCCGGTGCGTCCGCAGGGCCCGTCGCCGATGGGTCAGGCGCCCTCGCCGATGCGCGGCTTCCTGATCGACGAGGACGACAACTGACGGCCCCTGTGGCCATGAGTACGGCGTAGCAGTCGGCAGCGTTCAGGGCGGGGCCCCGGGTACACCAACCCGGGGCCCCGCCCTTTCGCTACGCGTGTTCACGGGGTTTGCGCCGTTTGTTCGGACCTGGGTGCGGTGTCCGACGCACGCAATGCCGAAGGCCCGGGCCCACCAAGATTTTTCTCGGTGGGCCCGGGCCTTCGGGCAGGCGCTCCCCGGGTGTTACGCCTTGCGCAGGCGGAACGTCAGGGACAGCCCCTCGTCGGTGAACGGCGTGCCGTATGTGTCGTCCGCCTCACCACGGTCGAAGTCCGTGGCGAGCACCTCGTCGGCGATCAGCTCCGCGTGCTCCGTCAGCGCGGAGACCGTCGCGGGGTCGGTGGCCGTCCAGCGCAGGGCGATCCGGTCGGCCACGTCGAAGCCGCTGTTCTTGCGGGCCTCCTGGATCAGCCGGATCGCGTCACGGGCGAGGCCCGCCCGGCGCAGCTCCTCGGTGATCTCCAGGTCGAGGGCGACCGTGGCACCGGCGTCGGACGCCACCGACCAGCCCTCGCGCGGGGTCTCCGTGATGATCACCTCGTCCGGGGCGAGGGTGATCGTCTCCCCGTCGACCTCGACCGAGGCCGTGCCCTCGCGCAGCGCCAGCGACAGGGCGGCGGCGTCCGCGTTCGCGACCGCCTTCGCCACGTCCTGGACGCGCTTGCCGAACCGCTTGCCCAGCGCACGGAAGTTGGCCTTCGCCGTGGTGTCGACCAGCGAACCGCCCACCTCGGACAGCGACGCCAGCGACTCGACGTTCAGCTCCTCGGTGATCTGGGCGTGCAGCTCCGGGTCGAGAGCGGTGAAGCCGCCCGCCGCGATCAGCGCGCGCTTCAGCGGCTGGCGGGTCTTCACACCCGACTCGGCGCGGGTGGCCCGCCCCAGCTCCACCAGCCGGCGCACCAGCACCATCTGCTTCGACAGCTCCGGGTCGATCGCGGACGGGTCCGCCTCCGGCCAGGACGCCAGGTGCACCGACTCCGGGGCGCCGGGGGTGACCGGGACGACCAGGTCCTGCCAGACCCGCTCGGTGATGAACGGGGTCAGCGGGGCCATCAGTTTGGTGACCGTCTCCACGACCTCGTGCAGGGTGCGCAGCGCGGCCTTGTCGCCCTGCCAGAAGCGGCGGCGCGAACGGCGCACGTACCAGTTGGACAGGTCGTCGACGAACGCGGACAGCAGCTTGCCGGCCCGCTGGGTGTCGTAGCCGTCCAGCGCCTGGGTCACCTGCTCGGTGAGCGCGTGCAGTTCGGAAAGCAGCCAGCGGTCGAGCACGGGACGGTCGGCCGGGGCCGGGTCGGCCTCGCTGGGCGCCCACTCGGACGTACGGGCGTACAGGGCCTGGAAGGCGACCGTGTTCCAGTACGTCAGCAGGGTCTTGCGGACGACCTCCTGGATGGTGCCGTGGCCCACCCTGCGGGCCGCCCACGGGGAACCGCCGGCCGCCATGAACCAGCGGACCGCGTCCGCGCCGTGCTGGTCCATGAGCGGGATCGGCTGCAGGATGTTGCCCAGGTGCTTGGACATCTTGCGGCCGTCCTCGGCGAGGATGTGACCCAGGCAGACGACGTTCTCGTACGACGACTTGTCGAAGACCAGCGTGCCGACCGCCATCAGCGTGTAGAACCAGCCGCGGGTCTGGTCGATGGCCTCGCAGATGAACTGAGCCGGGTAGCGGGCCTCGAACAGTTCCTTGTTCTTGTACGGGTAGCCCCACTGCGCGAACGGCATCGAGCCCGAGTCGTACCAGGCGTCGATGACCTCGGGCACGCGGGTGGCCGTCTTCCCGCAGCCGTCGTGGCGGCAGGCGAAGGTGACCTCGTCGATGTACGGGCGGTGCGGGTCGAGGGCGGACTGGTCGGTGCCGGTCAGCTCGGTGAGCTCCGTCAGGGAGCCGACGACCGTGAGGTGGTCGTCCTCGCAGCGCCAGATCGGCAGCGGGGTGCCCCAGTAGCGGTTGCGGGACAGCGCCCAGTCGATGTTGTTGTTCAGCCAGTCGCCGTACCGGCCGTGCTTGACCGTGTCCGGGAACCAGTTGGTGTTCTCGTTCTCCTCGAGCAGCCGGTCCTTGATGGCGGTGGTGCGGATGTACCACGACGGCTGCGCGTAGTAGAGCAGCGCGGTGTGGCAGCGCCAGCAGTGCGGGTAGCTGTGCTCGTACGGGAGGTGCCTGAGGAGCAGACCGCGCTGCTCGAGATCGTCGGTGAGCTTCTCGTCGGCCTTCTTGAAGAAGACGCCGCCGACCAGGGGGACGTCCTCCTCGAACGTACCGTCGGGGCGGACGGGGTTCACGACGGGCAGGCCGTAGGAGCGGCAGACCTTGAGGTCGTCCTCACCGAAGGCGGGGGACTGGTGGACCAGACCGGTGCCGTCCTCGGTGGTGACGTAGTCGGCGTTGACGACGTAGTGCGCCTCGGCGGGGAAGTCGACGAGCTCGAAGGGCCGCCGGTAGGACCAGCGCTCCATCTCGGCGCCGGTGAACGACTGGCCGGTGGTCTCCCAGCCCTCGCCGAGCGCCTTGGCGAGCAGCGGCTCGGCGACGACCAGCTTCTCCTCGCCGTTCGTCGCGACGACGTAGGTGACCTCGGGGTGCGCGGCGACTGCCGTGTTGGAGACCAGGGTCCAGGGCGTGGTCGTCCACACCACGAGCGCGGCCTCGCCGGCCAGCGGGCCGGAGGTGAGCGGGAAGCGGACGTAGACGGACGGGTCGACGACCGTCTCGTAGCCCTGCGCCAGCTCGTGGTCGGACAGGCCGGTGCCGCAGCGGGGGCACCAGGGGGCCACGCGGTGGTCCTGGACCAGCAGGCCCTTGTTGAAGATCTCCTTCAGCGACCACCAGACCGACTCGATGTACTCGGGGTCCATCGTGCGGTACGGGTCCTGGAGGTCCGTCCAGTAGCCCATGCGGGTCGTGAGCTCTTCGAAGGCGTCGGTGTGGCGGGTCACGGACTCGCGGCACTTGGCGTTGAACTCGGCGATGCCGTACGCCTCGATGTCCTGCTTGCCGGAGAAGCCGAGCTCCTTCTCCACGGCGAGCTCCACGGGGAGGCCGTGGCAGTCCCAGCCGGCCTTGCGCGCCACGTGGAAGCCGCGCATGGTGCGGAAGCGGGGGAAGACGTCCTTGAAGACGCGGGCCTCGATGTGGTGGGCGCCGGGCATGCCGTTGGCGGTGGGCGGGCCCTCGTAGAACACCCACTCGGGGCGGCCCTCGGACTGCTCCAGGCTCTTGGCGAAGATCTTCTGCTCGCGCCAGAAGTCGAGCACCGCGTGCTCGAGCGCGGGCAGGTCGACCTGGGCTGGTACCTGGCGGTACGTCGGCGATGTCATCAGCGGGCTTCCTCCGGCGGACTTGCTGCCTTCCGTCCGGAGGGACGAGAGCTGTTTCGATCTCTACGCCGCCGTCGGCGCGCTCCCGCGGTACCACCCTCCTTGGCCCCCCGGCGCTTCGTCAGCTCCGGTGAGCCCCCTCATTGGGGTCGCGATGCCGGTTCTACTCCCCCCTGCGGGGGTTTCTTCCGGCGGCTCCGGGGTGATCTTCACGTCGCGCTCGCCCCCGGGCTCACACCGTCCCCGGGTCGCTCTGGGCTGCGTTGGCCGCTACTCGTCCCCATCCACGCTTTTCGCTCCGCCCAGTGTACGGCGCGGCGTGGACAGCGGGCGACGGTTTTCCTGTGGGCATATGCCCCGGCATGCCCCGAATGGCGAGGTGCGCGTGTTCGGATCCTCGGACGTGCGCCGGGTGGGCATACCCGGCGGGGAGCTGGGCACAACGGATGCAGGCTCGCCGCGCGGCGACCGCGGGGCGGGGGAAAATGGGCGGTGCGCCCCGTTGCCGCAGGACTCGAGTCGATTTATCGTCCCAGCGACGATTCGCGCGCATGATCACAATATATGAAGGGGCCGCGGCCATGGTGGCGAAGAGGACCGCTGTACAGCAGTCGGCGCCGTCCGGCGGGCCCGACCCGACTCCGGGCGACGGCGCCCCCAAACACACGGGCGGGAAGCCGCCTGCTCCGCACTCCGCGGCGCGTAAGCGGCCCGCGGGTGCGTCGGCGCAGGCGGTGCCGGGGGCGGGTCCCGCGGAGGGTGTGCTGCCTGGGGAGGCTGCCGGGAAGGAGGCGCCTGCTCGGCAGTCTGCGGCGCGTAAGCGGCCCGCGGGTGCGTCGGCGCAGGCGGTGCCCGTGGAGGAGACGGGGCCGGGGGCGGGTCCCGCGGAGGGTGTGCTGCCTGGGGAGGCCGCGGCGAAAGAGGCGCCTGGGAGGCACTCTTCGGCGGGCAAGCGGCCCGCAGGTGGGTCGGCGCAGGCGGCGCCGGGGGCGGGTCCCGCGGAGGGTGTGCTGCCTGGGGAGGCCGCGGCGAAGGAGGCGCCTGGGAGGCAGTCTGCGGCGGGCAAGCGGCCCGCAGGTGGGTCGGCGCAGGCGGCGCCGGGGGCGGGTCCCGCGGAGGGTGTGCTGCCCGGGGAGGCCGGCGTGAAGGAGGCGCCTGGGAGGCAGTCTGCGGCGCGTAAGCGGCCCGCGGGTGCGTCGGCGCAGGCGGTGCCCGTGGAGGAGACGGGGCCGGAGGTGGGCCCTGCGGAGGGGCCGCCGCCCAGGAAGGCCAAGGCCAGAAAAGTCGACGCCGGGAAGAAGGCGGCCAAGAAGGCACCGGTCAAGAAGGTGGCCGCCAAGAAGGCGGTTGCCAAGAAAGCCGCCTCAAAGAAGGCGCCCGCGGATGCCTCGGCGCAGGTGGCGCCTGCCGACGGGGCAGCATCACAGGCGGCTCCTGTGAAGAAGAAAGGGGAGTCCGGCAGGAAGGCTGCGGGGGAGCCGTCCGGCAAGAGGGTCGCGGCAAGGGAGCCGTCCGGCAGGAACGCGGCGGTCAGGAAGGCGGCGGGGAAGGCCACCGCGAAGGAGGCGTCGGCTAGGAAGGCTGCCACCAAGAAGGCCGCCTCCGAGAAGGCCGCCCCGAAGAAGGCCGCGGCGAGGAAGGCTCCCGCGACGGAGCCGTCGGCCAAGAAGGCCGCCCCGAAGAAGGTCGCCTCCAAGAAGGCCCCGGCGAAGAAGGCCCCCGGCCGGTCGACCGCCGGCGCTTCCGAAGTCGTGGCGTCCGGGCGGGACGAGGTGCACGAGGCGGCGTCCGCGCGGGCGGTGTCGGCGGAGGGGGCTGCCGCTGGGCGCGGTGGGGTGCGGGAGGGCGCTGCCGGGACCGGTGGGTCCACTCAGGATGTGGCCGGGCACAGCGCGGCCGACGACGCGGGCGCGGCCGAGGCCGCGGCGCAGACGGGAGTGACGACAGTGGGTGCGAAGAAGACCCCTGGCCCGGCGGCCACGGCGGCCACGGCGGCCACGGCGGCGATGACCGCCGTACCCAAGGCCCGGATCGGCGCGGCGGACCCGGGCGACCTCGCGGTGCGTCCGGGCGAGGAGCCCTGGACTCCGGACGAGGTCGAGGATGCCCGGGCCGAGCTGATGTCCGAGGTGCTACGGCTGCGCGAGGAGATCACCTCCTCCGAACAGTCACTGGTCGGCCTGATGCGGGACTCCGGCGACGGCGCGGGCGACGACGACGCCGACACCGGCACCAAGAACATCACGCGCGAGCACGAACTCGCGCTGGCCGCGAACGCGCGCGAGATGCTCAGCCAGTTCGAGCGAGCCCTCCAGCGCCTGGACGCCGGCACCTACGGGCTGTGCGAGAGCTGCGGCAACCCCATCGGAAAGGCCCGTACGCAGGCCTTCCCCCGGGCCACCCTGTGCGTCGAGTGCAAGCAGAAACAGGAGCGCCGGTACTGATCGGCGGCCGCGCAGGCCGTGCCGTACCCTCGTCCTCAGTCAGGTACCTAGGCTGAGGGACTCACGTGGCAGAGGCGGAGCGCATCATCGGTACGCCGGACACCCCGGATGCTGACCGGGACGAGCAGGACCGGGACGGGCAGGAGCGGGCCGGCACCGACGGGACGGCGGCGGAGACCGAGCGGCCCCGCGGCAAGCGGCGGATCGCCGTGCTGTTCGCCGTCGCCGTCTTCGCCTATGCCCTCGATCTGATCAGCAAGATGATCGTGGTCGCCAAGCTGGAGCACCATGAGCCCATCGAGATCGTCGGGGACTGGCTGAGGTTCGAGGCGATCCGCAACGCGGGCGCGGCCTTCGGCTTCGGCGAGGCCTTCACCGTGATCTTCACGGTGATCGCGGCAGCCGTGATCGTGGTGATCATCCGCCTCGCTCGCAAGCTCTACAGCCTGCCCTGGGCGATCGCGCTGGGCCTGCTCCTGGGCGGTGCCCTTGGCAACCTCACCGACCGGATCTTCCGCTCCCCGGGCGTCTTCGAGGGCGCGGTGGTCGACTTCATCGCGCCCAAGCACTTCGCCGTCTTCAACCTGGCGGACTCGGCGATCGTGTGCGGCGGCATCCTGATCGTGCTGCTGTCGTTCCGGGGCCTGGACCCGGACGGCACCGTCCACAAGGACTGAACGCGCCTACGGGGTTGTCGGACCCGTCCGGCATACTCGACGGGTGAGCACGATTCCCGAGATCCGTACCCTGCCCGTGCCCGAAGGCCTGGAGGGCGAGCGCGTCGACGCCGCCATCTCCCGGATGTTCGGCTTCTCCCGCACCAAGGCCGCCGAGCTCGCCGCGGCGGGGAAGGTCACGGTCGACGGATCGGTGGTCGGCAAGTCCGAGCGGGTCAGCGGGGGTGCCTGGCTAGAGGTGGAGATGCCGCAGGCGCCCGCGCCGGTGCAGGTCGTCGCCGAGCCGGTCGAGGGCATGGAGATCGTGCACGACGACGAGGACGTGGTCGTGATCGTCAAGCCGGTCGGGGTGGCCGCGCACCCCTCACCCGGCTGGACCGGCCCCACGGTGATCGGCGGTCTCGCCGCCGCCGGGTACCGCATCTCGACGTCCGGTGCCGCCGAGCGCCAGGGCATCGTGCACCGCCTCGACGTCGGCACCTCGGGCCTGATGGTGGTCGCCAAGTCGGAGCGGGCGTACACCTCGCTGAAGCGCCAGTTCAAGGAGCGCACGGTCGACAAGCGCTACCACACGCTCGTCCAGGGGCACCCGGATCCCACCAGCGGCACCATCGACGCCCCCATCGGCCGCCACCCGCAGCACGACTACAAGTGGGCGGTCACCGCGGAGGGCAAGTCGTCGGTCACGCACTACGACCTGATCGAGGCCTTCCGCGCCGCCTCCCTCCTCGACGTCAAGCTGGAGACCGGCCGCACCCACCAGATCCGCGTCCACATGGCCGCCCACCGGCACCCCTGCGTCGGCGACCTCACCTACGGCGCCGACCCCACGCTCGCCAAGCGGCTGCGCCTGACCCGCCAGTGGCTGCACGCGGTGCGGCTCGGCTTCGAGCACCCCGGGCACGGCGAGTGGGTGGAGTTCGGCTGCGACTACCCCGAGGACCTGCAGAAGGCCCTGGACCAGGTCCGCGAGGAGACCTACGCATGACCCGCACGACCGGCATGACCGCCCCGTACGTCGTCCGTGTGGCGCAGGGGCCCGCGGACCGGGAGGCGTGCTTCGCCGTGCGCAAGGACGTCTTCGTCGCCGAACAGGGCGTCCCCGAGGACATCGAGTACGACGCCCACGACGCCGGCGCCGTGCATGTTCTGGCCGTCCGGGAGGACGGCACACCGCTCGGCACCGGACGGCTGCTGCACGGCCCGGCCGCCGCGGCGAAGAACGGCGGGGACCCGGCGGTCGGCTCCCTGGGCCGGCTCGCGGTGACGCGCGCGGCGCGGGGCCTCGGCGTCGGCGCGGCACTGGTGCGGGCCATCGAGGAGGCCGCTCGCGACCACGGGCTCACGGCCGTCGACCTGCACGCGCAGACCCACGCCCTCGGGTTCTACGAGCGGCTCGGCTACGAGGCCTACGGCCCCGAGTTCCCGGACGCGGGGATGCCGCACCGGGCGATGCGGCGCGGGCTGTAGTACCGATCGCGTGAACGTCCTGGTGGGGCGGCGGCGTGGCAGGCTGAAAGTCCGCTGACCGATCGTCGACCTCCGGGAGCGCTGACCGTGGATCAGTTGGCCCTGCTCTTCGCCCTGTTGCTCGGGGCCGTGGTGAGCGTCCCCGTCGGGGAGCGGCTCCGACTGCCGCCGCCGGTGCTGATGACGGTCCTCGGAATCGTGCTGGCGCTGCTGGAGTTCGTCCCGAACGTCGACGTCCCGCCGGAATTCATCCTGCCGCTGGTGCTGCCGCCCCTGCTCTACGCCGCCGTGCGCCGGACGTCCTGGCGCCAGTTGGCGGCGAACGTCAGGCCGATCCTCCTGCTGGCCGTGGCGCTGGTCTTCGTCACCACGGTCTGTGTGGCCGTCGTCGCCCACGCGATCGTGCCGGGGCTGCCGCTGGCCGCCGCCGTCGCCCTCGGCGCCCTGGTCGCGCCGCCCGACCCGGTCGCGGCGACCGCCGTCGCCGGGAAGCTGGGGCTGCCGCGCCGGTTGGTGTCGATCCTGGAGGGCGAAGGACTGTTCAACGACGTCACGGCCATCGTCCTCTACCACGTGGCGATCGACGCCGCCGTGAGCGGCACCTTCTCGCCCTGGGAGGCCGGTCTCGACCTGGTGCTGTCGACCGTCGTGGCGGTCGTGGTCGGGCTCGCGCTCGGCTGGGGCACCGACAAGCTGATGACCCTGCTCGGGGACCCGACCCTGCAGGTCGCCCTGACCCTCCTCGTCCCGTTCGCCTCCTACGTCCTGGTCGAGGAACTGCACGGCTCCGGGGTGCTCGGGGTGCTCGTCACCGCGCTGTACCTCGTGGAGTACGCCCACGACGCCGACGACGTCATGGCCCGGCTCGCCGGGCACACCTTCTGGGACATCGTGGACACCCTCGTCACCGGCGTGGCGTTCGGACTGGTCGGCCTCGAACTGCACAACGCGGTCGACACCGCGAAGGGCCACTGGGGTGAGCTGCTCACCTGGGCGGCGGCGGTCGTGGGCGTGGTCGTCATGGTCCGGCTGGCGTGGCTGCTCCCGGCGACCTGGCTGACGAGGCGGCTGCACACCGCGCGGGACGTCGGCGAGGACATCCCGTTGAGCTGGCGCGAGACCGTGGTGATGTGGTGGTCGGGCATGCGCGGGGTGGCCTCCGTCGCGCTGGTCCTCGCCCTTCCCCTGGAGACGGAGAGCGGTGCCGAGTTCCCCGCACGGGGCGAGATGATCTTCATCGCGTTCGGCGTGGTGCTGACCACGCTGCTGGTGCAGGGGCTGACCCTGCCGTGGCTGGTGAACCGGCTCGGCGTGCGGGGCGACACCGGGCGCGAGAAGGAGTTCGAGCGGCAGCTGGCGATCCGGGCGACGAAGGCGGCGAGGCGGAAGCTGCGGGAGATCGAGGACGTCGAGGACCTGCCGGAGGAGCTGTCCGAGCAGATGCTGCGCAGGTCCTACGACATCGGGCTGCGGATCAGCCCGGACCTGGCGGAGGACGAGCGGCGGGAGGCGACCCGGGAGCGGGCGCGGTGGCTGAGGCGGGTGCGGCGGATCGAGGGCGAGATGCTGAGCGCCGCCCGGCACGAGGTGCTGACCGCCCGCAGCGAACAGGGCGCCGACCCCGAGGTGGTGGACCGGGTGCTGCGCCATCTGGACGTGCGGAGTCTGCGGTGAGCGCGCGGAGTCACCGGCGCCGGCGGCGGTCGGTTTGTAGGGTCTGGGCATGACTCGGAACGTTGTGATCAGCGGAGGCGGTACCGGCATCGGACTGGCCACCGCGCGGGTGTTCGCCGCGGACGGCGACCAGGTGCTGCTGCTCGGCCGGCGCAAGCACGTCCTGGAACGGGCTCAGGTGCCGGGCGCCCTGACCTACGCCGCCGACCTGGCCGATCCGGAGGCCGTCCGGGGCGTGGCCGGCTTCGTGGGCCGCGAGTTCGGGGCCGTGGACGTACTGGTCCACAGTGCCGGGGGCAACGGGCTGCTGGAACCCCCGGTCGGCGGCGACGACCCGCTCGACGCGGTCGCCCGCGAGTGGACGATCAACTTCCGGCTGAATGTGCTGACCGCCGTGCTCCTCACCGAGGCCCTGAAGGAGCGGCTCGCCGAACCCGGCGGCCGGGTGCTGTTCCTCAGCTCCATCGCCGCCTACCGCGGCTCCGGACGGGCGTCCTACGCGGCGGCCAAGGCGTCACTGCACCCCTACGCCCACCACCTCGCCCGCAGTCTCGGCCCGCACGGCATCACCGTGAACGTGGTCGCCCCCGGCTACATCGAGGACACGGAGTTCTTCGGCGACGGCCTGGACGAGGAGCGGCGGGCCCGGCTGATCGCCGAGACGCTGGACAAGCGGCCGGGGACGCCCGGGGACGTCGCGGCGACCCTGCACTGGCTCGCCTCCCCGGGCGCCGCGCACATCACCTCGCAGATCATCCAGGTCAACGGCGGCGCCGAACGCGGTCACTGAGGGCCGCTGCGCTCCCTCGGATGCCGGTGCGCCCGGCGGGCCGCCGGCACGGTGTCGGAGGAGCGCCGGCCGTTGGGCGCGGGCGGCGGCACCGCGTCGGCCGTGTTGACCCGGGGCAGCGCGTAGGGGTGCTCGGCGGTCAGCCAGCGGATCATCTGCTCCCGGATCGTGACCCGTACCGTCCAGATGTCGTCCGCGTCCTTGGCCGTCGCCAGGGCCCGCACCTCCATGGTGCTGGGGGTGCTGTCCGTCACGGTCAGGTTGTAGGCGCGGCCGTCCCAGGCCGGGCACTCCCGGAGGATGTCGCGGAGCTTGTCGCGCATCGCGTCCAGCGGGGCCGAGTGGTCGAGATGCCAGAAGACGGTGCCGGTCATCTGCGGGGTGCCGCGCGACCAGTTCTCGAACGGCTTGGACGTGAAGTACGACACCGGCATGGTGATCCGGCGCTCGTCCCAGGTGCGGACGGTCAGGAAGGTGAGGGTGATCTCCTCCACCGTGCCCCACTCGCCGTCCACGATCACCGTGTCCCCGATGCGGACCATGTCGCCGAAGGCGATCTGCAGCCCGGCGAACATGTTGCCCAGCGTGGACTGGGCGGCCACACCGGCCACGATGCCGAGGATGCCGGCCGAGGCCAGCAGCGAGGCCCCGGCCGCGCGCATCGCGGGGAAGGTCAGCAGCATCGCGGCCACCGCCACCACGCCGACGACCGCGGTCACCACGCGCTGGATCAGCGTCACCTGGGTGCGGACCCGGCGCACCCGGGCGGGGTTCCGCTCGCGATGGGTGCTGGCGTACCGCGCGTACGAGGTCTCGACGACCGCGGCCGCGATACGGATCGCCAGCCAGGCGGCCGCACCGATCAGCACCAGCGTCAGGATCCTGCCGATGGCGACCTCGTGGTCCGGCAGCAGCCGCGCCTCGTCGTAGGACCCTCTGAGCAGGGCCACGCAGAGGACCAGCTGGTAGGGGACACGGCCACGGCGCAGCAGGCCCCACAGCGGCGTCTCGGGGTGGCGTTCGTCGGCCTTGCGCAGCAGCAGATCGGTGGCCCAGCCGAGCAGCAGCGTGAGCACGACCGATCCGCCGACCACGATCAGTGGGCGGAGCACGTCATCCATGCCCCCGAACCTAACCGGCTCCGCGCGGGCATGAACATGTGACTTCCGCCCGATCCTGGGTACTGCCGCGATCCGGGATCCTCACACCCGGCTGGCACCATGGGCTGCATGAACATCATGCTCTTTCACTCGACCTACGGTCCGAGGCCCGCGGTGGCCCGGGCCGCCGACCGGCTGCGCGCGGCGGGACACGAGGTGTGGACGCCCGACCTCTTCGAGGGCCGCACGTTCGACTCGGTCGAGGAGGGCATGGCGTACCAGGAGGAGACCGGCAAGGACGAGCTGCTGAAGCGGGCGGTGCTGGCCGCCGCGCCCTACTCGGAGCGCGGACTGGTGTACGCGGGATTTTCCTTCGGTGCCTCCGTCGCACAGACGCTCGCACTCGGCGACGACAAGGCACGGGGACTGCTGCTCCTGCACGGCACGTCCGACCTCGCGGAGAACACCACGGTCGACGAGCTGCCGGTGCAGCTGCATGTCGCCGAGCCCGACCCGTTCGAGACCGACGACTGGCTCACCGCCTGGTATCTGCGGATGGGCCGGGCCGGTGCCGATGTCGAGGTGTACCGGTACGCGGGCGCGGGCCACCTCTACACCGACCCCGACCTGCCGGACTACGACGAGGAGGCCGCCGAGGCCACCTGGCGGGTGGCTCTCGGCTTCCTCGAGTCGCTGGAGAGCTGAACCGGGTGGATCAGACCGGGTCGTAGGTGCGCTCGGCCTTCTGCGTGCCGCTGCGGGTGCGGTAGGAGCGGGCCCACGCCGCCGTGGCGTCCGCCTGCGTGCGGCCGGCCAGCACGTAGTAGTCCATCTGCGCCCGCTCGGCGGTGATGTCCAGCACGCCGTAGCCGTGGCGGTCGGTGTCCACCCAGTGGACGTGCCGGTTGGCGGCCCGGATCAGCGGGGAGGCGACCGCGGTGACGGTGCCCTCGGAAACCCCGACGATGTCGTCGAGGTTGTCGGAGGTGACCGAGGTCACGACGAACTCCGTGGCGGCGGAGGCCGACAGCGGATAGGTCCCGGCGTTCACCGGCACGTCGTTGGCCCACGCCATGTGGATGTCGCCGGTGAGGAAGACCGTGTTGCGGATGGCGTTCGCCCGCAGATGGGCGAGGAGTTCACGGCGGTCGTCGGTGTAGCCGTCCCACTGGTCGGTGTTGATCGCGAGCCCTTCCTGCGGCAGACCCAGCAGCTTCGCCAGCGGCTTCAGCAGGCTCGCGGGGAGGGAACCCACCGCGAACGGCGAGATCATCACCGAGGTGCCGACCAGCCGCCAGGTGGTGTCGGAGGCCGCCAGACCCGCCTTCAGCCAGTCCAGCTGGGCACGTCCGGTGAGCGTGCGGTCCGGGTCGTCGACGTCGCCGTCGCCGATGGAGACCTGCTGGGAGCGGAACGAGCGCAGATCCAGCAGGGACAGGTCGGCGAGCCTGCCGAAGCGCAGCCGGCGGTAGGTGGTGCCGGCCAGCGCGGGACGTACCGGCATCCACTCGAAGTAGGCCTGCTTGGCGGCGGCCTGGCGGGCGGCCCAGCTGCCCTCCGCGCCCTCCGTGTGGTTCCCGGCACCGCCCGACCAGGTGTCGTTGGCGATCTCGTGGTCGTCCCAGATGGCGACGACCGGCGCCTTGGCGTGCAGTGCCTGGAGGTCGGGGTCGGTCTTGTACTTGGCGTGCCGGACGCGGTAGTCGGCGAGGGTGACGATCTCGTGGGCGGGCGCGTGCGGACGGACGACGGAGCCGCGTGTGCCGTACTCGCCGCTGGCGTACTCGTAGATGTAGTCGCCCAGGTGCAGCCAGGCGTCCAGATCGCTCCGGGCGGCGAGATGGCGGTAGGCGGCGAAGTGCCCGGCCTCCCAGTTGGAGCAGGAGACCACACCGAAGCGCAGACCGGGTACGGCGGCGTCGGCGGCCGGGGCGGTGCGGGTGCGGGCGGCGGGCGAGTCGGTGCCGCCGGCGGAGAAGCGGTACCAGTAGTCGGTGGCCGGCTGGAGGCCGCGGATGTCCGCCTTGACGGTGTGGTCGGAGGCGGCGGTGGCGAGGGTCGAGCCCTGCGCGACGACGTCGGTGAACGCCTTGTCCCGGGCGACGGTCCAGCTCACCTCGGTGTCGGGCCCGAGCCCCGAGCCGGGTATCGCCTCCGGCACCGGGGTCACCCGGGTCCACAGCAGGACGCCGTCCGGCAGCGGATCGCCGGAGGCGACCCCGTGCAGGAAGGCGGGAGCCTGCCGGGCCGCCCGGGCGGACGGTGCGGCGGCGAGCGGTCCGGCCAGCGCCGCGGTGGCGGCGGCTGCCTTGACGACCGTACGGCGGCGCGGGGACAGGGAGTCCGCGGCCGCGGTGGCGGAGACTGCGCTCTCGGATGATCTGTGTGGACTGGTCACAGCCGAACAGGCTACTGACACGTACACGCCAGAGCGGGCGAACTCCCAAAAGTCCGCCCGCTCTTCACCACACCGTCGGCCGGCCCGGTGTCAGCCCTTGAGCGCCTTGTCGATCGCCGTGTTGAACTCGGCCACCGTCATCGGCGCGTTCTTGCCGTCGGAACCGGTGAGCTTCTCGCCGTCCATCTTCAGCGTCGGGGTGCCGTTGACGTCGCTGTTGTCGAACGTGTCGGACATCTCCAGCGCCCACCTGTCGTAGGTGCCGTCGTTCACGGCCGCGTGGAAC
This sequence comes from Streptomyces sp. NPDC052079, assembly GCF_040680275.1. Lineage (NCBI taxonomy): Bacteria > Bacillati > Actinomycetota > Actinomycetes > Kitasatosporales > Streptomycetaceae > Streptomyces > Streptomyces sp. NPDC052079. The sequence goes on from NZ_JBFAWL010000016.1 coordinate 142,683, forward strand.
TCCTTGTTGCCCTTCAGGGCGTCGACGGTGTTCGCGACCTTGATCAGGTACCCGTCGTCCTTGAACTTGTCATCCGTCTCCTCGGGGTGGTAATCGGCCGAGTAGAGCGCGCTCTTGTAGGCCAGGAACGCCTCGGGGCTGACGTTCAGCGCCGCGCCCAGGGCGCTCAGCGCGTTCTTGGAGCCCTCACCGGCCAGGTTGCGGTCGAGGAACGAGGCGCCTATGAAGCGGATCTTGTACTTGCCGTCCTCGACGTCCTTGCCGATGGTCTCGCCGACCGTCTGCTCGAACGTGGCGCAGATGGGGCAGCGCGGGTCCTCGTACAGCTCGAGGGTCTTCTTCGCGTCGGACTTGCCGATGACGACGGTCGTGCCGTTCTTGCCGCTGGTGTTCGCCGGCTTGACGAGCTTGGCGTTCTTCGCGGCCTCCCAGGCGCTGGGCTTGTTGGCCTGGACGACCGCGTAGCCGATGCCGCCGGCCGCGGCCAGGACGCCCACGACCGACAGGGCTACCACGATCTGCCGCTTGGCCTTCGCCTTCTTCGCCTGGCGCTCACGCTCCTGGCGCAGTCGCTCTCGGGCCGCTGTCTTCGCCGCCTGGCTGTTCCGCTTGCTCATGGTGATGTCTCCACGGGGGACGCACACGGTCGTGTGCGGGATACGTAAGGGGGACTGCTGGTGCTCGGGTCGGGCCGCCGGACAGGCCTCAGCCGTGGGCGGCGACGGAGCACGGCGGTCCGCGCCGTCCCAGGGAGTGTGCGAGCAGCAGGGTCCGGGCGGCGGCGGCGCGGCGGACCGGGCGGCGGCCCGGAGGCAGCGCCTCGGGGGCCCGGCGCACGGTCACCGCCGCGACCGCCAGCAGCAGCGGACGGACCGCGGTCGACGCTGTCGCGGCGACCGCGCTGAGCAGCTGGGCCAGCGCCCGCTCGCCGCGGCGCAGCCAGGCGGCGGCCAGCAGGCCGACCCCGATGTGCGCGCCGAGCAGCATCCAGGCGGTGGCCGGGTCGGCCTGGGCGAGCAGTGCCGCCAGCCGGTCGCCGCTCTCGGCGGCGGGGCCGGTGACCCGGGCGAGCGGCGCGCCCACGCTGGTGCCGTCGCCGCACAGCACATCGAAGCCGACGGAGCGCAGCGGGCCCGCGACGGGCCCGCCCATGCGGCCGTAGCAGACATGCTGGCCGGTGGTGAAGACCGTGTCGGCGGCCAGCTCCAGCGGGATCAGCAGGGCGGCGATCCGCCCGAAGGAACGCTCCCGCCCCGCCAGGGCGTACGCCAGGAGGAACACGGCGGCGGCGACCGCGGCCACCGTGTTCACCGGCAGCGGAGCCCCGGACAGCAGCACGTGCGACGCGCTGCTGAGTGTCACGACGACTGCCGTGAACAGCGCCGCGCGGACGGCTCTGAGCTGGGTTCCGGATATGTCCATGGCGGGAACGAGTGTGTCACGTGCTCCGGTAAGGGATCCCTAAAGGGTTCCTGTGGATCCTGTGGATGCCCCGATGGTTACAGTCCCGGAATCCTGCCGTTGCGGAACAGGTCCAGGAAGATCTGGTGGTCGGAGCGTGCGCGGGCGCCGTAGTCGTGGGCGAAGTCCACCAGCAGCGGGATCAGGGAGGCCTCGTCGGCGGCGATCGCCGCGTCGATGGCGCGCTCGGTGGAGAACGGCACCAGGGACTCGCCGGAGGTGTCGTCCGCCGCCGCGTGCATCGCGGCCGTGGCACGGCCGAGGTCGGCGACGACCAGGGCGATCTCCTCCGGCTCGTCGATGTCGCTCCAGTCCAGGTCCACCGCGTACGGCGAGACCTCGGCGACCAGCTGGCCCGAGCCGTCCAGCTCCGTCCATCCCAGCCACGGGTCGGCGTTCGCCTGGAGGGCGCGCTGGGAGATCACCGTGCGGTGCCCCTCGTGCTGGAAGTAGTCCCGGATCGCCGGGTCGGTGAGGTGCCGGGAGACCGCGGGCGTCTGGGCCTGCTTGATGTAGATCACGACGTCGTTCTCCAGGGCGTCGCTGTGCCCCTCCAGCAGGATGTTGTACGACGGCAGCCCGGCCGAGCCGATGCCGATGCCGCGGCGGCCCACGACATCCTTCACGCGGTAGGAGTCCGGGCGGGCCAGCGAGGCGTCCGGCAGAGTCTCCAGATAGCCGTCGAAGGCAGCGAGCACCTTGTAGCGCGTGGCGGCGTCCAGCTCGACGGCGCCGCCGCCGGGGGCGAAGCGGCGCTCGAAGTCGCGGATCTCGGTCATGGAGTCCAGCAGCCCGAAACGGGTCAGCGAACGGGCGTCGCGCAGCGCGTCGAGCAGCGGGCCCCGGGCGGTGTCCAGGGTGAAGGGCGGCACCTCGTCGCTCTTCGCGCCCGTGGCCAGCGCGTGGATGCGCTCCCGGTAGGCGGCCGCGTAGAGCGTGACCAGCTCGCCGATCTGCTCGTCGCTGAGCGCCTTGGCGTAGCCGATCAGCGCCATGGAGGCCGCGAAGCGCTTGAGGTCCCAGGTGAACGGGCCGACATAGGCCTCGTCGAAGTCGTTGACGTTGAAGACCAGACGGCCGTTGGAGTCCATGTACGTGCCGAAGTTCTCCGCGTGGAGATCGCCGTGGATCCACACGCGTGAGGTGCGGTCGTCCAGGTAGGGCCCGCCGCGCCGCTCGGGGTCCAGATCGTGGTAGAAGAGGCACGCCGTCCCGCGGTAGAAGGCGAACGGCGAGGCCGCCATCTTCCGGAACTTCACCCGGAATGCGGCCGGGTCGGCGGCCAGGAGCTCGCCGAAGGCGGTGTCGAGGACGGCGAGGATCTCCTCACCGCGGTGCTCGTCGTTGAGCTGCGGGACCGACATCGCTGTGTGCCTCCTGGTGCGGAATTCTCGGGACGGCTGGTCCGTCCCCTGCCTAACGCGCGACGCGTCACGGGAGTGCCCGCGCCACCGCCCGAAGGTACGTCGGGACGGGCGTGTCGTGTCAGTCCCGGGGCATAGACTTCGACGCTGACCCCCGGACCGTCCGTCCGCCCGTCACCGCCTGTTCTCCCAGGAGGCCGCACCGTGTCAAAGCCGCCGTTCACGCACCTGCACGTCCACACCCAGTACTCGCTGCTGGACGGTGCCGCGCGGCTGAAGGACATGTTCAACGCCTGCAATGAGATGGGCATGACGCACATCGCCATGTCCGACCACGGCAACCTGCACGGGGCGTACGACTTCTTCCATTCCGCCCAGAAGGCCGGAGTCACCCCGATCATCGGGATCGAGGCGTATGTCGCCCCCGAGTCCCGGCGCAACAAGCGCAAGATCCAGTGGGGCCAGCCGCACCAGAAGCGGGACGACGTCTCCGGTTCCGGTGGTTACACCCACAAGACGATGTGGGCGGTGAACAGCACCGGGCTGCACAACCTCTTCCGGCTCTCCTCCGACGCGTACGCCGAGGGCTGGCTGCAGAAGTGGCCCCGGATGGACAAGGAGACCATCGCGCAGTGGTCCGAGGGCATCGTCGCCTCCACCGGCTGCCCCTCCGGCGAGGTGCAGACCCGGCTGCGGCTCGGCCACTTCGACGAGGCCCTCAAGGCGGCCGCCGACTACCAGGACATCTTCGGCAAGGACCGCTACTTCCTGGAGTTGATGGACCACGGCATCGAGATCGAGCACCGGGTCCGCGACGGTCTGCTGGAGATCGGCAGGAAGCTCGGCATCCCCCCGCTGGTCACCAACGACTCGCACTACACGTACGCGCACGAGGCGGGCGCCCACGACGCGCTGCTGTGCATCCAGACCGGCAAGAACCTCTCCGACCCCGACCGCTTCAAGTTCGACGGCACCGGCTACTACCTCAAGTCCACCGACGAGATGTACGCCATCGACTCCTCGGACGCCTGGCAGCAGGGCTGCGCCAACACCCGGCTGATCGCCGAGATGGTCGACACCACGGGCATGTTCGAAAAGCGTGACCTGATGCCGAAGTTCGACATCCCGGAGGGCTACACGGAGGTCAGCTGGTTCCGCGAGGAGACCATGCGGGGCATGCACCGCCGGTTCCCCGACGGCATCCCGGACGACCGCATGAAGCAGGTCGAGTACGAGATGGACACCATCATCTCGATGGGCTTCCCGGGCTACTTCCTCGTGGTCGCCGACTTCATCATGTGGGCGAAGAAGCAGGGCATCGCGGTGGGCCCCGGCCGTGGCTCCGCGGCCGGCTCGATCGTCGCCTACGCCCTCGGCATCACCGACCTCGACCCGATCCCGCACGGCCTGATCTTCGAGCGATTCCTCAACCCCGAGCGCATCTCCATGCCCGACGTCGACATCGACTTCGACGAGCGCCGGCGCGTCGAGGTGATCCGGTATGTGACGGAGAAGTACGGCGCCGACAAGGTCGCCATGATCGGCACCTATGGCACCATCAAGGCCAAGAACGCCATCAAGGACTCCGCGCGCGTGCTGGGCTACCCGTACGCGATGGGCGACCGGCTGACCAAGGCGATGCCCGCCGACGTCCTCGGCAAGGGCATCCCGCTGTCCGGCATCACGGACCCGGACCACCCCCGGTACTCGGAGGCGGGCGAGATCCGCGGGATGTACGAGAACGAGCCCGACGTGAAAAAGGTCATCGACACCGCGCGCGGTGTGGAGGGCCTGGTCCGGCAGATGGGCGTGCACGCCGCCGGCGTGATCATGTCCAGCGAGACCATCACCGACCACGTTCCGGTCTGGGTGCGGCACACCGACGGCGTGACCATCACGCAGTGGGACTACCCGAGCTGCGAGTCGCTCGGCCTGCTGAAGATGGACTTCCTGGGCCTGCGCAACCTGACCATCATGGACGACGCCGTCAAGATGGTGAAGGCCAACAAGGGCGTAGACATCGACCTGCTGTCGCTGCCCCTGGACGACCCCACGACCTTCGAACTCCTCCAGCGCGGCGACACCCTCGGCGTGTTCCAGTTCGACGGCGGACCGATGCGCTCCCTGCTCCGGCTGATGAAGCCGGACAACTTCGAGGACATCTCCGCCGTGTCGGCCCTGTACCGGCCGGGCCCGATGGGCATGAACTCGCACACCAACTACGCCCTGCGCAAGAACGGCCAGCAGGAGATCACACCGATCCACCCCGAGCTGGAGGCGCCGCTCAAGGAGGTCCTGGACGTCACCTACGGCCTGATCGTGTATCAGGAGCAGGTGCAGAAGGCCGCCCAGATCATCGCCGGCTACTCGCTCGGCGAGGCCGACATCCTCCGCCGCGTGATGGGCAAGAAGAAGCCCGAGGAACTGGCGGAGAACTTCACCATCTTCCAGGCCGGCGCCCGCAAGAACGGCTACAGCGACGAGGCCATCCAGGCCCTGTGGGACGTGCTGGTGCCCTTCGCCGGCTACGCGTTCAACAAGGCGCACTCGGCCGCGTACGGACTGGTGTCGTACTGGACCGCCTATCTGAAGGCGAACCACCCCGCCGAGTACATGGCCGCGCTGCTCACCTCGGTGAAGGACGACAAGGACAAGTCGGCGGTCTACCTCAACGAGTGCCGCCGCATGGGCATCAAGGTGCTCCCGCCGAACGTCAACGAGTCCGAGTCCAACTTCGCCGCGCAGGGCGACGACGTGATCCTCTTCGGCCTGTCGGCGGTGCGCAACGTCGGCACCAACGTCGTGGAGTCGATCATCAAGTGCCGCAAGGCCAAGGGGAAGTACACCTCGTTCCCCGACTACCTCGACAAGGTCGACGCGGTCGTCTGCAACAAGCGGACCACGGAGTCGCTGATCAAGGCCGGCGCCTTCGACTCGATGGGGCACACCCGCAAGGGCCTCACCGCGCACTACGAACCGATGATCGACAACGTGGTCGCGGTGAAACGCAAGGAGGCCGAGGGACAGTTCGACCTCTTCGGCGGCATGGGCGAGCAGGAGACCAGCGAGCCCGGCTTCGGTCTCGACGTCACCTTCACCGACGACGAGTGGGACAAGACGTACCTGCTCGCGCAGGAGCGCGAGATGCTCGGCCTGTACGTCTCCGACCACCCGCTGTTCGGTCTGGAGCACGTGCTGTCCGACAAGGCCGACGCGGGCATCTCCCAGCTCACCGGCGGTGACTTCGGCGACGGAGCGGTGGTCACCATCGGCGGGATCATCTCGGGCCTCCAGCGCAAGATGACCAAGCAGGGCAACGCCTGGGCGATCGCCACGGTGGAGGACCTCGCGGGCTCCATCGAGTGCATGTTCTTCCCGGCCACGTACCAGCTCGTCTCGACGCAACTCGTCGAGGACGCCGTGGTCTTCGTCAAGGGGCGGCTCGACAAGCGGGAGGACGTGCCGCGGCTGGTCGCGATGGAGCTGATGGTCCCCGACCTGTCCAACGCGGGCACCAACGCACCCGTGGTGCTGACCATCCCGGCGACGCGCGTGACGCCGCCGATGGTCAGCCGGCTCGGCGAGATCCTCACGCACCACAAGGGTGACAGCGAGGTCAGGATCAAGCTCCAGGGGCCGACGAAGACGACGGTGCTGCGCCTCGACCGGCACCGCGTGAAGCCGGACCCGGCGCTCTTCGGTGACCTGAAGGTCCTCCTCGGCCCGTCCTGTCTCGCGGGCTAGCTGTATTGACCGGCGGACGCGCGTGAGGGGCGCACCCCGTGGTGGGTGCGCCCCTCTTTCCTGTGCCACTTTCCTGTTGCCCGGGCCGCAACGGCCCGCCACGCAGATGTCAGTTGTGGCCGAAACGCTTCTGCCGGCCCTTGCCTCGGCCTACCTCGCCCGGCATGACCTGCGTGGTGCGCTGCTCGTCCGGCGTCTCCATCGCGGACGGCTGCGATGTGCGCGGAGTGCGCTCGGCCTGGGGCTGCTTACGGTCACGGTTCTTGTTCTTGGCCATGGTGATGCCTCCTGTGGGGGACTAGGGGCCAGGGCCGGAATCAGATTCACACAGCCCGATAACCCACGCATGTCGGAGAATTACCGTGCGTGACCGGGCAGGTCGGGGAGGAAGTGTGGAAACGCCACGCCGAAGATCGAGTTCGGGCCGTTAACCCCCGTGTGGTCGGGCAGACTCGAAGCAAGCCCGAAGCAAACCTCCCGGAAAGAGGGTGGATCGCGTGGACCGCTGCATCGTCCTGGTGGACGCCGGGTATCTGCTGGGGGCCGCCGCCAGTCTCCTTGCCGGGGAGCCTTCGCGGTCCCGCATCACCGTGGACCACACGGCGCTCATCCAGGGGTTGCGCGACCGCGCCGAGAACGACACGCGGCAGCCGCTGCTGCGCATCTACTGGTTCGACGGCGCCCCCGACCGCGTCCCGCAGCCCGAGCACCGCAGGCTGCGCGTCATGCCCCGGGTCACCGTCCGGCTGGGGGCGTTGACCCGCAGCGACGGCCGCTGGGCGCAGAAGGGCGTCGACGCCGCGATGCACGCCGAGCTGACCGAACTGGCCCGCAACCGCGCCTGCTCCGACATCGTGCTGGTCACCGGGGACGGTGATCTGCTGCCCGGGATGATGGCGGCGAAGGAGCACGGCGTCGCCGTCCACCTGTGGGCCGTGCAGGCCGCCGACGGCGACTACAACCAGTCCGAGGACCTGGTGGCCGAGGCCGACGAACGCCGGGTGCTGGACCGGGCATGGATCACCCAGGCGGTACGGGCCAAGGAGTTCACCGGGGTGTGCGCGCCGCCGCCCGCGGCCCGTCCCGAGATCGCCGCGATCCTCTCCGCGCCGCTGCCGGATTCCGCGCTCGCCGCGGCGGCCGACCGGACGGCGCAGGAACCGCAGCATCCGGGCGCCGCGCCCAACGGCACCGCCGACCGGGCGCCCGCCGCGAAGGGGGTGCCCACCCCGAAGGACCTGGCGGCGCTGCGCAGCCCCGGCCCGCACCAGCCCCAGCAGCCCGCCTCCGCCACGCTGCGCTGGTCCTCCGACAGGGGCTGGGTGGACCGGCCCGTCGCCGAGCCCCCCGACGCCGCGTCCATGCCGACGCTCGCCCAGCTGACCACCGCGGAGCAGCGGTGGGCCGACCGCGAGGAGGACATCACCACCGTCGGCGGTGACCCCTTCGAGGTGGGGCAGGTCTTCGCCCGGCGCTGGGTGGAGCGGCTCGGTGACCAGAGCCACATCCAGAAACTGTCCGCGATGTACCCGCGCATCCCGCACCGAGTCGACGGCGAGCTGCTGCGCTACGCGGCCCGCTTCGGCCTGCTCGCCCACAAGGACGACCAGATCGACGAACGCGACCGCTACGCCATCCGAGCGGGCTTCTGGCGCGAACTGGACCAGCGCACGGGGACGGAGCGGGCTCCCGTCGGGGAGTGACGGGCGGGGGCGCGCCCGGGACCCCGGGTACGGGAGCTCCGCCCCCGCGCCCCGCAAGGGGGCTCCCGCCCCCTGAACCCACCCCCGGGGCCTGTGCCTGCCCGCGACGCGGCTGGGTGGGCGCGGGCCGGGGCGCCCCGTGGTCCGGGTTGGGGAGGCTCCGCGCCCGCGCCCTGCCAGGGGGCTTCGGGCCCCTGATGCCGCCCTCGGCCTGTGTGCGCCCGCGATGCGGCTGGGTGGGCATGGGCCGGGGCGCCCCGTGGTCCGGGTTGGGGAGGCTCCGCGCCCGCGCCCTGCCAGGGGGCTTCGGGCCCCTGATGCCGCCCTCGGCCTGTGCCTGCCCACACGCGGCTGGGTGGGCTCGGGCCGAGGCGCGCCGCGGGGTCCGCGTTCGGGAGGCTCCGGCCTTGCACCTCGCCGGGGGCTCGCGGCGCCTGAACCCGCCCTCGGCCTGTGCCCGCCCACACGCGGCTGGGTGGGTATGGGCCGGGGCGCGCCGCGGGGTCCGGGTTCGGGAGGCTCCGCGCCCGCGCCCCGGCAGGGGGCTCGTGGCGCCTGAACCCGCCCTCGGCCTGTGCCCGCCCCCACGCGGCTGGGTGGGCATGGGGAGGGGCGCGCCCCGGGGGCCTGGTTCGGGAGGCTGCGCCCCTGCGCTCCGCCGGGGGGCTCCGGGCCCCTGAACCCCCGGCCTGTGCCCGCCCGCCGCGCGGTTCGGTGGGCTGGACGAGCCCGGCGTGGGCCTGTGTGGTGTGGGGTGTGGGGGTTCGGAGGTGTATGGCGGGAATGTGGGGCAAGCGTGCCCCGAGAGCCTGGCCGGGCCGCCGACCCCGTAGGCTCATCCCTTGTGAGTACGCGCGCGGCACAGGGCTTCCGGCAGGCTGGTGATGTCGTGTGTGCGGTGCGAGGGCTGACCAAGACCTACCCGGCGGTGCGCGGCCGGCGCGGGGTTCCCGCGACGCCCGAGGTCAGGGCCACCGACGACGTGGCACTCGACATCCGGCGCGGTGAGATCTTCGGACTGCTCGGACCGAACGGCGCCGGTAAGTCCACCCTCGTACGCCAGCTGACCGGCCTGATGCGGCCCGACAGCGGCAGCGTGGAGATCCTCGGCCACGACATCGTGCGCCACCCCGAGCGGGCCTCCCGCATCCTCGCCTACCTCGGCCAGGAATCCAGCGCGCTCGACGAGCTGACCGTGTCCCTCGCCGCCGAGACCACCGGCCGGCTGCGCGGGCTCGACGTGCGCCGGGCGCGGGCCGAGCGGGACGACGTACTCGACGAACTGGGGCTCGCACCGCTCGCCGGGCGCCCGCTGCGGAAGCTCTCCGGGGGGCAGCGCCGGCTCGCCTGCTTCGCCGCCGCGCTGGTGGGGGAGCGCCCCCTGCTGGTGCTCGACGAGCCCACCACCGGCATGGACCCGGTGGCCCGGCGCGCGGTGTGGTCCGCCGTCGACCGGCGCCGCGCCGAGCACGGCTCGACCGTCCTGCTGGTCACCCACAACGTCATCGAGGCCGAGACCGTGCTCGACCGGGTCGCGGTCCTCGACCGCGGACGGGTCATCGCCTGCGACACCCCGTCCGGGCTCAAGGAGCAGGTCGCCGGCGAGGTCCGGGTCGATCTGGTGTGGCGCGAGGCCGCCCCCCTGCACGTGCCCGAGGTCGCCGCGCTGCGCGACCGGGTCGTCGAGTCCGGCCGCCGCTGGACCCTGCGGCTGGCGCCCGAGGAGGCCCGCGCGGTCGTCGCCACCGTCACCGGCGGGGCCGCCTTCGCCGCCCTGGACGACTTCACGCTGGCCACACCCAGCCTGGAGGACGTGTACCTGGCACTGGGCGGCGCCGTACGGCAGGGACTGGTGAAGGCGTGAGCACACGGGCCGTGTCATCCGTACGGAACCGGGCGACCGCCGGAGCGGATCCGAGCGAACCTCCGACCGAAGGGGAGCAGCACGACGTGAGTGTCGTACCCGCCGAAGTCCTGCCGGGCGGCGCCCTGGCCGCGGAGGACGCCGCACCGGCGGCGGCCGAGCTCGGCCCCCGGGCACGGCTGTGGCCGTCGCTGGCCGCCGTGTACCGGGCGCAGCTGTCCCGGGCCCGGGTCGCGCGGATCCCGCTGCTCTTCGTGGCGACGTTCCAGTCGATCGGCATCATGATCCTGATGCGCGGGGTCGTGGACGGCGGCGGCGAGGCGCAGGCCGTGGTCGCCGGGTCGGCGGTGCTGGTCGTCGCGTTCGTCGCGCTGAACCTCCTCGCCCAGTACTTCGGCCAGCTGCGGGCCAGCGGCGGGCTCGACCACTACGCGACCCTGCCCGTGCCGCCGGCGGCCGTGGTGCTGGGCGCGGCGGGCGCGTACGCCTCGTTCACCGTGCCGGGGACCGTGGTGACCGCCGTCTTCGGCTGCGCGCTGTTCGGGCTGCCGCTGGCGCACCTGTGGATCCTGATCGCGGTGATTCCGCTCGCGGGTGCCGCACTGGCCGGTCTCGGAGCGGCCCTCGGTCTGCTCGCTCCCCGGCCGGAGCTGGCCACCCTGCTCGGCCAGCTCGGGATGTCCGCGGCACTGCTGCTGGGCGTGCTGCCGCCGGAGCGGATGCCGGAGGTGGTGCGCCTCGCCCGTGACCTGCTGCCGTCGACGTACGGCGTCGAGGCCTTCGCGCGGACCTTCGGGCCGCACCCCGACTGGGCCCATGTCCTCGGTGACCTCGCCGTCTGCGGGGTGGTCGGCGTGATCTCGCTGGCCGTGGCGACGTGGGCCTACCGCAGGGCAGCCGTCCGGTGACGCGCCGCACCGCCGGGCCTGGCACGATGGCAGGGTGAGCGCTCCTCTGACACCACCACCGCCCCCGCACGAGCATTCCGCGCAGGACGCGTGGGAGCCGCCCTCCGCCGGGCCCGCTGCCGCATCGGCCCGGCATGCCGGCGCCGCCGGGTACGGCGGGCACCCCGGGGAACCCGGGGAACTTCGGCACGGCTGGTGGCATGACCAGGACGGCCCCGGGATGAAGCAGGAACTGCGGGAGGCCGCTGTGACCGCGGTCGCGGTGGCGCTCGGCGGGGTGCTGCTCGGGGTGCTGTGGTGGTGGCTGGCGCCGCGCGTGCCGCTGGTGGGTGATGTTGCCGGCGGCAACTGGGCCGTCTACCTCAAGGACTCCGAGGGCGAGCAGAGCATCGGGGTGGACGGAACGTTCACGCTGCTCGCGCTGGCGTTCGGTGCGGTGAGTGCGCTGGTCGTGTTTCTGGTGCGGCGGCGCGGCGGTGTGCCGTTGGTGGTGGCGCTGGCGGTGGGAGGACTGCTGGGGTCCGTGCTGGCGTGGCGGCTGGGGGTGTGGCTCGGGCCTGCGGAGGACGTGATCGCGCAGGCGAAGAGCGTGGGCAAGGGGGTGACCTTTGACGCGCCGCTGAAGCTGAGTGCGAAGGGGACGCTGTTGGCGTGGCCGTTTGCGGGGCTGGTGCTGCATCTGGGGTTGACGGGGTTGTTCGGGCCGCGGGACCCGGAGCACTTCGCTCCGCGGGCGGAGGCGTAGTTCTCTGGGTTGCCCTGTGTTGTCGCTGGGCGGGGGAGGTTGCGCAGCGCGGCGTGTGCGGGGTGCCGTCGCGCCCACCCGTGCCGCCCTGCGGCACGATTGCCCGCGGAGCGCGCGGCGCGGCTGGGCGGGGGGTGGTTGCGCGGCGCGGCGTGGGTGGGGTGCCGTCGCGCCCACCCGTGCCGCCCTGCGGCACGATTGCCCGCGGAGCGCGCGGCGCGGCTGGGCGGGGGGTGGTTGCGCGGCGCGGCTGGGCGGGGGGTGGTTGCGCGCACCTTGCACACCGTCAGGGGCGCCCCCCACGCTGCCATGTGGAACGCCGACCAGGAGGCGTACGAGGAGACCCTGCGACGCTTCCTC
>NZ_JBFAWL010000017.1:0-147754 GCF_040680275.1 Streptomyces sp. NPDC052079
ACTCTCGACTTCGCTCGAGCGGGGGGACCCCCATCGCCCTGGGGGTACCTCCCAGGCCCTTAAGGCACTGGGGGAGGCACGACTGCCCGCAGCTGCGGCAGCTGCGGCGGGCCGGCGGCGCGTGAAGCGGGGAACGGCCGGCGTGACGCGGGCCGGTGTGAGGCGGGAGGCGCGGGCCGGACTTGCCAAGCAAGCGCTTAGACAGTTGCGGTCCATGTCACACCGTGGGGGTCGTGACCCCGCTCATACGGCCGGGTAACTTCCCAAGAAGCCCTGCACCAACTCACCGGTACGCCCACCCGTCTCCCGACCACCACCCCTCAACGAGGCGCTGCGCGCCACCTCTTACATCTGGAGCCGTGATGCCCGAAGCCGTGATCGTCTCAGCCGCCCGCTCCCCCATCGGCCGCGCCTTCAAGGGCTCCCTGAAGGACCTGCGCCCGGACGACCTGACCGCCACGATCATCCAGGCCGCCCTCGCCAAGGTCCCCGAGCTGGACCCGAAGGACATCGACGACCTGATGCTCGGCTGCGGCCTCCCCGGCGGCGAGCAGGGCAACAACCTCGGCCGCATCGTCGCCGTACAGATGGGCATGGACCACCTCCCCGGCTGCACCATCACCCGCTACTGCTCGTCCTCGCTGCAGACCTCCCGCATGGCCCTGCACGCCATCAAGGCAGGCGAGGGCGACGTCTTCATCTCGGCCGGTGTCGAGACCGTCTCCCGCTTCGCCAAGGGCAACTCCGACAGCCTCCCGGACACCCGCAACCCGCTGTTCGCCGAGGCCGAGGCCCGTACCGCCGCCGTAGCCGAGTCGGAGGGGTCGACCTGGCACGATCCGCGCGAGGACGGCCTGGTGCCCGACCCGTACATCGCGATGGGCCAGACCGCCGAGAACCTGGCCCGCCTCAAGGGCGTCACCCGCCAGGACATGGACGAGTTCGGCGTCCGCTCGCAGAACCTCGCCGAAGAGGCCATCAAGAACGGCTTCTGGGAGCGCGAGATCACCCCGGTGACGCTCCCCGACGGCACGGTGATCAGCAAGGACGACGGCCCCCGCCCCGGCGTCACCATGGAGGGCGTCGCGGGCCTGAAGCCGGTCTTCCGCCCGGACGGACTCGTCACCGCCGGCAACTGCTGCCCACTCAACGACGGCGCCGCCGCGCTCGTCATCATGAGCGACACCAAGGCCCGCGAGCTGGGTCTCACCCCGCTCGCCCGGATCGTCTCCACCGGCGTCTCCGGCCTCTCCCCGGAGATCATGGGCCTCGGGCCGGTCGAGGCGAGCAAGCAGGCCCTGGGCCGCGCCGGTCTGACCATCGACGACATCGACCTGGTCGAGATCAACGAGGCGTTCGCCGCCCAGGTGATCCCCTCCTACCGTGACCTCGGCATCCCGCTGGAGAAGCTGAACGTCAACGGCGGCGCCATCGCCGTAGGCCACCCCTTCGGCATGACCGGCGCCCGCATCACCGGCACGCTCATCAACTCCCTGCAGTTCCACGACAAGCAGTTCGGCCTGGAGACGATGTGCGTCGGCGGCGGCCAGGGCATGGCGATGGTCATCGAGCGCCTCAGCTGAGCACCGCGGCACAGCGCACGAGACAGCACACGGGCGCACGGTAGCCGTCCCGGCACCGTCCGTGAGACACCCGCCCGGACCCCGGTCACCACCGGGGTCCGGGCCGTTCCGTGATCCAATCTCCCCCAGGATGTGACCTATCCCTCTTACCGAGGAGATCCCCGCAGGTCAGCGCCACCGCCCTCAAGGGGGACACCCTCAAAGAACTGTCCGTTTCGTGACGTTACGCACTGACAGAAGGTTAGTCCGCCGTTCAAGCTGATGTAGGAAGTCGGGGGTCGACTGTGAACCGGGAGTACGTCAGTGAGCGCCTTGCCGATCGCCCTGCTGATCACCACGGCCGCCACCGGCGCCGTGGGCGTCGCCGTCCTGCGCAACATCATGGTGCTGCGCCGACAGGTCGCGGCCCTGCACACCGAGCTGGCCGGGATCCAGGCCGCCACGCGCCCGCGTGTTCCCTCCGCCCGCGCGGCCGGTACGGACGAGATACGCGCCGCGGTGGCGGAGGCACTCGCCGAGGAGCGGGAGCGTGAGCTCGCCGAGGCGCGGGCCTTCTGGGCCGCTCAGGAGGCACGTGACGCCTCGGACGCCCCGTCCCTGCTCGGCCTGGCCGACAGCGAGCTGTTCCTGCCCCGGCAGGCCGATTTCGCGGGTCTGGAGGCGGTGATCGAGCCCGGCGCCGACGCCCCCGAGGAGCACGCCGGGGACTCCTCCGAGCCGGCCGCGGCCCGCCGCCGTCACCCCTCGCACCCGGACTTCGTGCCCAACCCGTCACCGGTCGTCGACGACCACGAGCGCACCGTGTCCATCCTGGAGGAACTGGCCGCCGAGCGCACCGAGCTGACCGACGTCCGCCCGGGTCCGCTGGGCACCCTGGACGTCTACGTGTTCGCCGACGGGACGACGCTGTGCATGACGCCGGGCCACCGCGAGACCGCGGAGCGCCTGGCCGGGGCCCTGCGCGCGGGCGAGACCCCGTTCCTGCTGGGCGGTTCCGGCATCTCGGGGGCGTACACGCTGACCTTCTCGTGCGGCGAGGAGAGCGTCTACATCCTGGCGGACCGCGTCATCGCGTCCCTGTAGCCCCAGCCCTCCGCCCTTGCCTTAGAGCCCATAGAGCCCTAGGAGCCCTCGGAGCACGCCGGATCACACCCCGGCGCGCTCGCGTGCCTCCTCCACAAGCCGGACGGCCTCCTCGACCTCGTCGTCGTTCTTCAGTACGAGGGCCAAGTCGCGACCGGCGACGGTGATCTGGTCGGCGGCGGCGAACATACCGGCGTCGGGCATCTCCCGGGGCGCGGTGCCCGGCTCCTCGACGAGCTGGGTGCGCCGTGCCAATTCCCTGGCCAGGGCGAGCGCTTCGGCGGCCGCACCCCGTTGCAGCCGGCTTTGCGGCGCGGCCCGCAGGCGGTCGGCGAAATGATCCACGGCGCGGGTGAAGGGTGTCGTATCAACCACGCGGTGAGCGTACGCGGCGCGGCAGGACTGTTGCCAACGGGCGGACGCTCAGGCACGGTGACGTGAAGGACCGGCATACATCCCAGCGTCCGGAGGCGCCGATGTCCCAAGTGTTCTCCGCAGAGACCCATCGCAACATGCTCGCCCGTATCCCCCATTGCACCGGTCGTGAGATCTCCGACTGGCTGCGCACCGTCGAAGAAGGCCCGTCACTCTTCCGCTTCGAGGAGAAGGTCAGCTGGCTCCGGCACGAGTACGACCTGGCGTACGGCCACGCCAAGGCGATCGTCCATGAGTACGACTTGAGGAGGGCCGCGCGCAAACTGCTCTAGCGCGCACAGACGAAGGGCCCCGGTGGATACCGGGGCCCTTGTCTTTCACGTCGGCGGCGTGCGGGACGCCGTCCGTCGTCAGTCGCTGCTGTTGAAGATCGCGATGAGCCTCAGGAACTCCATGTAGATCCACACCAGCGTCAGCGTGAGGCCGAAGGCGGCGAACCAGGCCTCCTCGCGCGGCGCACCATAGGCGATGCCGTCCTCGACCTGCTTGAAGTCCAGGGCGAGGAAGCAGGCACCGAGGATGATGCCGACAATGCCGAAGATGATGCCGAGCGGGCCGCTGCGGAAGCCGAGGCCGTCACCGCCGCCGAACACCGCGAACAGCAGGTTGACCGCCATCAGCAGGATGAAGCCGAGCGCGGCCGCCATCACGAAGCCGTAGAAGCGGCGGTTGACGCGGATCCAGCCCGCCTTGTACGCCACCAGCACACCGGCGAAGACCGCCATGGTGCCGAGCACGGCCTGCATGGCCGCACCGTCGGCGATGCGGTTGTCGACGATGCTGGAGATGACGCCGAGGAAGACACCCTCGAACGCCGCGTACGTCAGGATCAGCGCGGGGGTGGGCTTGCGCTTGAAGGACTGCACCAGCGCCAGCACCATGCCGATCAGCGCGGCACCGATACCGATGCCGTACGACCGGCTGATGTTGGCGTCGTCGACCGGCAGCAGCGCCCAGGAGAGCGCCGCGGTCACGATGAGCAGGCCGAGCGTGCTGGCCGTGCGCACGATGACGTCGTCGATCGTCATCCGGCCGGTGGTGGCCGGGGCCTGGGGCGGTGCGCCGTACTGCAGGTCCTGCTGCGCGTAGGGGTTCTGGGCGTACGGGTTGCCCGTCGGCTGCGCGTACGGGTTGGCCTGCGTGGCGACAGCGGGACCCCCGGCCTGCGGCGCGGTATTGAAGCCCGCGTAGCCGTTGTCGCGGCTGAACCCCCGTCGCGAGAAGACCGGGTTTCTGCTCCTCATTTCACTCCTCCATGGCCACACGACGCGGCCTTGGCTCAAGAGTAATAGGTAGGCAAAGGAATGACCCTAATGCTTGGGGAGGATCTTTCCCTCGTCTTGCTGCGCAACACGCTACGCGGGTTGGTGATTCCCCTCACCACGGAGAACCGAACCATGACCGACCCGGAACCGGCCGGAGATCATCCGCTTGCTCGGCCGAACCCGTCTCCTTCTCGTGGGCCGGCGCCCGCGCAAGCACCACCACGTCTCCGACGGCGAGATTCACCCCTTTGGCCCCGGCGGCACGATGTGGGCGGCGCCCCCGGCGAGGATGCCGAGCGAGCCGAAGGGGTACGTCCGTTCGAAAACCGGGGGTCACACCCCGACGCGCTTGGCCAGGAAGGCGCCGTTCGCGGCCACGTCGCGGGTCAGGACGACGGAGTGGTGCGGCAGTGCTCCCAGCCGCCGGGCGATCTCCTGTCGCACGCTGCGGGCCCCACCGCCGTCCATGCCCAGGAGGCCGAACACATCGGGGTACCGGTCTTCGGTCTCACCGCTCATGAAGTCGCCGTCGCCGAGCGTCCGGACGGTGTTCTCCTCGGCCGGGAGAGCGTCGGCCTCGATGCGAGGGAAGACGAGCGCGGCAGCGCTCCCGCCAGTGGCCAGCGGCACGCCGAACCAGCGTTCGAACTGGTCGGGGAAGACCTGCGCCTTCAGCTCCTTGCCCTTGTCCCACAGCGGCTCCGAGACGCCGGCGCGAAGGGCCGCCGTCACCCGCTCGTCCTGGGTGGAGTGGAGTTGCTCGCCGCTGTCCAGTCGCTGCTGCACGATGCCGAACCAGCCCAGCGAATCAAGGAGTCCGAGCCCGACCGCGGCGGCCGCCGGCCATGGAATCACGTCGACACCGCTGTTCTGGTCGGGCCGGGATGCGAGTTGTCGCGTACCTCCTGAAGAGGTACGGATACGGGATGCCCGTTGACGGTGGTCGACGAGGCGCACACCACCGCTGCGTCGCGGTGCGCCAGCGACACAAGTGAGCGACAGCGAATACGAGCCTTGCCTGCAGGTCAGGTCATACGGCCGTAAAAGTGCCCGGAGCCGGACTTGAACCGGCACGCCCTCTGAGGGGCAGCGAGGTTTAAGCTCGCCGTGTCTGCATTCCACCATCCGGGCAGGCCGTGGGCTCCGCTTCGCGGCTCCGAGCCTATCGGTGACCTTCGCGCCGGCAGCGGCGCGATGGCCCGATCTTGTCTTATTTTATTGGCGCCTGAGGGAGCATCAGACCAGGGACCTCGCCGTCAGCACGTGCCAGCAGCCTTGCGGCTGACGCCCCGCCACGTATGCGGAATGACGGAATTTCACCGTCCGAACAAGGGCGCTCCACCCGTTCTCGGCACGGCCCCCTCAGGGTGTCCCGTCATCCCCAGGTATGACGGCGCGTCCGGCGGTCCGACCCCAGTCGCCCCCCGGAACCGGAGCAGCGGGTGACTACACGGCGGCAAAGCGGCGGAACGATGGACGCCGTGCCCGAGAGCACGACCGTCCCGACAGGAGCGTCCATCCCGTGACCACCGCACCCTCCCCCAAACTCCGTCCGGGGGGACCCCCAGCCGACCGGACCACCACCGTGGCCGCGCGCGCCACGGAGCTGTCGAAGATCTACGGCCAGGGCGAGACCCAGGTGGTCGCCCTGGACCAGGTCTCCGTCGGTTTCCACCAGGCCGAGTTCACCGCCATCATGGGGCCGTCCGGCTCCGGCAAGTCCACGCTGATGCACTGCGTGGCCGGGCTCGACACCTTCTCCTCGGGTTCCGTGCGCATCGGCGAGACCGAGCTGGGCTCGCTCAAGGACAAGCAGCTCACCAAGCTGCGCCGGGACAAGATCGGCTTCATCTTCCAGGCGTACAACCTGCTTCCGACGCTGTCCGCCCTGGAGAACATCACCCTCCCGATGGACATCGCCGGCCGCAAGCCGGACAAGCAGTGGCTGGACACCGTGATCGGCATGGTGGGACTGTCCGACCGACTGAGCCACCGGCCCTCGCAGCTGTCCGGCGGCCAGCAGCAGCGCGTCGCCGTGGCGCGGGCGCTGGCCTCGCGCCCCGACATCATCTTCGGCGACGAGCCCACCGGAAACCTCGACTCCCGCTCCGGCGCCGAAGTCCTGGGCTTCCTCCGCAACTCCGTGCGCGAGCTGGGTCAGACGGTGGTCATGGTGACCCACGACCCGGTCGCCGCCGCCTACGCGGACCGCGTGATCTTCCTCGCCGACGGCCGGATCGTGGACGAGATGTACGGGCCGACGGCCGACTCGGTGCTCGACCGGATGAAGCAGTTCGACGCCAAGGGCCGCACCAGCTGACACCCCGGCCCGCCGCAGGCCCGCCCTTCCCCTCCCTCTCCCTCGTACGTCTGGACTCGAGAAGACTTCCATGTTCCGAACCGCCTTGCGCAATGTGCTCGCGCACAAGGCCCGGCTCCTGATGACCGTGCTCGCCGTGATGCTCGGCGTGGCTTTCGTGTCGGGGACCCTGGTCTTCACCAACAGCCTCTCCCAGGCCCTGCAGAAGCAGTCCGCCAAGGGCTTCGACCACGTCGATGTCGCCGTCACCGCCCAGTGGAAGGAGGGCGAGGGCGACAAGGCCGGCGAGTACCAGGAGCTGACCCGCGAACTGGTCGACGCCAGTGCCGCCGTGCCCGGCGCCGCGCAGGCCATCGGCAACGTCCAGGGCTTCACCGCGCTCGCCGACAAGGACGGCAAGCTGATCGGCGACGGCTTCCAGTCCCAGGGCGGCAACTACTGGGGTGCCGAGGACCCGCGGTATCCGCTGGTCAGCGGGCGCGCGCCGAAGGGCGAGGGCGAGATCCTCATCGACTCCGAGACCGCGAAGCGGACCGGCTACAAGGTCGGTGACACCGTACGGATGTCGATCGCCGGTCCCGTCCTGGAGCCGGAGATCACCGGTGTCTTCACCACCGACGACGGCAATGTCGCGGCGGGCGGCAGCCTCACGCTGTTCGACACGCCGACCGCGCAGAAGTTGCTCGGCAAGGCGGGCACGTTCGACGAGATCGCCGTCAAGGCGAAGGACGGTGTCAGCGAGACCGAGCTGCGGGACCAGCTGGAGAAGGCGCTGCCCTCCGATGTCGTGGAGACCACGACGGGCACGCAGCTCGCCGACGACCAGGCCGAGTCGATCGCCGCCTCGATGAGCGGTCTGAAGCAGGGCCTGCTGGTGTTCGCCGGCATCTCGCTGTTCGTCGGTACGTTCATCATCGCCAACACCTTCACCATGCTGGTCGCCCAGCGCACCAAGGAACTGGCCCTGATGCGCGCGGTCGGCGCCTCCCGGCGCCAGGTCACGCGGTCGGTGCTGATCGAGGCGTTCGTGGTCGGCGCGGTCGCCGCCGTGGTCGGACTCGTCGCGGGCGTCGGCATCGGCAGGGGTCTGCGCTCGCTGATGGGGACGCTGGACGCGCCCATGCCCGACGGCCCCCTGGTGATCACCCCCGGCACGGTGGCCTCCGCGTTCGCGGTCGGCATCCTGGTGACCATGCTCGCCGCGTGGCTGCCCGGCCGCCGGGCCGCGAAGATCCCGCCGGTGGCGGCGATGAGCGCGGTGCACGCCCAGGCGACCACCAAGTCGCTGGTGCTGCGCAACACGCTCGGCGCGCTGTTCTCGGCGGCCGGTCTCGCGGTGGTCCTCGTGGCCACGACGATGGAGGGCTCCGACGGGCAGGCCCCGATGGGGTTCGGCGCGGTTCTGCTGATCATCGGCGTCTTCATCCTGACCCCGCTGCTGTCCCGGCCGCTGATCGCCGCCGCGGCCCCGGTGCTGCGCGGCTTCGGGGTCTCCGGGAAGCTGGCCCGGCAGAACTCGGTGCGCAACCCGCGCCGTACCGCCGCCACCGCGTCCGCGCTGATGATCGGGCTCACTCTGATCACCGGTATGACGGTGATGGCCGGCAGCCTGCAGAAGTCCATCGACAAGATGGCGGCCTCCGCGATCGAGGCGGACTACATGGTGTCCATGGCGAACGGGCTCCCCCTGTCGCAGGACGTCGAGAAGCAGCTGAGGAAGTCCGACGATGTGACCGCCGTCAGCCCGATGCGCAACGCGTACGCCCGTGTCGACGGCGGGCACGAGAGTCTGACCGGCGTGAACGGCGCCACGATCGAGGAGCTGACCGAGTTCCCGGTCACGCAGGGCACCTTCGAGGTCGGTGGCACACGAGCCGTCGTGGACGAGGGCACCGCGAAGTCGTACGGCTGGAAGGCCGGTTCGGACTTCACCGTCACCTACCAGGACGGCGACAAGCGCAAGCTCACGATCACCGGTGTCTACGAGGCCAACGAGATGATGCGCGGCATCATGGTCGACACCGCGGCCCTCGACCCGCACGAGTCGGACCCGGCCGACATGATGGTCATGGTGAAGACCGCCGCCGGTACGTCCGACGCGGCGAAGGACGCGCTGGAGAAGTCCCTCGGCAGCAACCCGGCGATCAAGGTCCAGGACAAGCAGGACCTCTCCAACGAGATCGCAAGGATGTTCACCCTGATCCTCAACCTTGTCTACGGCCTGCTGGCGATGGCGGTGATCGTGGCGGTCCTCGGCGTCATCAACACCCTGGCGATGTCGGTGTTCGAGCGCTCCCAGGAGATCGGCATGCTGCGGGCGATCGGCCTTGACCGCAGGGGCGTCAAGCGGATGGTGCGGCTGGAGTCCCTGGTGATCTCGCTGTTCGGCGCGGTGCTCGGCCTCGGCCTCGGCGTGTTCTTCGGCTGGGCGGCCGGTGAGCTGCTCGGGTCGAGGATGGCGACGTACGAACTGGTCCTGCCGTGGGCCCGGATGGGGGTCTTCCTGCTGCTGGCCGCGGTGGTGGGTGTGCTGGCGGCGCTGTGGCCGGCGCGGCGGGCGGCCCGTCTGAACATGCTCCAGGCGATCAAGGCCGAGTAGAGCGGTAGCGGCTGCGGCTGTGTTGCGGGCCCCGTTCCGGGTGGAGCGGGGCCCGTTGTCGCGTGGGCCGGGCGGTGTCGGGTGCGTCGCGCGTGCGTCAGTTCCAGGTGCGGGCGCGCAGGGGGAGCGCGGCGGCGCCGGACTCGGGGGTCCTGACGGCGAGGACCTGATTGACGCCGATGCGGTTGCGTTCGAAGGCGAGGGCGGAGGCGGCCATGTACAGCTGCCAGACGCGGACGCGTCCCGGGCTGGTAAGGGCCACCGCGCGGGACCGGTCGGCCTCCAGGTTCGCCACCCACCGGCGCAGGGTGAGCGCGTAGTGCTCGCGGATCGACTCCACGTCGCGCACCTCGAAGCCGGCGCGCTCGAGCAGGGACACCGTGGTGCCGAGCGGGGCGAGTTCGCCGTCGGGGAAGACGTAGGCGTCGATGAAGTCGTCCACCTGGTACGTCGTCTCGTCGCGCTGCGGGCGGCGGGCGATCTGGTGGTTCAGCAGCCGTCCGCCGGGCCGCAGAAGGGTGTGCAGGACGGTGGCGTACTCCAGATAGCGCTGCGATCCGACGTGCTCGGCCATGCCGATGGACGCAATGGCGTCGTACGGCCCGTCCGCGACGTCCCGGTAATCCTGTACGCGGATTTCGATGCGGTCGGTCAGGCCCTCTTCGGCGATGCGCTTACGGGCGTACGCGGCCTGCTCCTGGGACAGGGTGATACCGACGACGGTCGCGCCGTGCTCACGGGCGGCGTGGATGGCCAGGGAGCCCCAGCCGCAGCCGACGTCCAGCAGGCGCCGGCCGGGCCGCAGGGCGAGTTTGCGGCAGACCAGTTCCAGCTTGTCGTGCTGGGCCTGTTCGAGGGTGCCCTCCGGGGGCGGGGCGGGCCAGTAGGCGCAGGAGTACACCATCGACGGGCCGAGGACGATCTCGTAGAAGTCGTTGCCGACGTCGTAGTGGTGGCTGATGGCCCGTCTGTCGCTGTGCTTGGTGTGCAGTCCTCGGCGGGGGCGGCGGGCCTCCTCCGGGGGCGGGGCGGGAGGGAGCGGGTGGCCCGCGAGGGCGATCAGTCCGCGGACGGCGGAGCGGAAGGAGGGGTCGCGCAGGGCCTGGGTGAGGGGGCGGGTGTCCTCGTCGCGCTCCCAGATGAGTCCGGCGAGCCGGTCCAGGGCGGTGTAGAGGTCGCCCTCGACGGTGAGGTCGCCGGCCACCCAGGCGCGGGCGAGGCCGAGTTCGCCCGGCTTCCAGAGCAGGTGGCGCAGGGCGCGGCGGTTGCGTACGACCAGGGTGGGGGCGTCGGGGGGGCCGGCCTGGGAGCCGTCCCAGGTGCGGATGCGGACGGGGAGGGATGTGCCGATCAGTTGCTCGAGGATGCCCTTCAGCCGTTGGGCGGCGTCTGCCATGGTGTACACCTCCGTGACGGGGAATCCCGGAATGTCCTCACCACGTAAACACCTGGGGGGTGGGTTGGCAGTCCCCGGCGCGCGTCACGTCTGGGCAAAACACGGAAACGCACTCGCATGGGCTGTGCAGGCGGGGCGGGTTGTTGCACGGGCCCGGTGTGTGGGGGTGGGCCCCCGTCTTCACTCCCCACCCAGGGGGCTCCGCCCCCTGGACCCCCGGCCTATGCCCACCCACCACCCGACTCGGGAGCTGACAAGGCGCCCCACGGGGGCAGGGGTTCGGGAGGGCCGTTCTCGGGTCGCCGAGAGCCCCACCGGGGCGGGCTTCGGGAGGGCCCTTCCCGGGACACCGCGAACCCCCGCCCGGGCAGGGCTTGGGAGGGCCCATCCCGGGACACCACCAACCCCACCGGGGCAGGTGCTCGGGAGGACCATTCCCGGGGCCACCGCGAACCCCCGCCCGGGCAGGGCTTCGGAAGGGCCCATCCCGGGACACCACCCACCCCACCGGGGCAGGTGCTCGGGAGGACCGTTCCGGGGCCACCGCGAATACCACCGGGGCGGGCTTCGGGAGGGCCCTTCCCGGGACACCGCGGACCCCCGCCCGGGCAGGGCTTGGGAGGGCCCTTCCCGGGACACCACGAACCCCACCAAGGCAAGGCTCCGGAAGGGCCGTTCCCGGGGTACCGAGGCGGGGCGGCCGAGTCGGTGTCCGGAACGGGGAAGGGGCCGCCCGCACCACGGATGGCGGGCGGCCCCTTCTGGGGTGACCGGGGGTCAGGAGGCCTTGGCCTCGGTCTTCTTCGGCCCCTGCTTCGCCGCCGCGGGCGCGGGCGCCGGCGCCGGCTTCGCCGCCTCGTAGAACTCCTCGCGCGGGGACTCGATCGCGCCCAGGGACACGACCTCGCGCTTGAGGAACATGCCGAGCGTCCAGTCGGCGAAGATCCGGATCTTGCGGTTCCAGGTCGGCATGGCCAGACCGTGGTAGCCACGGTGCATGTACCAGGCCAGCCGGCCCTTGAGCTTGATCTTGAACTTGCCCATGACGATCATCGCCACGCCCTTGTGGAGGCCGAGGCCCGCCACCGCGCCCTTGTTGGCGTGGCTGTACTCCTTCTGCGGGAAGCCCCGCATGCCGGAGATCACGTTGTCGCCGAGGACCTTGGCCTGACGCAGAGCGTGCTGGGCGTTCGGCGGGCACCAGGCGTTCTCGTTGCCGGCCTTGCGGCCGACGAGGTCCGGGACCTGGGCGTTGTCGCCCGCGGCCCAGATGTAGTCCGTGCCCTTGACCTGGAGCGTCGGCTCGGTGTCGACGTGGCCGCGCGGACCCAGCGGCAGACCGAAGCGGGCCAGCGCCGGGTTCGGCTTGACGCCCGCCGTCCACACGATGGTGTTGGAGTCGACCTCGAGGCCGTTCTTGAGCACCACGTGGCCGTCGACGCAGGAGTCCATCGACGTGGACAGGTAGACCTCGACGCCACGGCTCTCGAGGTGCTCCTTGCCGTACTTGCCGAGCTTGGGACCGACCTCGGGGAGGATCTTGTCCGCGGCGTCGACGAGGATGAAGCGCATGTCCTCGCGGGACACGTTGGTGTAGTACTTGGCCGCGTCCCGGGCCATGTCCTCGACCTCACCGATGGTCTCCGCACCGGCGAAGCCGCCGCCCACGAAGACGAAGGTGAGCGCCTTGCGCCGGATCTCCTCGTCCGTGGTGGAGTCGGCCTTGTCGAGCTGCTCGAGGACGTGGTTGCGCAGGCCGATGGCCTCCTCGATGCCCTTCATGCCGATGCCCTGCTCGGCGAGGCCGGGGATCGGGAAGGTGCGGGAGACCGCGCCCATCGCGATCACCAGGTAGTCGAAGGGCAGTTCGTACGCCTCGCCGACCAGCGGGGCGACCGTGGCGACCTTGCGGTCCTGGTCGATGGTGGTGACCCGGCCGGTGAGGACCTCCGCCTTGGGGAGCACGCGTCGCAGCGGGACGACGACATGCCGCGGGGAGATGCTGCCGGCGGCGGCTTCGGGCAGGAAGGGCTGGTAGGTCATGTACGACCGCGGGTCGACGACGGTGACGGTCGCCTCGCCGTAACGCATCTTCTTCTGGATGCGCCGAGCTGCGTACAGGCCTACGTACCCACCGCCTACTACGAGGATCCTGGGACGCTCCGTGGTGCTCATGCATCGAGTATCCACCCGCCTCAGGGGGGTACCTCGTGCGCCCCTTCACAAGGTCCGACAGGCCCTGTGTTACCATCCCGCGCTTCTTGATCCAGATCACATCGCCGATCGGGAACCGGAGTATCGCACGGGGCGTTGTCAATGGCGCGTGAGCTGCCTCTCTATCGGTTCGCGGCGAGCGTGAGGCCGGTCGGCCGGTCCGCGCCGCGTTCGCCGACGAGACGCTTCGCATCCCCTTCTGAACGTGTTCAAAGGGGTGTTGAGGGCCCGAACGGGTCAATCGGACCCACTTCTTCGTTCCGCCGGGGCCAATTCCTTGTGAAGAACTTCACGAACTTTCCCGGCCGACCCCTCCCCGAGGGGCCCGCGAGCCCCCCGAGCACCGCTCAAACGCTATCCCGACTGCTCAGCGGAGTGCTACTGACCAGTAGCAAAGGAGACCTAGGCCATGGACCAGGCGATGCCGTCGAGGATGTCGTGCTCCGAGACCACGACCTCCTCGGCGCCGATCCGTTCCATGATCGCCAGCAGGATCAGGGCGCCGGCGCCGATCACGTCGACGCGTCCCGGGTGCATGGAGGGCACCGTGGCGCGTTCGGCGTGGGTGGAGTGCAGCAGCCACTCGGTGATCTCGCGGACCCGGTCATGGGAGACGCGGGAGTGGTGGATGGCCGCGGAGTCGTACGCGGGCAGGTCCAGGGCGATCGCCGCCACGGTCGTGACCGAGCCCGCCAGGCCGACCAGGGTGTGCGCCTCGCGCAGCGGGACCGTCTCCTCGGCACGGTCGAGGGCGGCCTCGATGTCCGTGCGCATCGCCGCGATCTGCTCCTCGGTGGGCGGGTCCGTCACGACCCCGTCGCGCACCAGGTGCCGCTCGGTCATCCGTACGCAGCCCACGTCCACGGAGCGGGCGGCGCGTACGTGGTCGTCGCCGACGACGAACTCGGTGGAGCCGCCGCCGATGTCCACCACCAGGAACGGACGGCGCAGGTCGGCCCGCCCGGCGAGCTCCTTGGTGGCACCGGTGAAGGAAAACTCGGCCTCCTGGTCGCCGGTGATGACCTCGGGTTCCACACCCAGGATGTCCACCACCCCGCGCACGAACTCGTCGCGGTTCTCGGCGTCGCGGGTGGCGGAGGTGGCGACGAAACGGAGGTGTTCGGCGCCGTGCTGCTTGATGATCTCGGCGTACTCGCGGCAGGCGGCGAAGGTGCGCTCCAGCGCCTCGGGGGCCAGCCGGCCCGTGCGGTCGACGCCCTGGCCGAGCCGCACGATCGTCATCCGCCGGTCCAGGTCCGTCAGTTCGCCCGTGTCAGGGTCCGCTTCGGCCACGAGGAGACGGATGGAATTCGTACCGCAGTCGATGGCGGCGACCCGGGTCACTGGCCGTCCTCCTTCTCCGTATTCTCCGTACCGGACTCGGGCAGGGTCACGCACGGGCCCTTGCTCCACCACTCCGGCAGCATCGCCAGCGCCTCGTCGCCCAGCGGGTTGACCCCGGGGCCCGCGGCCAGCGAGTGGGCGACCAGGACGTGCAGGCACTTCACCCGGTCCGGCATGCCGCCCGCGCTCGGGAAGTTCTTCAGCTCCTCGATCTCGTCGCGGCGCCGGATGTAGTCCTCGTGCGCCGCGCGGTACGCCGCGGCCAGCTCGGGGTCCCTGCGCAGCCGCTCCGTCATCTCCTTCATCAGGCCGCTCGCCTCCAGCGTGCCGATCGCGGAGTTCGCCCTCGGACACGTCAGGTAGTACAGCGTGGGGAACGGGGTGCCGTCGGGCAGCCTCGGCGCGGTCTCCACGACGTCCGGCAGTCCGCAGGGGCAGCGGTGCGCGATGGCGCGCAGCCCGCGCGGGGGCCGGCCGAGCTGCTGCTTGAAGGCCTCGACGTCCGCGTCGGTGGGCTCGGTGCGCGGGGTCGTGGGCGGAGGGGTTTCCATACGTGTCTCTTCTACGGCTTTCTGCAAAGGGTGGTCACTGGACCGCGGCGTCGGACTTGTCGACGCCGTCCCAGACGTTCGAATACCAGGGGCGGTCGGCCGCCTCGAGATCGGTGCGCGACGTCCCGGCGGTGTCCGGATCGACGACGATGTAGCCGGTCTCGCCGGGCATGACGTAGTGCAGGCGCCGGCGGATCTCCTGCTCGGCGTAGGCGTCGTCCTGCCAGCGGGCCTTCATGTCGCGCAGCCGTTCGACCCGCTGACGGGTCTCGTCCTGCTTCTGCTGGAGTTCGGCGATGTCCGCCCGCTGGGAGACGTACTGCCGCATGGGGTAGGCGAGGGCCACGATCAGCGAGCAGAGCACCAGCGCGAGCAGCGCCGCCCGGCCGGTCAGCCGGGAGCGGCGGGCCTGCCGCCTGGTCTGCGAGCGGTAGACCCGGGCGGCGGTCTGCTCGCCGATCAGCCGGATCCTGGTCGCGGTGGAGAAACGGTCCCGGCCGGTCACGGAGTCGCGCTCCCGCACAGCACCGCCATGATCCCGCCTCTCGTCTCGCCGTCATACGCGTCTCGTTCACCGTCATACGCGCGTACGTCCCCGCACACGGTACGGGACCGAGTACGGGGACGTACGTACGACGCTGCCTGCGAACCGGCGCTCAGTCCTCGGAGCGGAACCGCGGGAACGCGCTGCGGCCGGCGTACACCGCGGCGTCGTCGAGGATCTCCTCGATGCGCAGCAGCTGGTTGTACTTGGCGACGCGCTCGGAGCGGGCCGGGGCCCCGGTCTTGATCTGGCCGCAGTTGGTGGCGACCGCGAGGTCGGCGATGGTGACGTCCTCGGTCTCGCCGGAGCGGTGGGACATCATGCACTTGAAGCCGTTGCGCTGGGCCAGCTCGACGGCGTCCAGGGTCTCGGTCAGCGAGCCGATCTGGTTGACCTTGACCAGCAGGGCGTTGGCGGCGCCCTCGTCGATGCCGCGCGCGAGACGCTCGGGGTTGGTGACGAACAGGTCGTCGCCGACGAGCTGGACCTTGTCACCGAGCTTGGCGGTGATGGTCTTCCAGCCCTCCCAGTCGTCCTCGAACAGCGGGTCCTCGATGGAGACGAGCGGGTACGCCTCGACGAGCTCGGCGTAGTACTCGGTCATCTCGGCGGCCGAGCGCGTCTTGCCCTCGAAGGTGTAGGAGCCGTCCTTGTAGAACTCGGAGGCGGCGACGTCGAGCGCGAGGGCGATCTGCTCGCCGGGGGTGTAGCCGGCTTCCCTGATGGCCTCGAGGATGAGGTCGAGGGCCTCACGGTTGGAGCCGAGGTTGGGGGCGAAGCCGCCCTCGTCGCCGAGGCCGGTGGCCAGGCCCTTGCTCTTCAGGACCTTCTTCAGCGTGTGGTAGACCTCGGCGCCCCAGCGCAGGGCCTCGGAGAAGGACTCCGCGCCGATCGGGGCGATCATGAACTCCTGGATGTCCACGTTGGAGTCGGCGTGCGAGCCGCCGTTCAGGATGTTCATCATCGGCACCGGCAGCAGATGCGCGTTCGGACCGCCCAGGTAGCGGAACAGCGGAAGGTCGGAGGCCTCGGAGGCGGCGTGGGCGACGGCGAGCGAGACGCCGAGGATGGCGTTGGCGCCCAGGGAGCCCTTGTTGTCGGTGGCGTCCAGGTCGAACATCGCCTGGTCGATCAGGCGCTGCTCCGTGGCGTCGTAGCCGACGAGCTCCGGGCCGATCTGCTCGATGACGGCCAGTACGGCCTTCTCGACGCCCTTGCCCAGGTAACGGTTGGCATCGCCGTCACGGAGTTCGATGGCCTCGAAGGCGCCGGTGGAGGCGCCGGACGGGACGGCGGCACGACCCGTGCTGCCGTCGTCGAGGCCGACCTCGACCTCGACCGTGGGGTTGCCTCGGGAGTCCAGGATTTCCCGGGCTACGACGACGTCGATGGACGGCACGAGCATCTCCTTCTTGGATGTGACGCGGGTGAGCAAGGCCACGGAGGTCTTGCGAGACCGAGCCTAACCGGCTCCGGGCGATCGGCCATCCGGCCGCTCACCCCATGGACAGAACCGAGCGTAGATTGTTTTTGATCGGAACAAAGGCGGTTCCGGAAACCCCGACCGGAAAGTCTTCCCCCGCGCATGACCCCGCCCCGGTGCGTACGGGGGATGACGCACCGGGGCGGGGAGCCCGTGGGGACGGGGAGGGACCTGCGGCGTTGCCCTACTTCAGGTGCAGCTGCTGGCCCGGGTAGATGAGGTCGGCGTCCTGGACGATGTCGTCGTTCAGCTTGAACAGCTCAGCCCAGCCGCCCTTGACGTCGTGCTCCTCGGCGATGGAGCTGAGGGTGTCGCCCTTGACGACCTTGTACTCGCCGTCGCCCTTCTCGACCTTCTTGCCGGTGGGGGTGGTGACGGTCTTCTTCTCGGCCTTCGGCTCGGCCTGCTTCTCGGCGGCCGGGCGCTCGGTGGAGCGCGAGGCCTTCTGCTCGGTCTCGCGGGGCTGGGTGTTCTGCGCGGAGCCGGCCGAGTCGCCGGTGTAGGCGGCGTTGGAGAGGCCCTTGCCGCAGACCGGCCAGGCGCCCTTGCCCTGGCCCGCCAGGACCTTCTCGGCGATCTCGATCTGCTGGGCCTTGGTGGCATGGTCAGCGCTGGGGGCGTACTTCGTGCCGCCGTAGCCGGCCCAGGTGGAGGCGGAGAACTGCAGACCGCCGTAGTAACCGTTGCCGGTGTTGATGGACCAGTTGCCGCCGGACTCGCACTGGGCGACGGCGTCCCACTCGGACGCGGTGGCGGCGGAGGCGCTGCCGGCCGCCATCAGCGGGGCGGCGACGGCGGCGGAGGCGACACCGGCGATGGTCATCGCGCGGGTGCCCTTGGACGGACGACGGTGCTTGCCCTTGCCGGAAAACAGCATGGTGGATCCCCTCACCGACGCCTGCGAGGTGAGCTGTCGGGTTCGGGCCGGTTGAGTTGCCCGGCCGCGTCCCTCCCGGGAGGCGGCTTCACCCCAAGCCCGAACCGGTGTCAATCACCGGAAAGGGCACTTACCTTGGGTCCCCCGCTCCTGCCTACGGCGCATGACGCGACGACTGTTCCCGTGCTGCCGCTGGCAGGATTCGGCGTGGCGGCAGCCGGGGCCCGCGATGGCGAGCGGTCACGACCGTAGACACGCGATTCACGGAATATCAAAGAGGATCAGCGCTTCTGAGACCTATCTCTCACGGCCTTTACACCGGACATTCGGCGCGAATCATGCCGTCAACCGGCCCCGCGTCCGGGCGATTTCGGATGTCACTTTTCGCCCGCTTCGGTCCCGACCTCGAGCTCCTGACCCGGCAGGATGTAGTCCGGGTCGGCGCCGATGAGCTGGGCGTTGACGGCGTACAGCGCACGCCATCCGCCGTCGACCGCAAGGGAGTCGGCGATGGACGAGAGGTTGTCCCCGGAGTCCACGGTGTAGGAGCCGCCGGTGCTGCCCCAGGCGTCGAGACCGCGCGCGTGCCGGCCGGACGACTCGGACGCACGCTCCTCGTCCTCACCCTCCTCGGCGCCGGCGCCGCGGTGGCGACCGGTTCCCTCGTCACCACTGTCCGCTGAAGAACCGCCGCTCTGCACCGTCTTGTCCGGCTTGTCACCGTCGGGGGTGGCAGAGGGGGAGGCACTGACGTCCGCACTCTTGTCGCCACCGTCGCTGCCCGAAGGGGCGTCCGATTCAGTCGACCTGCCGGATTCATACGATGCGCCGCCGGCGCCCTCCGGCGTCTTGTCCTTTCCGTCCGCACCGGACGACGGGTCGGCCGTGGCCGACGGAGAGGCGGAAGCGGATGCGTCGCCGGAGTCCGGCGAGGCGGACGTACCCGTGTCGACGTCGGCCGCGGGAGCGTTCTGCTCCAGGCCCGCGAGCAGGCCGCAGGTGCGCCATGCTCCGACACCCTGGTCGGCGAGGATCGCCTCGGCGACGGCTATCTGCTGATTGCGGCTGGCCTGGTCGGCGCTCGGCGCATAGTCCAGGCCGCCGTACTTCTCCCAGTCGTCCTGGGTCAACTGCAGGCCGCCGTAGTACCCGTTGCCGCTGTTCTCGCTCCAGGAACCACCGCTCTCGCACTCGGCGACCCGGTCCCAGGTGGAGCCGTCGGCCGCGCTGGCGCTGCCGGCCGCGAGGAGCGGGATCGCGATGGCGGAGCCGGTCACTCCGGCCGCGACGAGGAGAGCCGGAGCCTGGCGGGGGCGGCGGTGCCGACCGTTCCCGGAGAGCATGCGAAGACCTTTCACACGACAGCGATGAACCGGCGCGGCGAAGGAGCCCGAGACGGAGCGCCGCACTTGAAGGGTGAAGGTATCGGCAGTCGATCACTTGTCACAAGTTAATGCCGCGCAGATCACGTGAAGATCACAGAGTTGAGCGCGTGTCACGTTTGCGCTGGCCCGAGCGGGGGCAAAGACCGGAGCCCGGTCCGTCACTTTTGCGGTGGGGTGAATTCCACCGGAAGTGTGCGCAGTCCGCGCATAATGAGCCCGCCGCGCCACCGGAGTTCGTCCGGTTCGACCGCCAGCCTCAGGTCCGGAAGCCTGGTCAGCAGCGTGGCGAGCGCGGTCTGGCCCTCCAGGCGGGCCAGCGGGGCACCCAGGCAGTAGTGGATGCCGTGGCCGTATCCCAGATGCTGGTTGTCGCGCCGGCCGAGATCGAGCACGTCCGGGTCGGCGAACCGGTCCGGGTCCCGGTCCGCGGCGGCGAGGACGACGAGCACCGGGTCGCCCGCCGCGATGCGCTGCCCGCCGATGGTGACCGGTTCGGTGGCGAACCGCCAGGTGGCGATCTCCACGGGGCCGTCGTAGCGCAGGAGTTCCTCGACACCGGTCTCCAGCAGCCCGCGGTCCCCGGCGGCGAGGGCCCACTGCAGGCGTTCGCGCTGATCCGGGTGGGTGAGCAGGGCGTAGGTGCCGTTGCCGATGAGGTTCACGGTGGTCTCGAAGCCCGCGAACAGCAGGATGAACGCCATGGCGGCGGCCTCGTTCTCGGTGAGGTGCTCACCGTGGTCGGAGGCGCGGATGAGACCGGAGATCAGGTCCTCGCCGGGGGCGGGCTCGGGGGACAGGGCCTCGCGCTTGCGGTGGATCAGCTCGGCGAGATAGCCGCGCATCTTCTTCACGGACCGGGCGACCCCGCCACGCGGTCCCCCGCCGTGACGGATCATCATGCCCGCCCAGTCCCGGAAGTCGTCCTGGTCGTCGCGCGGGACGCCGAGCAGGTCGCAGATGGCGTAGATGGGGAGGGGGAAGGCGAACTCGTGGATGAGGTCGGCGGAGCCCCGGTCCGCGAAGCGGTCGATGAGCCCGTCGGCGAGTTCCTGCACACGCGGCGCGAACTCCGCGACACGGCGCGGGGTGAACGCCTTGCTGACCAGCCGCCGCAGCCGGGTGTGGTCCGGCGGATCGATGTTCAGCAGATGTGTCATCAGCTCCGCCTGGCGCTCGCCGGGGATTCCCGTCTTGCCCTTGGCGTGCGCGGGCTCGTCGTGGTGCGCGGGGTTCTTGGACAGGCGGTTGTCGGCGAGGGTCTGCTTGGCGTCCGCGTACCGCGTGACCAGCCAGGCCTCCACGCCGCTGGGCAGCCGGGTCCGGTGCACGGGGGCGTGCTCGCGCAGCCAGGCGTAGGCGGGGTACGGGTCGGCGGCGAACTCCCAGCTGAACAACTCGGGCACGGGGCCCTGCGGGGCGGAGGGGTGGTCTGACATGCGGCGACCCTAACGGGCGGGGTGCCGTGCGGCGCAGGTTGCCGTGCGGCGCGGGAGCTCGGGTGGCTGGGGATCTGGGGCGGGTGCGGGTCGGTGGGGGCTGGTCGCGCAGTTCCCCGCGTCCCTAGGTGTGCTGGGCTGGGGATGTGGGGCGGGTGCGGGTCGGTGGGGGCTGGTCGCGCAGTTCCCCGCGCCCCTAGGTGTGCTGGGCTGGGGATGTGGGGCGGGTGCGGGTCGGTGGGGGCTGGTCGCGCAGTTCCCCGCGCCCCTAGGTGTGCTGGGCTGGGCGTGTGTTTTTCAGGGGCCCTCGGGGTGTCTCCCCTCAGGGGCGCGGGGAACTGCGCGAATGGGGGTTCGGGGGCGGAGCCCCCAGGGACGGGACGGGAAGGGGCGGCGGGGGCGAAACAACCCTGCGGGCGGCCCCCCGCTCAGGCCTGGCCCGAGGCGAAACAGCCCTGCGGGCGAGCCCCGCTCAGGCCTCGGCCGGGCCGGCCTCCGCGTTGCGGATCGCTTCGCGATAGGCCCGCGCCGCCGCCCGCAGCGCCGCCTCCGGGTCGACCCCCGCCGCCTCCGCCCGCGCCGCCAGCACCAGCAGCTCGTAGCCGACCCCCTCCCCCGCCGGCAACGGCACCTCCAGCCCCGCCGTCCGCACCCGCGACGCCAGCTTCGCCGCCAGCGCCAGGGCGGGCTGACCGAGCGGCACCCCCTCCGTCACCGAGCTGCGCCGCTTCTCCTCCGCCTTGGTCCGCAGCCAGTGCGCCTTGACGTCCTCCGGCGTGTCCGCCGTCTCCTCACCGAAGACATGCGGATGGCGGTGGATCAGCTTGGCCACGATGCCGCCCGCCACGTCGTCGACGGAGAACGGCTCCTCCGGGTGCTCCTCGGCGATACGGGCGTGGAAGACGACCTGGAGGAGGACGTCGCCCAGCTCCTCCCTCAGCTCGTCCCGGTCGCCCTCCTCGATGGCCTCGACGAGTTCGTACGCCTCCTCGATGCCGTACTTCGCCAGTCCCTTGTGGGTCTGCCGGGACGACCACGGGCACTCCGCCCGGATGCGGTCCATGACCTGCACCAGGTCGAGCAGGCGGGCACCCGGCAGGTCGTAGGAGGCGGGCAGCAGTTCCAGATCGGGCATGTGGACCCTGCCAGTCCCGGCCAGCCGCGCCAGCCCGTCGGTCAGCGCCGGCTCGCCCTCCCCGGTCGCCACGACCACCACCGTCCGCCCGCCCGCGCAGGCGTCGACGATCTCCTCGGCGGTCGGCGCGGCCTCCTCGACCGATATCCCCGCCTCCCGCAGATACGGCAGCTGCGGATGGGCGCCGTCCGCGCACAGCACCCGGTCGGCCGCGTGCAGGGCCTGCCAGGCCGGCCAGGACAGCAGGCCGGGCGCCACGCGGTGGCTGGTGGTGAGCAGGACGACACGGCCGGGGTCGTCCTCGGAGGTCGGTGCGGGGCTCATTGCGTTCACGCTCCGAAACTAGCCCACCCCGCCGACAGGCCCCGAGTTGTCCACAGCCCGGCCGTCCACAGGCCAGCCGTCCACAGGCGCGCCTCCGTCAGAGGGGCCCCGGCGCCTCGGCAGAGAAGCTGACGTCCCGTACCCAGGCCACCTTCGCGTCGACCCGGCTGCTCTTCTCCACGTCCCAGTCGCCGTACCGCGGGTTGAGGTCGACGTCGAGCTTCTTGCCCGCCTCGGACAGCGCCTGCCAGAACTCGGGTCGGCTGGTGTCGGTGCCGAGCTGCTGGGCGAGCTTCTGAGCGTGGAGCTGAAGGCGGAGGTTCTCGTCGAGACGCTGCGGCGGGATGCCGTACTGCTGGAGCCAGGCGGCCTCCAGCGCCTCCGCACCGCCGGCCTGCCGCTCCAGATCGGTCCGCATCCGCTGGATCTCGCGGTTCGACACCGTCACCCCGGCGTCCTTCGCGGCGCGCTCCAGCACCCGGTCCAGGACCATGCCGTGCAGGGTGTCGCGGGTCAGGCTGCCGGTGCGCGCGATGGCCTGCTGGTACTGGGCCTCGTCCGGTACGGCCGCCCGCTGTGCCGCGCGGACCTCGTCGACCCGGTTCTCCAGCTGCGACACGGTGATCCGTTCCCCGCCGACCACGGCCGCGGCACCGGGGTGCGCGTCGTTCCCGCAGGCGGTGAGCAGGGGCGCTGCGGCGATCGCGGCGGTGAGGAGGAACGCGGTGCGACGGCGGCGGTGCAAGGAGACCTCCTGAGGAGAGCTTGTGCGGCGGTGCACAAAGTCTTGCGGTGATCGATGGTAGGCATCGGCCAAGCTCTGGCCAACCCATTCGACCAACGATTCACCGCGACTTCCGGCACCGCCCCGCCCTGCCCGTCCGGCCGTATGGCCCCTTTGCGGCGCGCCGTCCGCTATCCGCGCACCTGTCCCAGCCATCCCAGGGTCCGGCGGATGTCCGCGGCCAGCGGATGTCCGGGGCCGTGCAGGCGCTCCACGTCGTGCAGCAGCCGGGCCAGCGTGTCGTGCGCGGCGGGCCGGTCGCCGAGGGCGAGCAGCAGATGGCCGATGCGGCGGCGGACGTCGTGGGCGAGCTGCGGGTCACCGGCGGCCACGTACTGGTTCTCGTAGTACGCCAGCAGCGCCCGGTACTCGGCGAGCGCCGCCGCCGGTTCGCCGAGCTGCTCCAGGCACTGGGCGGCCTCGTAGCGGTAGCGCAGGGACTGCGGGTCGGCCTGGCCCGCCTCGGCGGCGCGCTCGTCGGCGAGGCGGCGCAGTTCGGGCAGGGCGCGCCGGTACTGGCCGTCGTCGAGGAGGGTGGCCGCGTACTGCTTGCGCAGGGTGCGGACGACCGGGGAGTGCTCTCCGTGCTGGTCGGCGGCGACGGGCAGGATCGAGCCGAGGATGTCCACGGCCTGGGTGATGCGGCCCTCGCCGAGCAGCCGCTTCACCTCGTCCACGGCGGCGGCGACGTCGGCCTGCTCCGCCACGGGCGCGGGCGGCGCGGCGGGGGCCGGCCGGGGTGCGGGCGTGCGCGCGCGGTCGGGCCAGGGGGCGTGCGGGCGCAGGAACGGGCGGGTGGGGTCCAGGGGCGCGCCGGTGGGCGTTCCCCGCGCGGGGAGCAGCTGCGACAGGTGCTCGTAGACCTCCTGCGCGGAGTCCGGGCGGTGCTGCGGGTCCTTGGCGAGCAGCCGCAGCACCAGGGCCTCCAGGGCCTCGGGCACCTCCGGGCGGATCCGGCGCACCGGCACCGGCGGCTCGTACAGGTGCCGGTGCAGCACCCCGAGCGCCGTCGAGCCGGAGAACGGCACGTCGCCGCTGAGCAGCTCGTGTATCAGCACCCCGAGCGCGTACAGGTCGGTGTACGGGCCGACCGCGCCGCCCATCGCCTGCTCGGGGGCCATGTAGGCGGGCGAGCCGATGGGGGTGCCGGTGTGGGTCAGGCGGGTGGTGTCGGCGTCCATGACGGAGGCGACGCCGAGGTCGAGCACGGTGACGGTGCCGTCCTGCTTCACCATCACGTTGCGCGGCTTGAGGTCGCGGTGGACGATCGGCACGGCGTGCACGGCGCTCAGTACGGCGCACAGCTGCGCGGCGACCGCCGCCGCCCACTGCCAGGGGTACGGGTCGTGCTCGGCGAGGTGGTCGCCGAGGTCGGCGCCGTCGACGTACTGCATGACGAGGAACAGCTCCTCGCCCTCGCTGCCCGCGTCGTGCACCGTGACCAGGCCGGGATGGTCGACCTGGGCGGTCACCCGGCATTCGCGCACGAAGCGGCGGCGCAGTTCGTCGGCCTCCTGGCCGGCCACCTTGTCCGGGCGCAGCAGTTTCACCGCCACGCGCCGGTCCAGCCGTTTGTCGTAGGCCGTCCAGACCTGTCCCATGCCGCCCTGTCCTATGAGCGTGGACAGTTCATAGCGGCCGGCGACGACACGTCCCGTCGTCACGCTCACCTTCCGCCTTCACCGTTGCCGTGCTGTCCCTGCTGTCCCTGCTGGCCGTCCTGCCGGCGCAGGTAGTCGCTGAGTTCGTCGAGCTCGGCACGCACCTGGTCGATCCGCGCGGGCGCGGGGGGCTGCGGCGGCCCCGGCTGCGGCGGTACGGGGGCGGGGGGCACCGGTGTGTGCGGGGTCGGCGGCTGCGGTATGGGGGTGGGCGCGTAGGGCGAGGTCTGCTGCGGGTAGCCGTACGGGGTGTTCGGCCCCGGCGTGTGCATCGTCGTCGCGTGCGGCGACGGCGGGAGCTGGGCCGTGTACGGGCGGCCCTGCCGCCGGTGGTCGAGGCGGATGTCCACGACCAGGAAGTAGGCGGTGGCGGCCGCGCCGAGCAGCAGCATCGCGAACACGGCCACGTCGGTGCGGTAGTCCGTCTCCGGCAGCGAACCGGCTACCGCCGCGCAGGCGATGGCCAGCGGGAGGCTCACCCAGGCCACCGCCCAGTCGAGCGCCCGTCCCCGCAGGAAGGCGACACGGAACAGCGGCACGCAGGCCAGCAGGCCGCAGCAGAGGACGCCGGCGGCGGCGTACAGCACGCGCTGCGTGATGACCGATGCGCCGCTGGGTGGGGGCGGCGCCGCGCCGTGGCCGTACATGACTGCTCCTGGACGGGTGAAGCGATGGGAACTCGGGTCGAGTCGGGACTCCGAGCGTATAGGCCATCAGGGACAACCGGTCCCTGATGTACCGAACCGTTGTCGTCCTGATCGCTTCGTCCGGCTGCGTGACGTCCCGCGCGGGGCGCGGCGGGGGGCTCAGTCCGGGGGGCTCAGTCCGGGGCGATGGTCCCGTCGGTGAGGCCGTCGTACATCCCGCGGACGAGTTGTTCGCCGAGCCGGCCCGCCTCCTTGAGCGCCCGCTCGAACGCGTCGAGGGCCCGGAAGCGGGCGCCGTAGCACCGCTGTTCGTCCAGGGGGAGCCGGGGCAGTTGCAGTCGGCGTACGTCGAGCCGCGTGGCCGTGGAGGCGTAACTGCTGGCCTGGCGGTGGTTGGTGGTGCCGCGCAGGAAGCCGGCGAGGAACCATGCGTCGAGCGCGGCCGGGTCGGGGCGCAGCAGGACCAGGTTGCGGCCCAGGGCGGCCGAGGCGGTCGCGTCGTCGACGACCCGCGCGACGGCGCCGCCGCCGAGCACGGGGACGACGACGTCGCCCGGTGCGGTGAGCACCGGTTCCTCGTCGCTCTCCGGCAGCGTTCCGGAGGGGGCGGTTCCGGCGAGTACGTCGTGGTCGGTGAGCACGGGCACGCGCGCGTGCCCGCCGTGGCCGCCAGTCCGCATCACCAGGGCGCCGCCGCGCGCCAGCTCGCCGACGGTGGTGAGCGGCAGTCGGCGGGAGACGGCGGGCGGCGCGGGTTCCACCGGCGGCGGGGCCAGTTCGGCGGTCAGGCGCAGCGTCTCGTCGAGCCGGTCGCGTACGTCGGTGAGCCGGCCGGCGCCGGCCGCGGCGGCGGGGGGCGGCAGCCGGCGGGCCGGGGCCAGGTCGACGTCGTCGTCGAGGAGTTCGATGACCGGCACGGAGCGGGCCAGTCCGGGCCGTTCGTCGAGCCGGCCGGCCCGGTCGAAGGCGCGCCAGGCGTCCAGGACCGTCTCCCGCACCCCCGGCCACTCGGGCCCGCCGCGCCCCTCGACGGCGAACTGCCCGGCGTCGGCGAGCAGCAGCTCCGGCTGAGCGGGTGCCTGTTCGGGCCGCCGTAGCACCCACAGGTGCAGCGGGATGTTGTACGGGGGCGCGGCGCCGGCGGGCAGCGCTACGACGGCGCGCAGCGCGCCCCGGCGCAGCAGGTCGGCCCTGATCCGGCGTCCGGAGCGGCGGGACGCGGCGGCAGGCGGCATCAGCAGCACGGCGGTGCCGCCGTCGCGCAGCCGGGCGAGCGCGTGCTGCACCCAGGCCAGTTCGGACTCGGTGCGGGCCGGGAAGCCGTACTCCCAGCGCGGGTCGTAGGCCAGTTCGTCGTGGCCCCAGTTGCGCTCGTT
The DNA here is from genome assembly GCF_040680275.1 of Streptomyces sp. NPDC052079. Classification (NCBI taxonomy): domain Bacteria; kingdom Bacillati; phylum Actinomycetota; class Actinomycetes; order Kitasatosporales; family Streptomycetaceae; genus Streptomyces; species Streptomyces sp. NPDC052079. The sequence continues at coordinate 26,443 of NZ_JBFAWL010000017.1, forward strand.
GAACGGCGGGTGACACAGCACCGCGTCGGCCCGCAGCCCCGGGTGGGCGTCGGCCCGCAGAGTGTCGCCGACGGCGGCGTGCACGGCAGCGCGGGTGTGCAGGGCGAGGCGCAGCGCGGTGATGGCGGCGAGCTCGGGGGAGCTGTCCTGAGCGTGCAGCTCCTGGCCGGGGCGGTGGGCGACGGAGCGGAGCAGGGCGCCGGTGCCGCAGGCCGGGTCCAGGACGGTGCGGGGGGTGCCGGCGAGGTCGGCCATGAGTCCGGCGAGCTCGGCGGGGGTGAGCGTGTACTGGCGCGGGTTGGCGTCGAGGTGCCGGCCCAGCAGGAATTCGAAGGTGTGCCGGGCGCCGCGCTCGGCGGCGAGTTCGGCGACGCCGCGCAGGAGGGGGACGGAAGGGAGCAGCTGGGGGGCGGTGGGGGGTGCGAGGGCGGGGGCGGTGACGGCCGGGGCGTCGGCGGGCGAGTTCACAGCACCCGGGGAGTTCACACGTGAGCCGCCCGGTTCTCCCAGGCGCGGCGTGAGCACCCGCTCCAGCGCCGCGGGGAGCATGGCGGCGAGTCGCTCGTCCGTGCCGGAGCTGACCTCGAGCCAGTCCGGGGAGCGGTCGTGGATGAGGAGCAGGACGCAGCCGGCGTGGGTGAGGGCGGTGGCGGGTCCCGCGGGGTGGCCGGCGAGCTGCTGCCAGACGCGTTCCCTGAGCGGGACCTCGGCCAGTTTGCGGTGGCGGCGCAGCCAGCCCTCGACCTCGGTGAGGGCGAAGGAGGGGCTGGTCTCGGTGCCGCCGGCCGGCCGGGGAAAGTCGGCGTGCCGCCTGCGCCAGTTGCTGACCGCGGCGCGGCCGACACCGGCCAGCCGTGCGATCCCGGCGGCGGTCACTTCTGTCGCGTTGTCCTGCATGCCCGGCATCCGCCCCGTTCCCCTCTGCCCATGTGTGGTCACGAGCATACCGACGCGCACGCGATCCGTGACTTCACGCGCGTGTATTCATCACCTCACGTGAATCGTGTTGACTCGGTTCACAGCATCTGCTCTTATTGACCCCGCGAACGAGCAACCGCCTGACAGGTGGCGGTTGCCGCCGTCAGGAGGGGACACCAACCATGGGTATGAAGAGCAAGGTCGTGCTGGGCGCCGTCGCGGGCATCGCCGTCATCGCCGCCGTCTCGGCGAACTCCGGTGACGCGGAGGGCGGCTCCACCGGCAAGGGCTCCTCCGCCTCCGCGCAGCAGCAGGCGGGCGGCTCGAAGGCGGACGGCACGTCCGACACCAAGTCCGAGGACAAGGACGTCGAGAAGGCGTCCCAGGCCGAGCAGTTCAAGGCGTTCGTGCAGAAGAACGGGACGGCGAAGGAGAAGGAGGCCGTCTCCCACGTCACCAAGGTCCAGGGCGCCGACGAGCAGAACAACATCCTCGACGCCGCGGACGTCTACACCGACTTCACCGGCGGCATTCTCGGCGAGGGCACGGGCCCCGCCAAGCTCATCGCCTCCGCGTTCGCCGACTGGAAGCAGAGCGACAACGGCCTGGTCACCGTCTACGACGCCGACGGCGAACTGCTCGGGAACGGCAAGTTCTAGCGGGCCCGAGGGGGGACCAGCCATGCGCCGCACCACGCTCGCCGCCCTCTGCCTCGCCACCGTGGCGACCGCCGGCCTCACCGGCTGCGGGGGCGAGGATACGGCGCACACCAGCACGTCACCGAGCATGACGAAGGACCGCGAGAGCTCCCCGAAGCCGAAGAAGGAGCCCTTCCCCGGACTCACCGGCGGCGAGATCGTCGACCGCGCCGTCAAGGCCACGACCGGGGCGTCGTCCCTGCGGATGACCGGCGACTTCCCCGACGACGAGGGCGGTGGCACCCTCCGCGTCGACGTGGCGCTGAACAAGTGGGGCGAGTGCGCCGGCACCCTGGGCCTGGACGGCCAGGGCGAGACGGAGCTGATCAAGACCGGCGACACCGTCTACCTGAAGTACGACGAGGCGTTCCTGCGCGCCCAGGGCAAGGGTGAGTCCCAGGACACCGTGGACGCGACCGTGGCCCTGCTGGCCGGCAGGTGGACCAAGATGTCGGTCGAGGGCCCGGACGGCGAGGACATCGCGGAGTTCTGCGACCTGGACGCGATCCTCGGTGTGGACGGCGCCCCGGACGCGACCCGCGGAAGGACCACGACGGTCGACGGCACGCCCGCGCTGACACTGACGGCGCGGGACGGCGAGGACGGCTTCACCCTGCACGTCGCCACCGAGGGCGAGCCGTACCTGCTGCGGCTGGACAGCACGTCCCCCACCGACCCGGGCTCCCTCGCCTTCAGCGACTACGGCGAGCCGGTCCCGGCCGACGAGCCCGCCGGTGACGTACTGGACCTCGACGCCCTGGGCTGACCCGCCCCGCGGTTCACAGCGGGTGCCGCATCCACACGTTGGGCTCGACGTACACCGCGTATCCGCGCTGCGCCTCGCAGCGCACCGGCGCCAGCGCGCCGGGCACCTCGACCTCGCCATCGGTGTCGAAGGGCAGCCCGGTCCAGCCACGCCAGTCCTCCAGGGAGGCGGCGACCGTCATCGACGCCGGCGCCACCGACTCCACGGTGGCGCCGGCCCGGGCGTGGACGCGCAGCCAGGGGTCGTGCGGCAGGCCGTCCGGGCGCACACGACGGGCGTACTCCTCCATGGACGCATCCGGTTCGAGGTGCTTGGCGTTGGGACGCACGGGGGCGACGAGCCCACGGAAGCCACGGGCCCGGGCGTTGTCGCGCATCGCGGAGACCATCGCCGCGGACAGCCCGCGGCCCTGGGCGTGCGGGGCGACGGAGACCGAGATCGCGCTGACCGTGTCGGGGCGGACCCCTCGGCGCAGGTCGGAGAAGGCCCACACCAGGACCTCGTCCCAGCCCCGCGCGGGCAGTTCCCCGCGCCCCGCGACATCGAGCGCGAACGGCACGCTGTAGGCGTTGGCGACCACCTCACCGCGGTCGTCCTCGGCGAAGAGCACGAACTCGGGCAGTTCCCGGGCGATGCGCGGGAAGTACCCGAAGGCCACCAGGCCCTCGGTCGCGAACTGCGGCCAGGTGTCCGCCATGTCGCGTACGGCCGCCGCCCGGTCGGGACGGTCGGCGAGGCTCGATACCGTGAAGTCCATGGCGTCACCGTAGGCATGGACCCGTGGCCAGGGGAAACGATTTCCCCCGCTTCAGCCGCCGCACTGCTCCAGCATCATCCGCCGGTCGGCCGGGGTCACCGGCAGCGCGTACTTGAGGGCGACCTGCGCGAAGCGGACCGCGTAGGCGCACCGGACGGCCTTGTTCGGGGGGAGCCAGGCCGCGGGGCCCGAGTCCCGCTTCGCCGCGTTGGCGCGCCCTTCGACGGGAAGCAGGTTCAGCGCGTCGTTCGCCAGCTGCTCGCGCTTGCTCTCCGGCCATCGGGCAGCGCCCAACTGCCAGCTGTAGGACAGCGGGACCACGTGGTCGATCTGCACCTCGGCCGCCTTCGCCTTCTTCCAGGCGAGGTCCTTGCCGGTGTACGGGTCGTACAGCTCCATCGAGACCACCACACAGTCGGAACCCGACCGGAACCGGACATCGCGTCCATGGAGCTTCAGCAGGTCGTTGCGGGTGTCGCAGCCGTTTCGGGCGAGCGGCACCCCGTCGGCCGTGTCCATCCAGGCGTAGCCGAACTCGTCGCGGTCGTAGCCCGTCTTGGGTCCGCGGCCCTTGGTGGTCACCTTCTCGATCAGGGCCATGGCAGCGGCACGGTTCTTCTCGCCGGTCACGGGAGCGAGGCCCGGTTCGGTGCCGTCGGGGTTGTCCAGCGGGCTGACGGCACGTCCGTCGGGGGCGGCGGCCCCGCTTCCGCCGCCGGCCGGGGAGCCGGTGTCCTGAAGTCCGTCGCAGCCGGCGAGAAGAGCCACCGCGGCCATCACCGCCGGTCCCGTGTGCCGGAGCCGCCGGCCCCACCCCTTGTGTCGCGTCACCGCGCCCCTCCCTTGTTCCTCTATATCCCTGCCCCGGCGGGGGCGGGCCGATCCCGGCTCTCACCGTAACGAGCGAGAGGTCCAGACCACATCGACACTTCTCAGGCATTCACCCCGAAGCGCGCGTATTGTCGGTTTTGAGTCACCCCCGGAAGGAGCTCTGAATGGGCATCCTCGACAGGTTCAAGAGCAACAAGGCGGCACGCGAGAAAGCCAGGCAGGCCTCGGACGCCGCGGAAAAGAAGATGAACGAGAGGACCGGCGGCAAATACGAGCAGCAGGTCGACACCGGGCAGCAGCAGGCCGAACGCCGGCTCGGCATGGACCGCGACCGTCCCGACCAGCCGTAAGGCCTCGCCCACCCGTCAGGCCGTCCACGGCGACCACCGCCGTGGACGGCCCGCTGTGCCCGGACGGCGGCGGCCCGACGGGAGTTACGGACCGGGCCTCAGGACCCCAGCACCGACGTCAGGAACTCCCCGACCCAGCCGAGCAGATCCCGTCCGACCAGCGGCTTCCCGCCCACCTTCGCGGTCTTCGGGCGCGGCACCAGCACCTGGTGGGCGGCCGGCTTGATGACCGTGCCCGGGTACAGGCGCTTCAGCCGCAGTTCCTGGGACTCGCGCAACTCCACCGGCGCGAAACGGATGTTGCTGCCCTGCAGCACGATCTCGCCGACCCCGCACGCCCGGGCCAGCATGCGCAGACCCGCCACCAGCAGCAGGTTCTCCACCGGCTCCGGCAGCTTGCCGTAGCGGTCGACGAGTTCCTCACGCACGGCCCGGATGTCGTCCTCGCTGTTGGCGGAGGCGATCGCCCGGTACGCCTGGAGACGCAGCCGCTCGCCGGGCGCATAGTCATGCGGGACATGCGCGTCCACGGGCAGCTCGATCTTCACCTCGAGCGGCGGCTCCTCCTCGATCTCACCGGTCTCCAGCTGGCGCCGGTAGTCCGCGACCGCCTCGCCCACCATCCGCACATACAGGTCGAAGCCGACGCCCGCGATATGACCGGACTGCTCACCGCCGAGCAGGTTTCCGGCGCCGCGGATCTCCAGGTCCTTCATCGCCACATACATGCCCGCACCCATCTCCGTGTGCTGGGCGATCGTGGCGAGCCGCTCGTGCGCGGTCTCGGTCAGCGGCTTCTCCGGCGGGTACAGGAAGTACGCGTAACCGCGCTCCCTGCCCCGGCCCACCCGGCCGCGCAGCTGGTGCAGCTGGCTGAGGCCGAAGTTGTCGCCGCGCTCAACGATCAGGGTGTTGGCGTTGGAGATGTCGATGCCGGACTCGACGATCGTCGTCGACACCAGCACATCGAACTTCTTCTCCCAGAAGTCGACGACGACCTGCTCCAGCGCAGACTCCGACATCTGCCCGTGGGCGGTGGCGATACGCGCCTCGGGCACGATCTCGCGCAGCCGGGCCGCCGCGCGGTCGATGGACTCAACCCGGTTGTGGATGTAGAAGACCTGCCCCTCGCGCAGCAGCTCGCGGCGGATGGCCGCGCCGATCTGCTTCTGCTCGTAGGGCCCGACGAAGGTGAGCACCGGGTGCCGCTCCTCCGGCGGGGTGGTGATCGTCGACATCTCGCGGATGCCGGTCACCGCCATCTCCAAGGTGCGCGGGATCGGCGTGGCCGACATGGTCAGTACGTCGACGTTCGCGCGCAGCTTCTTCAGCTGCTCCTTGTGCTCGACGCCGAAGCGCTGCTCCTCGTCGACGATGACCAGACCCAGGTCCTTGAACTTCGTCTCCGAGGAGAACAGGCGGTGGGTGCCGATGACGACGTCCACCGAACCCTCCCGCAGCCCATCCAGAACCGCCTTCGCCTCCGTGTCGGTCTGGAAGCGGGACAGCGCCTTCACGACCACCGGGAACTGCGCGTACCGCTCGCTGAACGTCCCGAAGTGCTGCTGCACCAGCAGCGTGGTCGGCACCAGCACGGCGACCTGCTTGCCGTCCTGTACGGCCTTGAACGCGGCCCGCACCGCGATCTCGGTCTTGCCGTAGCCGACGTCACCGCAGATCAGACGGTCCATGGGGACCGACTTCTCCATGTCCTCCTTGACCTCGGCGATGGTGGTGAGCTGGTCGGGCGTCTCCGCGTACGGGAAGGCGTCCTCCAGCTCGCGCTGCCAGGGCGAGTCGGCGCCGAAGGCGTGGCCGGGGGCGGCCATGCGCGCGCTGTACAGCCTGATCAGGTCGGCGGCGATCTCCTTGACGGCCTTCTTGGCGCGCGCCTTGGTCTTGGTCCAGTCCGCACCGCCGAGACGGTGCAGGGTGGGCGCCTCGCCGCCGACGTACTTGGTGATCTGCTCCAGCTGGTCGGTGGGGATGTAGAGCCGGTCGCCGGGCTGGCCGCGCTTGGCCGGGGCGTACTCCACGACCAGGTACTCGCGGGTGGCGCCCTGCACGGTGCGCTGCACCATCTCGATGTAGCGGCCCACGCCGTGGTGCTCGTGCACGATGTAGTCGCCCGCCTCCAGGGTCAGCGGGTCGATGGTCTTGCGGCGCCGGGCCGGCATCCGGGCGCCGTCGCGGCCGGACGCCTTCTGGCCGGTGAGGTCGGTCTCGGTGAGCACGGCGAGCTTCAGCGCCGGATCGACGAAGCCGTGGTCGATGCAGCCGCAGGCGACGTGCACCACGGACGGGCTGATCTCGCCGAGGTCGGTGTCGAGACGCGCGGCGATGCCCTCGCCGCCGAGCACCTCCACCGTGCGGGCGGCCGGGCCGTGGCCCTCCGTGACGAACACGGTGCGCCAGCCGTCGGCGAGCCAGCCCTTGGTGTCGGCCAGCGCCCGCGCGGTGTCGCCCCGGTAGGTCTCGGGGGCGCGCATACCGAGCTTCAGGGTGTCCGGGTCAAGCTCCTCGTCCGCGGCGAACGGCGACACCGACCACCACATCATGCCCAGCTCGCGCGCCCGGTCGCGGACGCCCGCGATCGACCACAGGGACGCCGCGCCGACATCGACGGGCGCCTCCCCGCCGCCCGCGGTGGCCGCCCAGGAGGCCTGCAGGAACTCCTGGGACGTGGCCACCAGGTCCGAGGCGCGCGTGCGCACCCGCTCCGGGTCGCAGACGACGGCCATGGCGCCCTGGGGCAGCACGTCCAGCAGCAGCTCCATGTCGTCGACGAGCACGGGGGCCAGGGACTCCATGCCCTCCACGGCGATGCCCTCGGCGATCCTGCCGAGCAGTTCGCCCAGCTCCGGGTGCTGCTCGGCCAGGACCCGCGCGCGTTCCCGTACGTCGTCCGTGAGCAGCAGCTCGCGGCAGGGCGGGGCCCACAGCCCGTGCTCGGCGACCTCCAGGGAGCGCTGGTCGGCGACCTTGAAGTAGCGGATCTCCTCCACGTCGTCGCCCCAGAACTCGATGCGCAGGGGGTGTTCCTCGGTGGGCGGGAAGACGTCCAGGATGCCGCCCCGTACGGCGAACTCGCCGCGCTTCTCCACCAGCTCCACGCGCGCGTACGCGGCGGCGGCGAGGGCGTCGACGATCTCGTTGAGGTCGGCGGTCTCTCCGGTCCGCAGGGAGACCGGTTCGAGGTCGCCCAGGCCCTTGACCTGTGGCTGGAGCACGGAGCGCACGGGCGCGACGACGACGGAGACCGGTCCGGTCTCGGGGTCGTCGGGGCTGGGGTGCGCGAGACGGCGCAGTACGGCGAGACGCCGGCCGACGGTGTCGCTGCGGGGGCTGAGCCGCTCGTGCGGGAGCGTCTCCCAGGAGGGGTACTCCACGACGCCCTCGGGCGGGAGGAGGGAGCGCAGGGCCGCGGCCAGGTCCTCGCCTTCGCGACCGGTCGCCGTCACGGCGAGCACGGGGCGGCCGGTCTCGCGGGCCAGGGCGGCGATGGTGAAGGGGCGGGCCGCGGGCGGGCCGACGAGGTCGACGTGCATGCGGTTGCCGTCGGCGGCCGCGGTGATCGCTTCCGCGAGGGCGGTGTCCTTGACTACGGCATCGAGCAGACCGTGCAGGCTCATGCGGGGCGGATTCCCTCCGGGGGTGTGCAACACGACGGGCCCGACGCGCGCTGCGGGCCGGGGGTGTCCAGGGTACGTCGCCGCGCCCGCGGGTGCGGGGGGCTGTGGATGACGTCCGCCGACCGGTCACCGGAGCCTGTCCGAACCCGCCGGGACGCTCCGCGGTGTGTTCCGCAGGGGGCGCCGGACCTTCTCGCCGTGGCGCCGTCGGCCCGCGGGCGGCTGCGGCCCGGTCGGGGCCGGTGGCGCAGTTCCCCGCGCCCCCGGGCAGCCGGACGGGTCCTGGGTGACAACGCACCCGGAGCCCGTGCGCGCCTGCACGTACCCGGCGCCGGACAGTCCTTGGGGGGACTGTCCGGCGCCGGTGCTCCCCCGCAACCCCCGTGTGCGGTGGCTAGTCGGTGGCGATGGCGTTCAGGACGTTCATACGGCCGGCGCGGAAGGCCGGGACCAGGGCCGCGAAGAGGCCCACGAAGGCCGAGCCGATGAAGACGCCGATGATCGTCGGCCACGGAATGTCGAGGACCTTCAGGCCCTCCAGGGCGAGGAGCTGCTGCGCGGTGGCGCCCCAGCCCATGCCCAGTCCGAGGCCCAGCAGGGCACCGAACAGGGCGATCACGACCGACTCCATGCGGATCATGCGGCGCAGCTGCCGCCGCGAGAGGCCGATGGCCCGCATCAGGCCGATCTCCCGGGTGCGCTCCACCACCGACAGGGCCAGGGTGTTCACCACGCCGAGGATCGCGACGACGATCGCCAGGGCCAGCAGACCGTAGATCATGTTCAGCAGCTGGCCGATCTGGTCCTTCAGCGCCTCCTTGTAGTCGGTCTGGTCGCGCACCTCGTACTGCGGGAAGCCGTCCAGCGACTCCTTCAGCGCCTTGTACGCCGCGTCCTTCTGCCCGTCCGCCGCCGAGGCGAAGACCATCAGGTCCAGCGGCATCCTGTCGGCCGGGACGTACGTCGCGAGGGTGTCGATGGACGTGTACATCGCGCCGGCGTCGATCACGCCCTCGCTGCTGGTGATGGCGCGGACCGTCAGCGTCCCCGTGGTGCCGTCCTTGAAGGCAACGTCGATCTTCGAGCCGACGGTGACGCCGTGGTCCTTGGCGAAGTCCTCGTGGACGGACATCGAGTCGGGCCGGTAGGCGTCGGCGAGCTTGCCGGCGACGGTCTCGACCCGCAGGTCGGTCGCGTACGTCGGGTCGGCCGCGGTGATCGCGGTGTCCTCGGTGGTCCTGCCGTCGGGCGTGGTGAAGTCCGCCTTGGTCCACTTGTACTCGGTGACCCGGTCGATCCCGGGCGTCGACTTGACCGCCGCGACGGCCTGCGGGATGACCGGCTGCTCGTTGTCGTCCTGGATGATGAAGTCGGTGCCCACCGTCTTGTCGAGTTCCTCGGTGGCCGAGGCGACCATGGAGGATCCGACCACGGACAGGCACGCCACCAGTGCCAGCCCGATCATCAGCGCGGCGCCCGTCGCGCCGGTACGGCGCGGGTTGCGCAGGGCGTTGCGCTCGGCCATGCGGCCCACGGGGCCGAACGCCCGCAGCAGGACCGCGCCGAGGACGCGGACCACGCCGCTCGCCAGCACGGGGCCGACGACGACGAAGCCGATCAGGGACAGCACCACGCCCAGGCCCAGCCACAGGGAGCCGTCGGTGGCCTTGTCGGCCGTTCCGGCCAGATAGAGGCAGGCTCCGCCGGCGCCGGTGAGGACCAGACCGATCGCGGCCCGGATCCAGCCCGCCTTGGCGTCCGCCGGGGTGCCGGCGTCGCGCAGCGCGGCCATCGGGGAGATCTTCCCGGCCCGCCGGGCGGGCAGGTAGGCGGCGAGCACGGTGACGACCACGCCGAGGAGCAGTCCGAGCGCCGGGGTCGTCCAGGCGACCGTGAGGTCGTCGGTGGACAGCTTCATGCCCATGGTGCCCATGAGCTTCATCAGGCCGACCGCGAGGCCGACGCCCGCGCCGACGCCGACGACCGAGCCGATCACGCCGAGCAGCAGAGCCTCGACCAGCACGGAGCGGTTGACCTGCTTGCGGGACGAGCCGATCGCCCGCATCAGGCCGATCTCCCGGGTGCGCTGGGCGACCAGCATGGAGAAGGTGTTGATGATCAGGAAGATGCCGACGAGGAAGGCGATCCCGGCGAAGCCGAGCATCGCGTACTTCATGACGTTCATGAAGTCCCCGACGCTCTCCTGGTTGGCCTCCGCCGTCTCCTCGGCCGTCAGCACCTTGTAGCCGCCGCCGAGTTCGGCCGTGACGTTCTTCTTCAGCTGTGCGTCGCTGACGCCGGACGCGGCGGTGACGTTGACGTTGGTGTAGACGCCGCTCTCGCCGACGAGGGTCCGCTGCGCCGTCCTGGTGTCCAGGTAGAAGATCGCGGCGCCGGGGTTGGTGACGGTGAAGTCGGCGATGCCGGAGATCTTCGCGGTGTGCGTGCCGACCGCGCTGATGACGCCGATCTCGTCACCGAGCCTCAGGTCGTGCTTGTCGGCGGTGTCGGCATCGACCATGATCTGGTCGGCGCCCTCGGGGGCCGCGCCGGAGGTGATCTCCATGGTGCGGGCCTCGTTGGCGTTCCAGCTGCCGACGATGGTCGGTGCGCCGCTGGTCGGCGAGACGCTGTCCTTGTCGCCGTCGACGACGGTCACCGAGGTGGAGAACACCGCGCCCTCGGCCGACTTCACACCGTCCGCGCCCTTGACGTCGTCGAGCACGGAGGCCGGGATCACCGGCGGCTTGCCGTTGCCGGAGGTCGTCTCCCCGCTGTCGGAGGCGTCCTTGGAGCTGACCGTCACGTCCGACGACGTGGCCGCGAACAGCTTGTCGAACGTGGTGTTCATGGTGTCCGTGAACACCAGGGTCCCGCACACGAACGCCACCGACAGCAGCACCGCGATCGCCGACAGCGCCATGCGTCCCTTGTGCGCGAAGAAGTTGCGCATCGACGTCTTCAGCACGGTCATGACGTGCGCCCCCGGGCGTCGAAGTCCTTCATGCGGTCCAGGACCTGCTCGGCGGTGGGCTGGTGCATCTCGTCGACGATGCGGCCGTCGGCGAGATACAGCACACGGTCCGCGTAGGAGGCGGCGACCGGGTCGTGAGTGACCATCACGATGGTCTGGCCCAGCTCGTCGACCGAGCGGCGCAGGAAGCCGAGGACTTCGGCGCCCGCACGGGAGTCGAGGTTTCCGGTCGGCTCGTCACCGAAGATGATCTCCGGCCGGGCGGCCAGCGCCCGTGCCACCGCGACACGCTGCTGCTGGCCCCCGGAGAGCTGCGTGGGCCTGTGCTTCAGCCGTCCCGCGAGTCCGACGGTCTCCACGACCCGGTCCAGCCACGCCTTGTCGGGCCTGCGGCCGGCGATGTCCATGGGCAGCGTGATGTTCTCGATCGCGTTCAGCGTCGGCAGCAGGTTGAACGCCTGGAAGATGAACCCGATGCGGTCCCGGCGCAGCCGCGTGAGCTTCTTGTCCTTCAGGCCGGTGATCTCGGTCTCGTCCAGGTAGATCTGACCGCCGGTGACGGTGTCGAGCCCGGCGAGGCAGTGCATCAGGGTGGACTTGCCGGACCCCGAGGGGCCCATGATCGCGGTGAACTGGCCGCGGGCGATGTCCACGTCGACGTGGTCCAGGGCGACGACGCGGGTCTCACCGGACCCGTACGCCTTCACGACCTGCCGCGCCCGCGCGGCAACGGCCGTACTCCCTCCAGTGCCCCCGTGCCTGGGAATGGTTACAGCCGATGTCACGGTAAGTCTCCTATGTCGGTCAGCAAAGTGAATACGGCGCCCCGGCGACCCCCCGTGTCGTCCGGCGGCCGTTCGGTGCCCGTTCGTGCGCTGTGCTTCAGTCTCGCGGTGGGAGAGGGCCGGGCGCGCTGGTGTGCAGCGCAGTCTTTCCCTGGGGAAAACCCCACCCCCGTTGCTGTGCTTCGCCACCCCCCGGCGGCGTAAAGCCAGGTTAAGGACGGCTCCCGCCCCGTCTCGTCCTCCGCCGGTACGAACCCTCCCCCAGCCGTAGTACGGAGGTACCCCTAGGGGCTTACGCCGACGGGGGGAGCCCGTCTCGGGGTCGGGTCCTCCTGTCGGTGCAGGGAGGGCCCCACCCTGTCGGTGCATCCGAGGCTCCACCCTGCCGTCGCGTCAGGGTCAAGTCGGAGTCGTACGACAGCACTTCGTGGCGGACTCCGTGGCGGACTCCATGGCGGACTCCGGGGCGCAAAAGTCTGAGTTAATCCGGGTAACACCCCAGGTCAGCCCCCTGAAGGTTGCGATACGGCATACCGACCGCTCAGTTTGGCCAAAACGCAGCGCACCCCAGTAGGCGCGGGTAGCGTGCGGTCTCCGCTCCCCACCCCCCTCCCTGCCGTCCCCGCACGGACCCGAGCCACGCAAGGAGCACGGGATGTCCACCGACCCGTACCAGCGCCCCCACCCCCACCGGGCCGCCCCTCCCCGGCCCCCGTACGCCGCCTCCCCCTCCTACGACACCTATCCCTGGCTGCCCCCGGCGGCCCCGCCCGCCACCGAGCCGAGGCGGGCTCCCCAGCACGCCCCGCTCGGACATCACTCCGACCTGCGCCGACTGCGCAGCGCCTACCGCTGGCAGCGCCGTACCGCCACCCTCACCGCACTCGGATACTTCGTCCTCTTCCTCGTCCTGTCGGCGTTCGCGCCGGACTTCATGACCGGCACCGTCACCGACGGCGTACCCATCGGACTGCTCCTCGCCGTGCTCCAAGTGCCCGTCACCTGGCTGGCGATCGCCCTGTACGAGGGCACCGCCCGCCGCCACGTCGACCCCCTCGCGGACCTCATCCGCCGTCAGAGCGCCCTGGACGCCAAGCGGGAGGCCACACGATGAATTCCGGATTCGACGGCGACACCCAGGCCATGGCCCTCGTCGGCTTCTCCGCCGTCGCCACGATCACCCTCCTGCTGTGCGTGATGACCGGCCCCGACCGCGACGACCTCGACGAGTTCTACACCGGCTACAGCTCCCTCTCCCCCATGCGCAACGGCCTGGCCATCGCCGGGGACTACATCTCCGCCGCCACCGTCCTCGGCACCGGCGGCGTCATCGCCCTGTTCGGCTACGACGGGATCGTGCTCGCCCTGTCCACCGCCCTGTCCCTGATGCTGCTGATGTTCCTGCTGGCCGAACCCCTGCGCAACGCGGGCCGGTTCACCATGGGCGACGCGCTCACCCGCCGTATGCCGCAGGGACGCGGGATACGGATCGCCGCCAGCGCCGTCACCCTCGCCGCGCTGCTGCCGCTGATGCTGGTCCAACTCGCCGGAACCGGACAGCTCATGGGGTTCATCCTCGGCTTCTCCGGCGAATCCCTGCAGACCGGCTGCATCATCGGCGTGGGCGCCCTGATGATCAGCTACGCGGCGATCGGCGGCATGAAGGGCACCGCCCTCATCCAGATCCTGAAGATCGTACTGCTGCTCGGCTCCGGCATCGTCGTCGCCGCCCTCGTCCTGCACCGCTTCGACTGGAACCCGGGCGCCCTGTTCGACGCGGCCGCCGCGGGCAGCGGCGTCGGCGACGCGTTCCTCGCCTCGGGCCTGCAGTTCGCAGGCGGCGTCAGTCCCGGCTGGGACATGATCACCTCGCATCTGACGGTCGTCCTCGGCGGCGCCTGCCTCCCCCACGTCACCATGCGCATGTACACCGCCTCCAACGCCCGCCAGGTGCGCCGCTCGATGTCCTGGGCGGTGGCCGGCGTGAGCCTGTTCGTTCTCGTCATCACCGTCATCGGCTTCGGCGCGACCGCCCTGGTCGGACGGGCCGCCATCGCCCAGGCCGACCCCCGGGGCAACACCGCCTACATGCTCGGCTCACAGGCTTCGTTCGGCACGGAGGTGTCCGCGGCGGAGACGTTCCTCTTCACCACCGTCACCGCGGCGATCTTCCTCACCGTCCTCGCCTCCGTCGCCGGCATGATCCTCGCCTGCGCCAACTCCCTCGCCCACGACGTCTTCGCCGCCCGCGTCGAGGAGATGTCACCACGCCGCGAAATGCTCCTGGCCCGCCTCTCCGCACTCGCCGTGGGCGTCCCCGCGATCCTGCTGGCCACCCTGGTGCAGCACCACAGCCTGCAACCCCTGGTCACCCTGTCCTTCTGCCTCGGCGCCTCCGCCATCGCCCCCGCCCTCGTCTACAGCCTCTTCTGGCGCCGCTACACCCGCACCGGCCTGCTCGCCACCCTCATCGGCGGCTCGCTGTCCGTGCTGCTGCTGATGCCGGGCACCAACCTGGTCTCCGGATCACCCGTCTCCGCCTTTCCCGACGCCGACTTCAACTGGTTCCCGTTCACCACCACCGGCCTCCTCTCCATCCCCCTCGGCTTCCTCTGCGGCTGGCTCGGCACCGTGGCGTCCGGCCGCGCCCGCGCGGAGGAACAGCGGCGCGAGTACGAGGAGGTGGAGGGGTGGATCCTCGCCGGGGCGACCCGCAGGAGGACGTGACACCGATGTGACACCGGGGAGGTGTGACACCCCCTCCCCTCACTCCACCACCCGGCCCGTCAGCGCGCTGAGACTGGCGCACACATGGTCCATGTGCGTCTGCACCTCCTCACGCCGGCCGGCGTGGTCGCGCAGCACCCGCTCCGTCTCCCGCGCGATGCCCTCCGCGCGGGAGCGCGCCTCGGCCAGCACCTCCGCCGCGCGCTCCTGCGCCTCCTCCGCACGACGCCCGGCCCACTCCTCCGCCTCGGCGAACATCTGCTGCGCCTCGGCCAGCGCACTCCGCGCCCGGGCCTCCGCCTCCGCCTGACGGTCGTCCAGCCCGGCCACCCGTGTGGCCTCCTCCCGCTCCACCTCGTCCAGCCGTTCCGCCTGCTCCCGCGCCCCCTCCGCGAGCATCCCGGACGTGCGCTCCCGCATCTCCCGCACCGCCGCCAGCGTCCGTCCGCGTTGCTCCTTCACCTCCAGCCGGGCCTCGATCCGGATCTCGTCGGCCTCCGCGCGGGCCGCGAGCAGCCGCTGACGGGCGTACTCGTCCGACTCCGCACGCACCCGGTCCGCGTACGCCCGCGCCGCCTCCCGCACACCGGCCGCGTCCTCCCGCGCCAGATCCGTCACGTCCTGCGCATGCTGCCGGGCCGCCTCCCGCAGGGCGGTCGCCTCCTCCCGGGCCAGCTCGAACAGCCGCCGCGCACTCTCCCCGAGCGATTCATACGTCTGCTCGGGAAGCGCCGCCACCCGCGCGCGCAGCAGCCCCAGCTCCTCCTCCATCTCCCTGGCCAGCACCGTGAACCGCGCCGCCCGCTCCCAGGCGGCGTCACGGTCCTCCGAGAGGGCCTCGACGTACGCGATCACCTGCAAGGGCCGGTAGCCACGCCCCCGCACGACCTCGAAGTCATGCGACGACACCGATGCGCTGCTCACCCTGGAACCCCTCTCCACCGACGGACACGAAGCCCACCACGACGACCGAGTGCGAAATGGGATGAATCGCGCACATCTTGATGGATCACACGGAAGTGTTCATAACGCGACACTCCGCGAAGGGGGCACGCAAAAGCCGGGCCCGGTCGCTTCCACGACCGGGCCCGGCTCCTCGCGTCACACGCGCATCAGCGCCGCCGCATCACAGCAGCCCGTCCCACATCTGCTCCAGCAGCACCGACCACCAGCTCTCCGGCGAACCCAGCGCCGCCGGGTCCAGCGCGGCCAACTGCGCCTGGAAGTCGACGGTCCAGCGGCCCGCCTGCTCCTGGTTCAGCCCGAACCGCAGCCGCCACATCCGCCCCAGCAGCGCCAGACAGCGCGCGAACTCCGGCAGACCGGTGTTCACGAACTGCGGCGGAACCGACACACCGCCCGGCCCGGCCTCCACCGGCACCGCGACGATGTTCGCCGTGCCGTACTGCACACAGATCGCCTTGCCGAAGTCACTGCCCATCACCAGGTACGAACCCGCGTCCGGGGCCGCCTGCACACCCCGCTCCACGGCCAGCTCCGCCAGCGTCGGCACCGGACGGCCCGGCTGCGCCTGCGCCCAGAAGAACGGGCCCATGTCCATCGGCAGCCCCGCCGCCACCAGCGTGTGCGCCACCACCGGCGGCACCCCCTGCCGGGACACCGCCGCCTGCTCGAACCGGAACACCCCCGGCCCGAACGCCCCCGCCAGCTCCTGCGCGATCGCCTCCGGCGGAACCGGCGGAACCGGCTGCACCGGCGGAATCGGCGCACGGACGGGCGCCGGACGCGCCGGACCGTCCGCGACCTGATGCAACTCACCCTGGTGGGCCAGCAGTTGCCGCATCCCCTGCTGCCGGCTGGCATGATCCGTGCCGTACGGGGCGATGCTCGTGATCCGCGCCTGCGGCCACTGCTCCCGGATCATCCGCGCACAGTACGCACCCGGCAGCTCGCACGACTCCAGCTCGGTGTGCAGCTCCAGCACCTGGTCCGGCGGCACGTTCATGGCCCGCAGCTCATGGAAGATCTGCCACTCCGGATGCGGCGTGCCCGGCGCCGAACGCCGGATCAGCTGCTGCTCGGAACCGTCCTGCGCGCGGTAGCGCAGCACCGCCTGGTAGCCGGGGCCGACCGTCGGCTGACCGGCCGGCTGCGGCGGATAACCGTACATGGGCGGCTGCCCCGGACCCGGAACACCGGACGGAGGCGTACCCGGCGGCACGGCGCCGGGCGGCATCGGGGGAGCACCCCCGGGCATACCGGGCGGAGCCGGGGGCGGCGGCGCACCGGGACCGCCCACCGGAGGTGCGGCCAGCACGGTCTCCGCGTGATGCACCGGCGGACGGCCGCCTCCTGCGGTACCGGGAGCGCCGGGGGCGCCGGGGACACCAGGCGGCTGGGGAGCACCGGGCGGCGCCGGAGGAGCGGGCGTTCCCGGAGCTCCCGGGTCGGCGAACATCGTCGCCGCGTGGTGGACACCGCCGGGCGGCGTACCGCCGGGCGCGTTCGGCGCACCGGGCGGAGGCGTCGGACCACCGATCCCCTCCGGGCCGCCGAGCGACGACACCAGCTGCGTCGGCACATACCCGCCCGCCGGACCGGACGCAGGCGCACCGCCCGGACGCGCACCCGGCGTACCCGGGGCACCCGGAGGCGGCGGCGTCGTCGCACCCGAGCCACGACGCGGCGGCGGGGTCGCCTTGCTGGTCGCGGCGTCGGCGATGTCACCCGCGTTCGGCGCGAGCGGCCGCTCGGGCGCCGCACCCGGACCGGGCGGCGGAGGCACCGGCAACCCCGGCGCAGGCGTACCCGGCGCATGGCCGTGCGGCGCGGGCGGAGGCGGCGGCGTCTCCTGCCGCGCGCCGGGCTCCGGAACCGCCGGCGCGACAGCCGTCGGCGGGAGCTGACTCCCACCCGAGATCAGCGCGGTCTGCGCCTCCGCCGTCGACGGCGACGCGGGCGGCGGCGTGTCATCACCGGACTCGCTCAGCTGCGGCGCGAACACCGTCTCCGGCAACGGAACGGAACGATCCTCACCGGCATCGGCATTGGTGTCCGTACCCGCCCACGGAGTCGCCCCGGCAGGCGCACCCGCCTGGGAACCGTCCCCACCAGCGGCGGGCCACGCGACCCCGCTCCCCGCGGACGCATCCTGCGGACCAGGACCCGCAGCCGGCGCCGGAGCAGGACCCGGGGCAGAACCCGGAGCAGCGGAAGCCGCGGCCGACCCCGCACCCTGCCCCGGAACCGCACCGGCCCCCGAGGCACCCCCCGCACTCTCCCCGCGCCGGTCCGGAATCCCCAGCCGGTCCGCCGCCTCCTGCAACCACTCCGGCGGACTCAACAGGAACGACGTGTGATTCAGATCCACCCGCGCCGCAGGCGCCGGCTCGGGCGCCGACGGCTCGGCATCACGGCCGTACTCCTCCTCGTACCGGCGGATCACCTCACCCACCGGCAGCGCGGGCCACAACGTCGCCTCACCGCTGTCACGGGCGATCACCAGCCGCTGCGCACCACCGTCCGAACGAGGCCCGTCCGCACGGTCCTCCGCCCACACGACAAACCCCAGGTCGAACTCCCGTACCCGCACCTCACGATGCTGGTACGACGGAACATCCCCGTTGACCCACTCCTCGGCGCGCTCCTGCGCCTGCGCGTACGTCACCATCGCCGAAGCTCACTCCCCCGCGGAAGAAACCGGAACGACACGCGCGAACCCGCCGTCCACCATCAGATTCGCCACCGTCTCCAACTCCGGCGGAGACCCCGCCAGCCGGGACAGAAACGCGTCGAAGTCATCACCGCACGCCAACAGCAGCCGCTCCACCCGCTCGGCCGGCGGCCACGACGGATCGACGTCCCGCGCATCGTCGTACGCGCAGAACCAGACCGAACCCTGCCGCTCGCCCCGCACCTTCACCGCCAGCAGACCGCCCTGCACGAAAGCCACGCACAGATAGTCCTTGGTGAGATGGTCACGCAGACACTTGTTCACGTACACGAGATCATTGACCGCCGCCTCGTCCCGCACCGTGAAGAACGGCTGGTCCACCAGCAGCCCCAGCTCGGCGTCCAACGCCGTACCCACCGGCGCACAGCCACCCGCCGCCTTCAGGAACGACCGGTACGCACCCGGCAACCGGTAGCCCAGATCCTCCTCCACGCCCAGCACCTGCGACTCCGACACCGCCGCACCCGACTTCGGCAGCCCGAAATGCGCCGGCCGCGTCTCCTGCAACGGCCGCGTGCCCCGCTTGCCGTGATCCACCGCCGACGTCGCCACACCACCGTGATGCCGCAACAGCGCCTTCACCTCGACCGGCACCAGCTCCAGCCGCCGCGAACCCGCCACGTGATGCCACGTCCAGCCGTGCGGCGTCGCCACCGCCGGCACCGTGTCCCACAACTCGTGCCCACTCGCCGCCAACGCCGCGTTCGCCGACACAAAGTCCGTCAGCCGCAACTCGTCGACACCGAAACCCTCCGGCGGCTCCGCGATCTCCACAGCCGCGCGCGCATAGGGCGAGAAGTCGGGGTAACCACGCTCGTCCACCCGTACCCCTCTCGGGTGGCGCGCCGCACGCACCGGATCCGGGAAGTGCACGACCTGCCCGGCATAGGCCGCGTTCGGCGGCGCGGCTTGTCCCCCGGCCTGGCGGCCGGGAGGATCCCCCAGCCCGAGCCGACCTGTCGTCATGGCGGTTGCCCCCTGCGGCATTCCATACGCCCCGCACCGCCCACCTTCGGACCGTTACAGAACGTATTCGACTGTCACGTCTGTCTCGACTACATTCCGCCACGACCCCCACGGCGCCCGCACGCACAACCGTGCGGAACACCGCGTGAATCGCGGTGCCGACAGCCTATGCGGTACGCCCCGACCGGTCACCGGCACCGGTCACCCACCCCTCCGCTTCCGTGACCACCCGTCACCCTCCCGTGACAGCCCGCCCCAACCCGGGCGTGTCACCCCGCCCCAGCTTCCCCATCAGCCTGCCCATTTGGCACTCTGTGACCTCCGGGGGGATGCTCGGGAGGGGAAGACGATCATGAACATGACGCAGACGGGGACGCACACCGGCCCATCCGGCGACCCCCGCTCCGGCGACCCCCGCATCGGCTGGAGCACCACCGACACCACCCCCACCCCCACCCTCCACCACCGCCGCGACGGCATCCTCCCCACCATCGCCGCCGCCCTCTCCGTCCGCGGCGAAACCCTCACCGGCACCGCCGCCCGCGGCGACACACCCCCCGCCCTCCACCCCCTCGTCCAGGACTTCCTCGACACCCTCACCAGCGACCAACGCGACCGCTTCACCGGACGCTGCGCCGAAACCATCCTCATCTCCCGGCACATCACCACCGCCGACGCCGCCCGCAGCAAACGCGCCGCACGAAAACCCATGACCAACGGCGAAGCACGCAAAGCCCTCAAACAAGCAAAACTCACCACCCGCCGCATCCGCGAAGACGGCGACCCCCTCCACGGCGCCTACGCCACCCCCTGCCGCGCCTGCACCGCCCTCACCGCCCACTTCGGCGTCCGCATGGTCGACCCCGCCGCCACCACCGACGGCTGAACCACCCCGCACCACCACACGACCTCGACGAACGAAGAGCAGATGCACACCGACCGCACCTCCACCACCCGCTTCGCCGTCCCCGTCGACGCCGCCCTCCGCACCGCCGGCTGGCAACCCGGACGCTGGGACATCAAACAAGCCGAAATCTGGGCCGACACCCTCCGCGACCACACCTCACCCGCAGGACACCGCCACACCGTCTTCCCCGCAGCCGTCGAAGCCTGGGCCGAATTCGGCGGCCTCCACATCACCCCCACCGGCCCCGGCCGCCAAGTCGCCCCCACAACCCTCCACATCGACCCCCTCCACGGCCTCCACCTCGCCCGCACCCTCGGCGACCTCGGCCGCGCCCTCGACACCGAGGTCTGCCCCCTCGGCGCCGAAACCGACACCCAGGCCCTCCTCGCCATCGACACCCAAGGCCGCGTCTACGCCCTCGACCACACCGGCGACTGGTACCTCGGCCCCACCATCGACCACGGCCTCACCACACTCATCTCCGGCATCGAACCCGCACGCCTCACCGCCGGCTGACCCCACCGCCGCTTCCCGGTCTACGACTTCCCCCGGCCTACGACGCCGGAATCACCGCCGACACCCGAAAACCCCCCGCATCCGTCGGCCCCGACACAAACACCCCACCCAGCGCCGACACCCGCTCCTTCATCCCCACCAGACCATTCCCCCCCGACGGCAACCCCGCCGACGACACCGCACCCGACGGCGGCTCGTTCTCCACCTGCATCGCGATCTCCGACACCCGATGCGCCAGACGCACATACGTCTTCGCACCCGCCGCATGCTTATGGACGTTCGTCAACGCCTCCTGCACCACCCGATACGCCGTCGACTCCACCTCCGGCGCATACCCACGAACCTCCCCCTCCACCGACAAATCCACCACCATGCCCGCAGCCGCCGACTGCCCCACCAACTCATCGATCTCCGACAGACACGGCCCCTCACCCAGCCCCGCACCCTCATCCACCGCCCGCGACGCCGCAGCCGCCGCAGCCGCCCCCACCGCCGCCAACGGCACCGACGCCCGCTCCTGCCGCAACCCCCCGTCCCCACCCGAACGCAGCACCCCGAGCATCTCCCGCAACTCCGTCAACGCCTGCCGACCCATATCCCCCACCAGCGCGGCATTCCTCACCGCCTTCTCCGGATCCTTCCGCGCCACCGCCTGCAACGCCGCCGCATGCACCACCATCAGACTCACCCGATGCGCCACCACGTCATGCATCTCACGCGCGATCCGCGTCCGCTCCTCACCCCGCGCCCACTCCGCACGCTCCTCCGCCCGCTCCGCAAGCAACTGAAGCTCCCGCTCCAGACTGTCCGCCCGCTCCCGCAAGCTCTCCATCAACCGCCGGCGCGCCCCCACATACAGCCCCAGCAGCAACGGCGGCGCCGTCACCCCCAGCGCCATCGTGATCGACGCGAACGGCACGATCCAGTCCCCCACATCCAGATCGCCCCGCGCCGCGTCCTGCCGCAACCGCACGAACATCACGATGAGCACGCCCAGCGACTGCATCCCCGCCAGCGAACCGATGATCCGGCGCGGCAGATCCGCCGCGGCCAGCGAATACAGGCCCACCACACCCAGCAGCAGACCCATCGACGCCGGCGTCACCGCGATCGCCACCAGCACCACCGCGATCGGCCACTTCCGCCGCACCAGCAGCACCGACCCCGCCAGCAGGCCGAACACCACCCCGGCGGACACCGGGATCCCCGCCTCCCACGCGAACGGGATCCCCTCCAGCGCACACTCCAGCGCGGACACCACCGCGAGCCCGACATCGAACACCGCACTGCGGCGCCTGTCCCACCACCACGGCCCGCCCCCGGCCGTCACATCGTCTTCCCCCGTCGTGGTCATGCCTCAAGCCTACGGGCGGCCCCCATCCGTTATCCGGCGAGTTTCCACGTCCGACCCACACCACACACGGTGACCGATCGGACGCGGTAAGGCCCGAAATCCCTCGAACTGCTGAATCGGTCACTGTTCGAGGGGGGAATGACTCATTCCGGCCGGACGGTATGCGTGTGACACATGCACACGGCAAATACGCCGACTTCGAGAGCCTGCGCGAACAGGCGGTGGCGCTGCGGCGCGCGGGACTGAGCCGACGCCAGATCCGCGACCGGATCCACGTCGACAACAACGACATCCTCAACCGCCTCCTCCAGGGCGAGCCGGCCCCGGAATGGACGAAGCGGCCGAACGCGAAGGACGACCTGCGGCAGAAGGCGAGAGAGCTCCGGCTCCAGGGCTGGACGTACGACCAGATCCAGGTGGAGCTGGGGTGCTCCAAGAGCTCGATCTCGCTGTGGGTGAGGGATCTGCCGAAGCCGGAGCGGAAACGGACCCGCGAGGAAGCCTCGGCGATCGCGAAACGCGGCTGGGAGGCCACGCTCCGGCGGCGCGAGGAGGAACGGCAGCGGACGAAGGCGGCCGCGGCAAGCGAGATCGGCTCGCTGACGGACCGCGAGCTGTTCCTGCTCGGCGTGGGCCTGTACTGGTCCGAGGGCGCGAAGAGCAAGCCCTACAGCCGGCGGGAACGCATCACCTTCGTCAACAGCGACCCGGGCATGATCTCGGTGTTCCTGGCCTGGCTGCGCCTGCTCGAGGCGGACCCGGCACAGCTCAGGTTCGCCGTGTACATCCACGAGAGCGCCGACGTCCGGGCCGCCGAGGCATTCTGGGCCGACCACGTCGGCATCGACCCGGCTGGACTCATGAAGACAACGCTCAAGAAGCACAAACCGCTGACGAACCGGAGGAACACCGGCGACGACTATCGAGGATGCCTCCGTATCGACGTGAGAGACGGAGCGGATCTGTACCGTCGCGTGGAAGGCTGGTGGTACGGCATAGTAGGAGCTGTCAGTCCGGGCGACCTGTCGAACCGGACATAAGGGCTATCCCGGGTCGTCTAAGGGCAAGACGGTGTCTTTTGGTGTCACTCATGGGGGTTCGAGTCCTCCCCCGGGAGCCCAGTAGCTGCGGGCCCTGACATTCACGTCAGGGCCCGCACTCATGTCCCCCCACCCCCACCCCGGTATCCTGCGAAAGTCACCCCCTCCCCAACACAGCCGAAGGGCAATCCCGTGAGCGCCATTCGCCCGGCAGCCGTCGTCGTACTCGCAGCGGGTGAGGGCACCCGTATGAAGTCGGCCACACCGAAGGTTCTGCACGACATCTGTGGCCGTTCCCTGGTGGGTCATGTGCTCACCGCAGCCGGTGAACTCGACCCGGAGAACCTGGTCGTCGTCGTGGGGCACGCCCGCGAGCAGGTGACCGCGCACCTTGCCGAGGTCGCCCCCGACGTCCGCACCGCGGTGCAGGAGGAGCAGAACGGCACGGGTCATGCCGTGCGGATGGGGCTGGAGGAGCTGGGCGGTTCCGTGGACGGGACCGTGGTGGTCGTGTGCGGTGACACCCCGTTGCTGACGGGTGAGACGTTGCGGCAGTTGTCGGCGACGCACTCGGCGGACGGCAATGCGGTGACCGTGCTGACGGCGGAGGTGCCGGATGCGACGGGTTACGGGCGGATCGTGCGGGACGGCTCGGGTGCCGTGACGGCGATCGTGGAGCACAAGGACGCGTCCGAGGCGGAGCGGGGGATCCGGGAGATCAACTCGGGTGTGTTCGCGTTCGACGGTGCGCTGCTGGCGGATGCGTTGAAGAAGGTGCGTACGGACAACAGTCAGGGTGAGGAGTACCTGACGGATGTGCTCGGGATTCTGCGTGAGGTGGGGCACCGGGTGGGTGCGTCGGTGGCGGGTGATCACCGGGAGATCGCGGGGATCAACAACCGTGTGCAGTTGTCCGAGGCGCGGCGGATTCTGAACGACCGGTTGCTGACGGCGGCGATGTTGTCGGGGGTGACGGTGGTGGATCCCGCGACGACGTGGGTGGATGCGACGGTGACGTTCGAGCGGGATGTGGTGGTGCATCCGGGGACGCAGTTGCACGGTGGTACGCATCTTGCCGAGGGGTGCGAGGTGGGTCCGAATGCGCGGTTGACGGATACGCGTGTGGGTGCGGGTGCGCGGGTGGACAACACGGTGGCGTTGGGTGCCGAGGTGGGTCCGGAGGCGGTGGTGGGGCCGTATGCGTATCTGCGTCCGGGGACGCGGTTGGGGCGTAAGGGCAAGATCGGTACGTATGTGGAGACGAAGAACGCGTCGATCGGTGAGGGGACGAAGGTTCCGCATCTGTCGTATGTGGGTGATGCGACGATCGGTGAGTTCTCGAACATCGGTGCGGCGAGTGTGTTCGTCAACTATGACGGGGAGCACAAGCACCACACGACGGTGGGCTCGCATTGCAAGACGGGTTCGGACAACATGTTTGTGGCGCCTGTCACGGTGGGGGACGGCGCTTATACGGCTGCCGGCTCGGTGATCACGAAGGATGTGCCGCCCGGTTCGCTGGCTGTGGCCCGTGGTCAGCAGCGGAATATCGAGGGTTGGGTGGCTCGTAAGCGTCCGGGGAGTGCTTCGGCGAAGGCGGCCGAGGCGGCTTCCCGGGGGGCGGCCGAGGAGGGGTGAGCGGATTCGGCCGCTGCGAACACGGCGTACCGTGATAAGTGCACATCTGCACCCCCACCTGCTGCGACACCTCTGAGGAGATAGTGCTGTGACCGGGATCAAGACGACCGGCGAGAAGAAGATGATGCTCTTCTCCGGCCGCGCACACCCCGAGCTTGCCGAGGAGGTCGCCCACCAGCTGGGTGTCGGGGTTGTCCCGACGAAGGCCTTCGACTTCGCCAATGGCGAGATTTATGTGCGGTATCAGGAGTCGGCTCGTGGTGCCGATTGTTTCCTGATCCAGAGCCATACTGCTCCGATCAATAAGTGGATCATGGAGCAGCTGATCATGATCGATGCGCTGAAGCGTGCGTCGGCCAGGTCCATCACGGTCATCGTGCCGTTCTACGGTTACGCGCGGCAGGACAAGAAGCACCGGGGTCGTGAACCGATTTCGGCGCGTCTGATCGCGGATCTGATGAAGACGGCGGGTGCGACGCGGCTGCTGGCGGTGGATCTGCACACGGATCAGATCCAGGGTTTCTTCGACGGTCCTGTGGATCATCTGTTCGCGCTGCCGCTGCTGGCGGATTACGTGGGTGCGAAGGTGGACCGTTCGAAGCTGACGGTGGTGTCTCCGGACGCGGGTCGGGTTCGGGTGGCGGACCGTTGGTGCGACCGGTTGGGTGCGCCGTTGGCGATCGTGCACAAGCGGCGGGACAAGGACGTGGCGAACCAGGTCACCGTGCATGAGGTGGTCGGTGAGGTGAAGGGCCGCGTGTGTGTCCTGGTGGACGACATGATCGACACGGGTGGCACGATTTGTGCGGCGGCGGATGCGTTGTTCGCGCACGGTGCGCAGGATGTCATGGTGACGGCGACGCACGGGGTGCTGTCGGGTCCGGCGGCGGATCGGTTGAAGAACTCGCGGGTGAGTGAGTTCGTGCTCACGAACACGCTGCCGACGCCGGGTGAGCTGAGCGAGAGTCTGGACAAGATCACGGTGTTGTCGATCGCGCCGACGATCGCGCGTGCGGCGCGTGAGGTGTTCGAGGACGGTTCGGTGACGAGCCTGTTCGATGAGCAGTAGGCGTGCGGTAGCCCTGCAGTAGGGGTTCTGCGGTCGGGCACCCGTACGGGTGCCGGTGATCGTTTTGGGTACGGCCTCCTGGCCCGAGTAGACTGCTGAAGTTGCTCGGCGAGGGAGGCCGTACCCGCTTCATTTAAGGAGCTTGTACGGCGGTCCGTTATCGACGCGCTCTTCGTAGCAGGCCGTTCGTGGCCGGGTGACCACGTCCGTTTCTGACTTCGAGGAGTGAAAATGTCCGAGGTGAAGATCGCCGCCGAGACGCGCACCGAGTTCGGCAAGGGTGCCGCGCGCCGTATCCGTCGTGACAACAAGGTTCCGGGTGTGCTGTACGGGCACGGTTCGGACCCGCTGCACCTGACGTTCCCGGGCCACGAGCTGCTGCTGGCTCTGCGTACGCCGAACGTGCTGATCGCGCTGGACATCGACGGCAAGTCGAGTGAGCTGGCGATTCCGAAGGACGTGCAGCGTGACCCGCTGAAGGGTTTCCTGGAGCACGTGGACCTGCAGCTGGTGCAGCGCGGTGAGAAGGTCCAGGTCGAGATCCCGGTGCACGCCGAGGGTGAGCTGGCCCCGGGCGGCAACCTGCTGGAGCACGTGCTGTCGGCGCTGCCGGTCGAGGCCGAGGCGACGCACATTCCGGAGAGCGTGACCGTGTCCGTGGAGGGTCTGGCGGCGGGTGACTCCGTGCTGGCCAAGGACATCGCGCTGCCGAGCGGTGTGAAGCTGGCGGTCGAGGAGGACGCGGTGGTCCTTCAGGTGCTGGCCGCGCAGGCGGAGGAGGCGCCGGAGGCCGGTGCCGAGGAGGAGGGCGAAGAGGCCGCCGAGGCCTGATCGTCTTCTCGAGTCGTCGTTCGTCGGCCGCTGTTCCCGTGCGGGGCAGCGGCCGACGCGTATGAAGGAGGCATGGGCGTGACGACGGATGCGGCGGGCGCGGCGGGTCCCTGGCTGGTGGTGGGGCTGGGCAATCCGGGGCCCGGGTATGCGATGAATCGCCACAATGTGGGGTTCATGGTGGCGGATCTGCTGGCGGAGCGGATGGGCGGCCGGTTCAAGCGGGCGGGGAAGGCGCAGGCGCAGGTGGTGGAGGGCCGGGTGGGGCCTGCGGGGCCGGCGGGCCGGCGGGTGGTGCTGGCGAAGCCGATGTCGTACATGAATCTGTCGGGTGGGCCGGTGAACGCGCTGCGGGAGTTCTACAGGGTGCCGGCGGAGCGTGTGGTGGTGGTTCATGACGAGCTGGACATCGACTATGGGACGTTGCGGTTGAAGCTGGGTGGCGGGGACAACGGTCATAACGGGCTGAAGTCGTTGACGCAGGCGTTCGGGCGGGACTATTACCGGGTGCGGTTCGGGATCGGCAGGCCGCCGGGGCGGATGCAGGTGGCGGATTTTGTGCTGAGGGATTTTTCGTCGGGTGAGCGCAAGGAGCTGGACTACTTCGTGGACCGGGCGGCGGACGCGGTGGAGTGTCTGGTGATCGAGGGGTTGGAGCGGGCGCAGAGTACGTACAACTCGTGACGTGCTGGTGTGGGTTTGGGCCGGGTTGTCCGGTATGGCCTCCCGCCTAGGTTGACCGAACGCGAGGTCATGGCCAAGGATCTCGGCCATGTCTTCTGCGGTCCGCTCCTTCGGTGGTTGCTCCGCGCTGCGGTTCGGGCGGTTCGCGGCGATGGGCACGGTCTCCGCGCTGATCCTGATCGCGGGTGTGTGGGCGTCGTGGGGGACGGCGCAGCACGCGATGCTGACGAAGGGGCGCGAGCGCGGCACGGTCGTGGTGACCTGGTGCGGTGCGCGGGCGTGCACGGGGCCGTACACGCCGTTGTCGGGGGGTTCGCAGCCGCGGGCGAAGGTGGTTCTGGAGAACTCGGTGGCCGTGGAGAAGGGCCAAACGTACACGGTGGTGCTGAAGCCGGGTGGCGAGTTCGCGGTCCGTTCCGGTCCTGGCGGGATTCTCTATGCGTGGGTGCCGCTGGGCGGTGCGCTGCTGCTGGCGTCGGTGGTGGTGGCGGGCGGGTTGCTGCGGACGCGGGCGGCGTGGGTGCTGGCGCTGTCGGGCGGGGCGCTGCTGACGGCGGCTTTCCTGGCGGTGTGAGACAGCGGTGTGAGACACACGCACCCCCGGCCGTACGAGGCCGGGGGCACTGGTGTTTTCCGGTACTCCGGCGGGTCAGCCGGTGTTGCGCAGGCCGGCGGCCACGCCGTTGACGGTGAGCAGCAGGGCGCGGGAGAGCACCGGGTCGGGCTGTTCCTGGGCCTCGGCGGCGTCGCGCTGGCGCTTGAGGAGGGCGACCTGGAGGTAGGAGATGGGGTCGAGGTAGGCGTCGCGGATGCTGAACGTCTGCTTGAGGACCGGGTCGGCGTCCAGGAGTTCCTTTTCGCCGGTGACGCGGAGCACCTCGTTGACGGTGAGCTCGTGTTCGGCCTTGATGGCGTCGAAGATGTGCTTGAGCTCGTCGGGGACGAGGGTGTCGACGTAGTGCTGGGCGATGCGCAGGTCGGTCTTGGCGAGGGTCATCTCCACGTTGGAGATGAAGTTGCGGAAGAAGTGCCACTGCTGGTGCATCTCGTCGAGCACGGTGTCGAGGCCGGCTTCGCGCAGTGCCTTGAGTCCGGAGCCGACGCCGTACCAGCCGGGGACGATCTGCCGGGACTGGGTCCAGCCGAACACCCAGGGGATGGCGCGCAGTCCGTCGAGTGAGACGCCGGAGCCGGGGCGGCGGGAGGGCCGGGAGCCCAGGTGCAGTTCGGCGAGCTGGTCGACGGGGGTGGAGGCGAGGAAGTACGCCGGCAGGTCGGGGTCCTCGACGAGCTTGCGGTAGGCCGTGTGGGCGGCGTCGGAGACGACGTCCATGGCGGCGTCCCAGCGGGCGAGGGCCTCGTCGGACTGGCGGGGGGCGGTGTGCAGGGCGGACGCCTGGAGGGTGGCCGCGACGGTGAGTTCCAGGTTTTCCCTGGCCAGTGAGGGGATGAGGTACTTGTCGGAGATGACCTCGCCCTGTTCGGTGACCTTGATCTCGCCATCGAGGGTGCCCCAGGGCTGGGCGAGGATGGCGTCGTGGGTGGGGCCGCCGCCGCGGCCGACGGTGCCGCCGCGGCCGTGGAAGAGGCGCAGGCGGACGCCGTAGCGGTGGGCGACGTCGCGCAGGCGGCGCTGGGCGCGGTGGATTTCCCACTGGCTGGTGGTGATGCCGCCGAACTTGGAGGAGTCGGAGTAGCCGAGCATGACCTCCTGGACGTCGCCGCGCAGGGCGACGAGGCGCCGGTAGGAGGGGTCGGCGAGCATGTCCTCGAGGATGGTGTCGGCGGCCTTGAGTTCGTCCGTGGTTTCCAGCAGCGGGACGATGCCGATCTTGGCCCAGCCTGCGTGCAGGTCGATGAGTCCGGCCTCGCGGGCGAGGACGGCGGCGGCGAAGACGTCGTCGGCGCCCTGGCACATGGAGATGATGTAGGACTCGATGACTTCGGGTCCGAAGACTTCCAGGGCGCGCTTGACGGTCTGGAACACGCCGAGGGTCTTTTCGCCGGCGGCGTCGACGGGTGCCGGGGTGGGGGCGAGTGGCCTTCTGCTGCGCAGTTCTTTGGCGAGGAGCTTGGAGCGGTAGTTGCGGGGCATGTCGGCGTACCGCCAGGATTCCTCGCCGAGCCGGTCGAACAGCTGGCCGAGGGCGTGGTGGTGGGCGTCGGCGTGTTCGCGTACGTCCATGGTGGCGAGCTGGAGGCCGAAGGCGGCGAGGGTGCGGATGGTGCGGGCGAGGCGGCCGTCGGCGAACAGGCCGCCGCGGTGTTCGCGCAGGGAGGTCTGGATGATGCGCAGGTCGGTGAGGAGTTCGCCGGTGCCGAGGTAGTCGCGGCCGGGCTCGTGGGCGGTGCCCTTGGCGAGGCGGAGCTTGGTGTTCTCCAGCTTCTGGCGGATGCAGGTGGCCTTGAGCCGGTAGGGCTCCTCGGCGTTGAGCCGCTTGTAGCGGGGGCTGATCTCGGGGAGAGCGTCGAGGTCGGCCTGGAGGGAGGTGAGCAGTTCCTCGGTGGCGCCGGTGTAGCGGATGGAGTTGGAGAGGAGGCCGCGCAGTTCGTCGATCATCTCCAGGGCGTCGTTGATGCCGTGTTCGTGCTGGAGGATGAGGACGTCCCAGGTCACCTGGGGGGTGACGTTGGGGTTGCCGTCGCGGTCGCCGCCGATCCAGGTGCCGAAGGTGAGGGGGCGGGTGTCGTCGGGGAGGTGGATGCCGACGCGTTCGAGTTCGGCGGTGAGGTCCTCCAGGACGTCGCCGACGGCTCCGGCGTGGAGTTCGTCGAGGTAGTAGATGGCGTTGCGGGCCTCGTCGGCGGGTTCGGGGCGGACCACGCGCAGTTCGTCGGTCTGCCAGACGAGGTCGATGTTCTCGGCCAGCCGGGTGTCGAGGCGGCGCCGGTCGGAGGCGAGGACGGGGGTGTCGAGGAGGGCGGCGATCCGGCGGAGCTTGTTGAGGACGGAGCGGCGGGCGGCCTCGGTGGGGTGGGCGGTGAAGACGGGGCGCACGTTGAGGTGGCGCACGGTCTGGCGCAGGTGTTCGGGGTCGGCGTCCTTGAGCCGGTCGGCGGTGCGGGAGAGCAGGCCGCCCTCGGCGGCCCGGCGGGCGCGGAGTTCGCGGCCGCGGTGCACCTGCTCGGTGACGTTGGCCAGGTGGAAGTAGGTGGAGAAGGCGCGGACCAGCTTGGCCGCGGTCTCGAGTTCGGTACCCCGCAGCAGTTCCGCGGCGGCCTCGCCGTCCTCACGGGTGAGTCGGCGTACCTTCTCGACGAGGTCGAGCAGTTCCGGGCCCTCCTGGCGGACGAGGGTCTCTCCTAGGAGGTCACCCAGCCGGCGGATGTCGGCACGCAGTTCGCTGCTCGTGGTTGCCGTGGACACGGCCTGGTCGTCGGCACTGCTCACAGGTGCGGCTCCTTGCAGTGTTGAAGCTCTCCGGGAGGGAACCCGAACGGTGTCCCGCGCGGCGTGCGCCGCTTACGGGCCGGGCGTCCGGGAAGAAATCAGAGCGGACCGCGCTGTCCGACCGATCTCCAGGATAGGTGTCGACCCGGACGCGCAGGCCCACGGGCTCTTGCCGCCGGGCCACGCACTGACATACTTACGTTGCCGTAGGTTACGGAACCGTAGGAAAGTCGTGCGTTTCCGGCGGCCGCGGCACCACCCTCAGTCCACATACCCCACCGGGGGACACGTATGACCTCACGTTCCGACATGCTCGACGCAGCCTCGAAGCAGTCCCGGTCCGACGACGCCGCGCCCTCCGCCACGCTGGGCGGGGAGCGCAAGCGGTCCATCGAGCAGATCACGCTGCTGCTCTTCATCACGGTCCCGTTCCTGGCGCTGCTGGCGGCGGTGCCGCTGGCGTGGGGCTGGGGAGTGAGCTGGCTGGATCTCGGTCTGCTGGTGTTCTTCTACTTCCTCGGATGCCACGGCATCACCATCGGCTTCCACCGTCATTTCACGCACGGTTCGTTCAAGGCGAAGCGGCCTCTGAAGGTCGCGCTGGCGATCGCGGGATCCATGGCGGTGGAGGGGCCCCTGGTGCGGTGGGTGGCCGATCACCGCAAGCATCACAAGTTCTCCGACGCCGAGGGCGACCCGCATTCGCCGTGGCGGTACGGGGAGACGGTTCCGGCGCTGATGAAGGGCCTGTGGTGGGCGCATATCGGCTGGATGTTCGATGAGGAGCAGACGCCGCAGGACAAGTACGCGCCGGATCTGATCAAGGACAGGACGCTGCGGGCGATCTCCCGGCAGTTCATTCTGTGGACGGCGCTGTCGCTGGGGCTGCCCGCGCTGATCGGCGGCCTGGTCACCGTGTCGTGGTGGGGCGCGTTCACCGGCTTCTTCTGGGGGTCGCTCGTCCGGGTGGCGCTGCTGCACCATGTGACGTGGTCGATCAACTCGATCTGTCATGCGGTCGGCAAGCGGCCGTTCAAGTCGCGGGACCGTTCGGGGAACGTGTGGTGGCTGGCGGTTCTGTCGTGCGGTGAGTCCTGGCACAACCTGCACCACGCCGACCCGACGTCCGCGCGGCACGGGGTGGAGCGCGGGCAGCTGGATTCGTCGGCCCGGCTGATCCGCTGGTTCGAGCAGCTGGGCTGGGCGTACGACGTGCGGTGGCCGTCACGCTCCCGTATCGATTCGCGCCGTAACACCGCGGAAGGCGGCTCCCGGCAGGGGACGGAGTCCGTCGAGGCGGCATGATGGTCGCCGTGGCGACCGACTCCAGCAGCACCCCCAGCAACGACAAGCCGCGGCGTGCGCGCCGTACCCGGATGACCGGTGCGGAGCGCCGCCAGCAGCTGCTGGAGATCGGCCGCACGCTGTTCGCGGCGAAGGGCTTCGAGGGCACGTCGGTGGAGGAGATCGCGGCGAAGGCCGGGGTCTCCAAGCCGGTGGTGTACGAGCACTTCGGCGGCAAGGAGGGTCTGTACGCGGTGGTGGTGGACCGCGAGATGCGGCGGCTGCTGGACATGGTCACCGGTTCGCTGACGGCCGGCCATCCCCGTGAACTGTGCGAGCAGGCGGCGTTCGCGCTGCTGGACTACATCGAGGAGTACACGGACGGTTTCCGGATCCTGGTCCGTGACTCGCCCATCCCCCAGTCGACGGGATCCTTCGCCTCCCTGATCTCGGACATCGCCACCCAGGTGGAGGACATCCTGGGCCGCGAGTTCAAGAGCCGCGGTTTCGACCCGAAGCTGGCCCCGCTGTACGCGCAGGCGCTGGTGGGCATGGTCGCCCTGACGGGCCAGTGGTGGCTGGACGTGCGCAAGCCGAAGAAGGCGGAGGTGGCGGCCCACCTGGTCAACCTGGCGTGGCACGGCCTGGACGGCCTGGAGCCGAAGCCGCGGTTGATAGGTCACCGGAAGAGCTGAGGACACGGCCCGCCGTGTGGGATCGTGCGGGCATGATCGAGATGACGGTCGACGAGGCCGCTTCCCAACTGGATGATCTGGTGCGCCGCCTGGCCAACAGCCGTGAGCCCGTCGCGATCACCGACGACAGCGGCGTGACGGCGCTCCTTGTCGCTCCCCGGCTGATCAAGGACATGGAGGACGCCCTCGCCGACCTTCGGTGACGGCAGGCGGAGGAAGTCCGCAGGCAGCGGGACCGTCAACCGACCGGTTCCAGGAACTCCAGGCGGTTGCCCACCGGATCCTCGGAGTAGAAGCGTCTGCGGCGCGGGAGGCCGTCGTCCCAGGTCACGGGGGCGCCGTGGGCGGCCAGGCGGGTCGCGTACGCCTCGATGCCGGTCACTCTCAGACCGGGGTGGGCCTTTCGTGCGGGCCGGAAACCGTCGTCGATGCCCAGGTGAAGGCGTACGTCCCCGGCCTCGAACCAGCAGCCGCCGCGTGCGGCCAGGGCCGGCGGCTTCGGCACCTCCGTCATGCCGAGGACATCGGCGTAGAAGGCGCGCAGCCGTTGCTCGGAGCCGGGCGGGGCGGCGAGCTGCACATGGTCGACGGCGGCGAGCATCCCCTCACACCCCCTTGCTCGCGACCGCGAAGACGCGGCGGAAGGGGAACAGGGTGCCGTGGGGCCCCGCCGGGTAGGCGGACCGCAGGGCGGTGCAGTATTCGGCGACGAAGGCGTCGCGGGCCTCGGGATCGTCCGCCAGAGCCGTCAGCACGGGGCGCAGGCCGGTGCCCTTGACCCAGTCGAGGACGGGATCCTCCCCCTGCAGCAGATGCACGTACGTCGTCTCCCACGCATCGGTGATGCAGCCCAGGGCGGTCAGCCGCTCCAGGTACGCCTCCGGGCGGAGTACGGCGTCGTCGTGGCGCAGGACGCCGGACAGGCGGTCGCGCCACCGCGCGGAGCCGGCCAGTTCGCGCATCAGTGCGTGGCTGGGGGCGTCGAAGTTGCCCGGCACCTGGAAGGCGAACGTGCCGCCGGGGGCGAGCCCGGCGATCCACTCGGGGAACCGGTCGGCGTGCCCCGGGACCCAGTGCAGCGTGGCGTTGCTGACGATCAGGTCGTGCGGCCCGTCCGGCGTCCAGGTACGGACGTCGGCGTGGGCGAAACGGAGCCCACCGTGGTCGGCGCGGGCCTTGTCGAGCATCTCGGGCGAGTTGTCGTAGCCGGTGATCTGCGCGGCGGGCCAGCGTTCGGCGAGTAGGGCGGTGACGTTGCCGGCGCCGCAGCCGAGGTCGGCGATGCGGGGCGGGTCCCCCGGAAGTTCCGGGATGCGGGCGAGCAGGTCGGTGAAGGGCCGGGTCCGGTGACCGGCGTGGCGCAGATACTGGGCGGGGTCCCAGACGGGGGTCGCGGCGGGCATGGCGCCTCCTCGTAGCCAGTAAACGAATATCCAGCGTCACCCGCCACACATCTCGACGTCAAGATGCTCGATCTCAAGAGACTTCACATCGACACAACCACTACACTGATCGGCATGGAGGACGAGGTCGATCGGCTGGTCGCGGCGTGGCGCCGGGAGCGCCCGGACCTCGACGTGGAACCGCTCGAGGTGCTCAGCCGGGTGAGCAGGCTGGCCAGGCACCTGGACCGGGCACGCCGGCTGGCGTTCGCGGAGCACGGTCTGGAGTCCTGGGAGTTCGACGTCCTGACCGCGCTGCGCCGCGCGGGCACCCCGTACCAGCTCTCGCCGGGGCAGCTGCTCACCCAGACGCTGGTCACCTCGGGCACGATGACCAACCGTATCGACCGTCTCGCCAAGAAGGGCCTGGTGGAGCGGCTGCCCGATCCCAGTGACCGGCGCGGTGTCCTGGTCCGGCTCACGGACGAGGGCCGCGACCGCGCCGATCAGTCGCTGGCCGGGCTGCTGGCGCAGGAGCGGGCGATCCTCGGTGAGCTCACCCGCGCCCAGCGTGGCGAACTGGCCGGGCTGCTACGCCAGTTGACCGCCCCGTTCGACAACATCCCCGGTTAGGTCGACGGGCCCGACGCCCGCCCGGCGGGCGAGGGCCACCGCGGCCAGGGTCGAGTGCACGCCCAGTTTCCCCAGGACGTTCTGCATATGCGTCCGTACGGTGTGCGGGGACAGATACAGGCGCTCGGCGACGGCCTTGCGCCCCAGCCCCGCCACCATGCACCGGAGCACCTCCCGCTCGCGCGGGGTCAGGGACTCCACCAGCCGTTCGCTCTCCGTGCGGTGCCGCCGGGCCGCGGTCAACTCCCGCAGTACGCCCGTCAGCAGGGCGGGCGGCAGATGCGTCTCGTCGCGCAGCACTCCTCGGATGACGGTGAGCAGCCGGTTCAGCGAGCAGTCCTTGGCCACCCATCCGGAGGCGCCCGCCTGCAGGGCGAGCGCGGCCCGGGCCGGGTCGTCCTTCTCGGCGAGGACGACGATCCGTACCTGGGGCTGTGCCGAACGCACGCCGGTGACCAGCGATATCCCGTCGACGAGCCCGTCCTCGTCACCGGCCTGCACGGGCACCGCCGGCCGGCCGCCCGGTACCTTGCCGCCGAGATCGGCGTCGACGAGCAGCACGTCGAAGCGCCGCCCGTCGGAAGCCGCCCGCTCCAGGCAGCGCAGCGCGGCCGGGCCGCTGCCCGCCGCGGACACGTCGACGTCGGGCTCTGCGGCCAGGGCCGCGGCCAGTGACTCGGCGAAGATGCGATGGTCGTCGACGACCAGGACTCGAATGCGAACCACGAAACCCCCTTCCCCAAGCTCTTCCCAGAGCAGGGGACTACCCCATCGTCGGAGGCCGACACCGGCGCGGGTACGGCGCCGAGGCCCCTGTCACTGACTCACACCGGACGTGGAACGGGCCACCGCGACCGCACGGCCGCCGCCGTGCGACCACCGCCGCCCCACCTCGAACGCCGTACCCGACTGTCTCGCCCCCTGAACGGCGCCGGCCCCCACCGGCGCTGTTCATCAGGGTACGGGCGGGGGCCGGGAGCGGAAGGTTATTTGCAGAACTGGCGGCCTTGCGCGTTTATGGTGAGCCGCATGTTTCGTATTGAGATAGAAGTCGACAAGGCCCGACGTGATCTGCTCCACAGGAGTCTGAGGGACACCAATACGGCGGCGTCACCGGTGCTGCGCGCCCTGCGCGGAACCCCGGACGAACGTGAAACGCCTTTGCACGTGTGGGCGTTGGATGCGAACGGTGATCTTGCGGGCGGTCTGGTCGGCCACACCTGGACGGCCTGGCTGCATGTGACCTACCTCTGGGTCGACGCCCGGCACCGCGGAGCGGGCCTGGGCTCCCGCCTCCTCATGGAATCCGAACGCGTCGCCGCCGAACGCGGCTGCACCGCCTCCCGCGTGGAGACCTGGGACTTCCAGGCCCCGGACTTCTACCGGCGCCAGGGCTACGAGGTGGTGTGCGTGATCCCCGACTACCCGCCGGGGATCACCGAGTACACCCTGACCAAGCGGCTGGCGTGAGACTCAGCGGGACCAAAGCCTGTCCGGCGGATCATGCCGGGGACGCGGGGTCTGGCACGCCCATCTGCGGCGTTGTCGTTGGTCGCCGACTCCCCCACTCTCGACTTCTCTCCCACTCTCGGCCTCGCTCGAGCGGGGGGACCCTCATGAGCGGGGGGACCCCCATCGCGTCGACTCTCTCCCCTCCGCCTTGCAGCTGGACGCAGCAGATCCGCTCACCTGGGGTTGCACGGCACCGCCACTTTCCCCCGACTTGATCGGGCCGGACAGGCCATACCGCGACTCAGCGCACCCGCCGCGCGCCGGCCGAGGGCACCGCCTCGAAGACGCGGGGGGTTTTGAACCCGGCTGCGGCGAAGGCCTCTTCGACCGCCTTGGTGACGGCGGCGACATCGGCCTCCTCCGCCAGGACGATGGCCGAGCCGCCGAAGCCGCCGCCGGTCATCCGGGCGCCGAGGGCGCCTGCGGCGACGGCCGTCTCCACCACCAGGTCGAGTTCCGGGCAGGAGACGCGGAAGTCGTCGCGCAGGGAGGCGTGGCCCTCCACGAGCACCGGCCCGATGGCGCGGGTGTCGCCCGACTCCAGCAGCCGGACCACGCGTTCCACGCGGGCGTCCTCCGTCACTACGTGACGGACCAGCCGGCAGACCTCCTCCTCGTCGCCCAGCCGCCCGAGCGCCGCGTCCAGTTCCCCGAACGGCACGTCCCGCAGCGTGTCCACGCCCAGCAGGGCGGCGCCCTTCTCGCAGCCCGCGCGGCGTTTGCCGTACTCGCCCTCGCTGTGGCTGTGCTTGACCCGAGTGTCGACGACAAGCAGGCGCATGCCCTCGGCGGCCAGGTCGAAGGGAATTTGCCGCTGGGAGAGGTCACGGGTGTCGAGGAACAGGGCGTGGCCCGTCTCGCAGCAGGCCGACGCCGTCTGGTCCATGATGCCGACCGGGGCGCCGACGTAGACGTTCTCCGCGCGCTGGCACAGCCGGGCCAGCTGCCGGCCGCGCAGTTCCAGCCCGAACAGGTCGTTCAGCGCGAGCGCGACCACTACTTCGATGGCCGCGGACGACGACAGGCCCGCGCCCGCCGGGACCGTCGAGGCGAGGTGGATGTCCGCGCCGGTGACGGCGTGTCCGGCCTCGCGCAGCGCCCAGAGGACGCCCGCCGGGTAGGCGGTCCACCGCTTGTCCGACTCGGGGGCGAGGGCGTTCACCGTCAGTTCGACGACCGGCTCGGACACGTCGGCGGAGTGCAGGCGCAGGACGCCGTCGTCCCGCCGGGACACCGCGGCGACGGCGGTGTGCGGCAGGGCGAACGGCATGACGAAGCCGTCGTTGTAGTCGGTGTGCTCGCCGATCAGGTTGACCCGGCCCGGCGCCGCCCACACTCCGTCCGGCGCGGCCCCGTACAACTGCTCGAACCGTTCGGCGACGGACCCGCTGGTCTCGCTCATGCCCTGCCCCTTGCCCCTTCGTTGCGTTCTAGTCGGCCTGCTGCTGCGCGAACGTCCACGCGTCCGCGACGATCCCGTCGAGGTCGGCGCGCGACGGGTTCCAGCCGAGCTTCTCCTGTGCCGTGGCGGCGGACGCCACCAGTACCGCCGGGTCGCCGCCCCGGCGCGGCGCGACCACCTCGGGGATCGGGTGACCGGTGACCCGGCGCACGGTCTCGACGACCTCGCGGACGGAGAAGCCGTTGCCGTTGCCGAGGTTGCAGATCAGGTGCTCGCCGGGCGCGGCGGCCCGCAGCGCCAGCAGATGGGCCTCGGCCAGGTCGGCGACGTGGATGTAGTCGCGCACGCAGGTGCCGTCGGGCGTCGGATAGTCGTCCCCGTACACCGAGATCGCCTCCCGCCGCCCCTGGGCCACCTGCAGTACGAGGGGAATCAGATGGGACTCGGGGTCGTGGCGCTCGCCGTACGGCCCGTAGGCGCCGGCCACGTTGAAGTAGCGCAGGGAGACGGCGCCCAGTCCGTGTGCCTTCGCCTCGCCGGTGATCATGTGGTCGACGGCCAGCTTGGAGGCGCCGTACGGGCTGGTGGGGCGGGTGGGGGCGGTCTCGGGGATCGGCACCTGCTCGGGTTCGCCGTACGTCGCCGCCGTGGAGGAGAACACCAGCCGGCGCACGCCCGCCTCACGCATCGCGCCGAGCAGGGCCATGGTGCCGCCGACGTTGTTGTCCCAGTACTTCTCCGGCTTCAGCACGGACTCGCCGACCTGGGAGAAGGCGGCGAAGTGCAGCACCCCGTCGAACGAGGAGTCCACCCATTTGGCGGCATCGCGGATGTCGCCCTCGATGAACGACGCGCCCGTGGGAACGCCCTCCCGGAACCCGGTGGAGAGGTTGTCGAGCACGACGACCTCGTGACCTGCCTCGATCAGATGCTGGGCGACGACGCTGCCGACATAGCCCGCGCCCCCGGTGACCAGGTATTTACCGCTCATGAACTCGCTACCTCCCGCAGTCGCTCGGCTGCGCGCTCCGGCGGCACGTCGTTGATGAAGACGTTCATGCCGGACTCGGAGCCCGCAAGGAACTTCAGCTTGCCGGATGTGCGGCGGACGGTGAAAAGCTCCAGATGGAGCGCGAAGTCGTCACGGGTGACGCCGTCGAACTCCTCCAGCGCGCCGAACGGCGCCTGGTGCCAGGCCGCGATGTACGGCGTGGGGGGCTCACCTTCGCCGAAGATCCGGTCGAAGCGTTTCAGCAGCTCCAGATACACCGCGGGGAACTCCGCGCGCGCCGCCTGGTCCAGCCCCAGCAGGTCGGGCACCCGGCGCCTGGGATACAGGTGGACCTCGTAGGGCCAGTGCGCCGCGTACGGCACGAAGGCCACCCAGTGTTCACCCTCCAGGACGACCCGCTGGTCAGCCGTTTCCCGCTCCACCACGGCGTCGAACAGGTTCTCCCCGCCGGTCGCCTCCTTGTGCGCGGCCACTTGGCGCAGCATCAGGGCGGCGCGGGGGGTGGTGAAGGGGTAGGCGTAGACCTGCCCGTGCGGGTGCTGGAGGGTGACGCCGATCTCGGCCCCCCGGTTCTCGAAGCAGAACACCTGTTCAACGGAGGGCAGATGCGACAGCTCGGACGTCCGGTCGGTCCAGGCATCCAGCACCAGCCGTGCCTGACGCTCGCTCAGATCCGCGAAGGAGGCGTGGTGGTCGGAGGTGAAACAGACGACCTCGCACCGCCCCGAGTCCCCGGCCAGCGAGGGAAAGCGGTTCTCGAAGACCACCACGTCGTACGACGTGTCCGGGATCTCGCTCAGCCGGTCCCCCTCCGAGGGGCACAGCGGGCACTCGTCGGCCGGCGGGTGATAGGTGCGCCCCTGACGGTGGGAGGCGATGGCGACGGAGTCGCCCAGCAGCACGTCGCGGCGGATCTCGGACGTGGTGACGGTGGGCTCCAGCGGGCGGCGGTCGACGGCGTCGCGGACGGTGTCGTCGGCGAGGTCGTAGTAGATGAGCTCGCGACCGTCGGCCAGCCGGGTCGAGGTCTTCTTCACTGCCACACTCCTCTGCACCTAACCACCCAACACAATCAAACATAACACATCACAACTCACCAGCGAACCGCCCTCATCACAATCAAACAAAGAACACCATCTCACCTGTTCACTTTCCGAACACTCAGGCGTAGGTTCCGCAACGGATCAGTTCGCTAACGAAGCGAGTATGTATGCAAACGCCCACATATCTAGCCGCAGAGCTTCGGCTCCCCACCAACTGGCTGGACTACACGATCCTCGGGATCTACTTCGTCGTCGTGCTGGGCATCGGCTTCGCCGCGCGCCGCTCGGTCAAGACCAGCCTCGACTTCTTCCTTTCGGGCCGCTCCCTGCCCGCCTGGGTCACCGGCCTGGCCTTCATCGCGGCCAACCTCGGCGCCACCGAGATCCTCGGCATGGCGGCCAACAGCGCCCAGTACGGCGTCTATACGACCCACTGGTACTGGATCGGCGCCATCCCCGCGATGGTCTTCCTGGGCCTGGTGATGATGCCGTTCTACTACGGCAGCAAGGTCCGCTCGGTCCCCGAGTTCCTGCTGCTGCGCTTCGACAAGGCGGCCCACCTGCTGAGCTCGATCCTCTTCGCGGCGGCCGCGATCCTCATCGCCGGAGTGAACCTCTACGCCCTCGCGATCGTCGTCGAGGCCCTCCTGGGCTGGCCGCAGTGGGTGGCGATCGTCGTCGCCGGCTTCTTCGTGCTGGCCTACATCACCCTGGGCGGTCTGTCCTCGGCGATCTACAACGAGGTCCTGCAGTTCTTCGTCATCCTGGCCGCGCTCATCCCCATCACCGTGCTCGGCCTGAGGAGCGTCGGCGGCTGGGACGGCCTGTCCGACTCCCTCACCGCCTCCCGCGGCGACAACTTCATGACCGCCTGGGGCGGCACGGGCATCGGCAGCGACAACCCGCTCGGCGCCAACTGGCTGACCATCGTCCTCGGCCTCGGCTTCGTACTGTCGTTCGGCTACTGGACGACCAACTTCGCGGAGGTGCAGCGTGCCCTGTCCGCGAGGAACCTCTCGGCGGCCCAGCGCACCCCGCTCATCGCGGCGTTCCCGAAGATCTTCATCGTGTTCCTGGTGATGATCCCGGGCCTGGTGGCAGCGGTCCTGGTCCCGCAGATCGGCACCGGCGACTCGGACCTGCAGTACAACGACGCCATCCCGTACCTGATGCAGCAGCTCCTGCCCAACGGCGTGCTGGGCATCGCGGTGACCGGCCTGCTGGCGGCGTTCATGGCGGGTATGGCGGCCAACGTGTCGTCCTTCAACACCGTCTTCACCGCCGACATCTGGCAGAAGTACGTGGTCAAGCACCGCGAGGACGAGTACTACGTCCGCTTCGGCCGCCTGATCACCGCGATCGGCGTCCTCGCCTCCATCGGCACGGCGTTCCTGGCCAGCTCCTTCTCCAACATCATGAGCTACCTGCAGACGCTGTTCTCCTTCTTCAACGTGCCGATGTTCGTCGTCTTCATCATCGGCATGTTCTGGAAGCGGGCGTCGATGAAGTCGGGCTTCTGGGGCCTGATCGCCGGCACCACCGCCGCGATGGTCAACTACTTCGTCATCTACAAGCAGGGCATCATCGACATCCCCTCCGACCAGGGCGCCAACTTCGTGTCCGCGATCGCGGGCTTCGTCGCGGGCGCGGTGGTGATGGTCGCCGTGTCGCTGTTCACCGCGCCCAAGCCGGCCGAGGAACTCCAGGGCCTGGTCTACGGCACGCGCTCCCCCGGCATGGCGGAGCCGCCCGCCGCGGGCGACGACGCGTGGTACCGCAAGCCGGCGCTGCTCGGCTGGGGTGCGGTGATTCTGGCGGCCGCCTGCTACATCCCGTTCTCGTTCTGAACGCGGGAGGATTGAGAGACCATGTCCGATCACTACTCCGAGCGGGATCTTCAGCGGGAGATCACCGAACTGGAGACCAAGTCCGCGACGGCTGCCCGGCTGTTCGACATCCGGCGGATCATCGGTGGGCTGTTCGTCCTGTACGGCGTCATCGTGACGATCGCGGGGTTCGCGGCGTCCGATGCGGATATTGACAAGGCGGAGGGCGTCAATATCAACCTCTGGACGGGGTTGGGGATGCTGATTCTGGGGCTGCTGTTCCTGCTGTGGCTCAAACTCCGCCCCACGGCTCCGCCCCCACCGGCCGCCGTCCCGGACGAGCGGGAGGATCCCGGCGCGGGGTGACTGCGTCGGCGCGGGGTGACTGCGTCGGCGCGGGGTGACTGCGTCGGCGCGGGGTGACTGCGACGGCGCCGGTGCTGACTGGGTGCCGTGCGCTGGTGTGGCCCGGGGGTGGGTTGCGCAGCCCGGCGCAGGCGGGGTGCCGTCGCGCCCACCCGTGCCGCCCCAGCGGCACGACTGCCCGCGGGAACGGGGGAGCGGCGCCGCGACAGCGCGCGGATCGCGGGAGGCGGCGCGGCGGCGCGCGGAGGGCGGCAGTGGGGGCGCGTGGCGCGCGGGTTTGGCGCCGACGGCGGGGAGGGGACGGGGCGGGGGTGTTCGCCCGCAGTGGCTGGCGCGTCCGCGCCGGTCAGCTCCACCGACAGGCGCAGTCGCGCCAGTCCGAGGACGGACACCCCCGACCCGGCCCCGCACCACCCACCCACCGTGGGCGCTACCCAAGCCCCCACCGGAGGGACCGCTGCGCCGCAGGCATCCCGCCCACCCGGGTGGCGCCGCAGGCGGTGGGGGTCAGTTGGGCGGGCCTGCGCGGTCCAGGAGGCCTGTGCGGGCGGCCAGGGCGGCGGCCTCCAGCCTTGAGCCCACGCCCAGTTTCATCAGCACCCGCTGCACATGCGTACGCGCCGTGGACGGAGCGATGCCCATCCCCGCCGCGATCAGCCGGGTGTCCTCCCCGTCCGCCACCCGCACCAGCACCTCCACCTCCCGAGGCGTCAGCATCTGCAGCAGCCGCTGCCCCTCATCGTCAGGCTGCGCCGCAGGATTCAGCAGCTCCCCGAACGCCCCCTGCAACAGCTGCGGCGCCACCGCCGCCTCCCCCGCCCGCGCCTTCATGATCGCCCGCTCGACCCCCTCGATCCGCTCGTCGTGCCGCACGTACCCCGACGCCCCCGCCGCGAACGCCGCCGCGATCCCCCGAGGCGACGGCACC
Organism: Streptomyces sp. NPDC052079; assembly: GCF_040680275.1. Classification (NCBI taxonomy): domain Bacteria; kingdom Bacillati; phylum Actinomycetota; class Actinomycetes; order Kitasatosporales; family Streptomycetaceae; genus Streptomyces; species Streptomyces sp. NPDC052079. Next base: position 69,054 of record NZ_JBFAWL010000017.1, read on the forward strand.
GGCCCCAGCACGACCACCGCCACCTGCGGCCGCTCCCGCTTGATCTTCACCACCGGATCGAACGTCCCCGGCTCCGCCGGCGCCGCCGTGCCCAGCAGACACACCTCCGGCGCCCTGCTGATCACCAGATCCGCCGCCCCCACCGCCGGCGCCGCCGCGGCCAGCACCCGGTGCCCACGCAGCTTCAGCGCCGACGCCAGCGCCTCAGCGAGCAGCCGGTGGTCGTCGACCACCATCAACCGCACACCCATCGAACGACCAACCCCCCAGAACAACGCACCCCCGGACCCACCCCCGGATGCCCCCGGAAGCTACACGCTTGTTCGACGTTGCGCTCCCCCTACCGGCGAGAATCGCCCCGGATCACCGAAATTCTCGTATTCGGTGGCGATGAGCGCATGATGAGCGGTACGCGCACGGCCCCGCCCCTGAACAGGGACGGGGCCGTGCGCAATACAGCCAAAAACCGCGCCGCGATCAGCCCGTGCCGAACGCGATCACCAGATACTCCTTGTCACCCGTGGAGAAGTCACTCGCGTACACCTTCGACATGTATAGACCCCCCTGCGAGTACAGGATCTCCGCGGTCGACGGCAGCATCCGCCCCTCCACGTCCCGCACGCTCTGCGTCGCCGGGTTCTCGAGGAGCACCGTCTCCTTGAAGGTCCCCCCGTCGATGCTGACGATCTGCCCGCCCTTGTCGTAGGGCGGACGCTTGTACGCGATCACGTTGCCGCCGTCCATCCGCAGCGGAGTGATCTCGTAGTCCTCGCCCGCGTCGGCCCGCTGACCGGTCTGCTTGCCGGTCGCGAGGTCGAAGGCCACGATCTCGTTGGTCCGGCCGTAGGAGTCCCCGCCGGTCTCGTGCTCCTCCGTCGCGATGTACAGCCGGTCGTTGCCGACCGCCAGCCCGCTGCACTCCTCCATCTTGTAGATGGCGTCGCACTCGGCCGCGTAGTCGTCGCCCGGAGCCGAGATGCGCTGGCGCAGCTTGCCGGTCTTGTTGTCGATGGAGAAGAAGTCCGAGATGCCGCTGCCGTCACCGGCGCTGTCGCCGACGTCGGCGGCCACGACCAGCGGATCGGTGGACACGACGGCGGCGTACTCGATGCCCTCGTCCATCTTGTACTCGGTGATGACGTTCCCGGTCTTCGGGTCGATGGTCTGGATGTGCAGCTGACGCTGCTCGTACGTACCGCACTTGCGGACCGCGACCAGTTTGGCGCCGCCGCCGTACCCGGAGTCGTAGCAGGCGTCGGACGTCTTGGGCGCCCAGAGCTGCTTGCCGGAGGAGATCTCCCAGGCGGTTCCGCCGCTGGTGCTGCCCGCGGCGACGGTGTTCCCGCTGAGGGTGACGTTGTTGAAGCTGATCGGCGTGGTGCCGGACTTGCCGGACTTGGACCACAGCGTCTTGCCCGCCTCCAGGTCGACGATCGCGACCTGGGTGCAGGACTGCGGATCGCCCTTGGTCGGCATCTTCGGCTTGTGGACGATCGCCGTCTTGTTGTCATCGGTGACATGACGGGTCGCGGAGCACACCGGGCCGGGCAGGTCGATGGTCCACTTCTCGGTGCCCTTGGCGCGGTCGTAACCGACGATCTCGGCGACGCCGCTCTTGGCGTACACCGTGTCGGTCAGCCAGGAACCGGAGGTGTCGATGGACGAGACGCCCGTGGGCAGCTTCGGCGCGGGCACCTGGAAGAGCACCTTGGAGGCGGTGTCGGCGGGAGCCTTCTCCTTGGCTTCCCCGCCGGAGGAGGAGCCACCGGACCCGCCCTCGCCGTTCTTCCCTTCCTCGCCGCCGCCGGTCGCGGTGGTCTTCTTGTCGTCGTCCTTGCCGGACGACGCGTACCAGACGCCGCCGCCGACGATCAGGGCGATGGCGACGACCGCGGCCACGATGATGGCCATCTGCGCGTTGATCTTCCGCCCGCCGCCACCCGGCTGCGGCTGCATCGGCATGGTCGGCGGCTGCGGGTATCCGTACCCGGGCTGCCCGTACGGCCCCGGCTGCGGCGGCTGACCGTACGGCCCGGGCGGCTGCTGCCCGGGATACCCGTACCCGCCGGCCGGCGGCTGCTGCGGATACCCGTACCCGGGCCCCTGCGGGGCGGCCGGAGGAGCAGGCGGAGCCGACGGCGCCTGCGGGTAGCCATACCCGGGCTGGGGCCCTGACGCGGGCCCTGATTCAGGAGCCGCGGGAGCGGACGGCTGCCGCGAAGGATCCTGCGGCGGCCCGAACCCCGGCTGCTGCGGCGGCTGGTTGGGCGGCGGAGGCGGCTGGGTCATGACGTAAGTACCTCGGGAAAGGGAGAGGGGAAGGGGCCGACGGGCGGCAGGAAAGTGACGAGAAGGACAGCACCGCTCACGTACATCACTTGCCGTAGGCGAGCATCAACTTCTCCTTCGACTCGTCATTTCCGGTCAGCCGGGTGGTCGAGAGGTAGAAGCGTCCGTCGACCCAGTCGATCGCCTTGCTGAAGAAGCTGCTCTCGATGTCCGCGACGCCCTGCGGGTTCTGCATCAGCTTGGCCGGCTTGTGGCTGCTGCCCGTGAGGGGAAGGGCGACGACCTGGCCGCCCGAGTCGTAGGAGGCCTCGACGTAGGCGACGAGCTTGCCGTTCTCGACCTTCATCGGCACCATCGACTCCTCCACGGGGGAGGATTCACGCCACCGCTCCTTGCCGTTGTCGAGGCTGATCGCGACGATCTCGTTGGCACCGGTGGTCGCCTTGGTGGGCAGGTAGAGGGTGTCGCCCTCGACGGTGACGCCCTGGCAGCCCTGGAGGTCGCGCGCGAGGATGGCCCAGCCGCAGCCGGGGTCGAAGTCCTCGTCGACGGCGACCTGCGAGCGCAGCTTGCCCGCGGCGGTGAAGGCGGCGATGTTCCAGGACTTCTTGTCGCCGTCCTCCTCCTTGGTCGCGTAGACGACCAGCGGGTCGACGGAGAAGGTCCGCTCGACCCGCCAGCCCTTCTCATACGCGTAGGTCCACTTGGCCTTGCCGGTCTTCGGGTCGAGCTCTTGGACCTCGTCGTGCGCGTTGTCGCCGCCGGCGCCGCAGGACGCGACCTGGATCAGCCGTTCACCGCCCGCGAAGGCGGAGGGGAAGCACGCGTCGCTGTACTTCTTGGCTTCGAACATCTCCTTGCCCGTGCGCACGTCGTACGCCGTGCCGGACTGCGAGCGGCCCACCATCAGCGTGTTGCCGGTGAGGGACATCTCGATGGAGAGCGCGGAGTCGAACAGATCGCCCTCGGCGACCTCGGCCGTCCAGCCCTTCTCGCCGGTGTTGAGGTCGACGAGCTGGAGCTGGTTGCACGTGGCCCGGTCGCTCTTGCCGCTCTTGTAGGCGATGACGACCTTGTCGTCGGCCGTCTTCTCCGTGGTGACGGAGCAGATCTCCTGAGGGAAGGTGATGGTCTCCCAGGTGGGCTTGCCGTCCCCGATGTTGTAGGCGGAGAGCTCCTTGTAGGCGGCCTTCACCGCGGTCCTGTCGGTGATCCACATACCGGGTGCGTCGGCGCCGGAGCCGGGGGCGTCGGGCGCCTCCTTGTACCAGAGGACCTTGGACTCGCCGGCCTGGCGGCCCTCGTTGAGGTTCTCCGGGTCGTCGCCGCCGTCGCCGCTGCCGTCGCCCGGGTTGACCGGGGCGCCGCCGGAACTGTCCGGCTTGGCGTCGTCGGTCTGCTTGGCGACGGGCTTCTTGTCCTTCTTGCCGTCGTCACCGGTGACGGCCCACACGGTGCCGCCGATCACCAGCAGCGCGGCCACGGCGGCGCCGACGACGAGGGCGGGCTTGCCCTTGAAGGGGTTGCGGGAGCCGGAACCGCCGGGCGGGGCGCCGGGCGCTCCGGGGAACTGCGGCTGCGGGTATCCGTACCCGGGCTGCTGCCCGTAGGGACCGGAGGCGTACGGACCGGAGGTGTAGGGCCCCGGCTGCTGCGGGTAGCCGTACCCGGGCTGTGGCGCACCGGCCGGCGGCCCCTGCGGGGGCGGCGGCGGAGTCTGCGGCGCCCCGAAGCCGCCACCCGGCGGCGGATCCTGCGGTGCTCCGAAGCCGCCGTGCGGCGGCTGATTGGGCGGCTGAGCCATCAGCGCGTTCCCCCTTGCTCACTGATTTTTAGCCACGCCCTGAGGTATGCGGTGAACCCAGAGTCGTATTCAGACGTTGCTTAGACGGGCTCTTTCTATCACCCGGCACCGACACACCACCGGGCCGTATCCGCCCCTGTTCCCAAGGGAGGACCGGCCCGTGATGCCCTCGTTACGCGCCTTCACGCCCCCTTCACACCACCGCGCGCCCTCCCACGACGCCGGGCGGTTGAGGCACCCTCAGCTCAGGCGCCGTCCGCTCAGGCGTCCTCCGCCAGTTCCAGCCAGCGCATTTCCAGTTCCTCCCGCTGGCCGGACAGCTCCCGCAGTTCGGCGTCCAGTTCGGCCACCTTCGCGAAGTCGGTGGCGTGCTCGGCGATGGCGGCATGGAGTGCGGTCTCCTTCTCGGAGATCCTGTCCAGCTGACGCTCGATCCGCTGCAGTTCCTTCTTGGCGGCGCGCTGGTCGGCGGCGCTCTTCTCGGGCGCCGCGCTCCGGGGCGCCGCCGCGGGGACGGCGGCCGCGGCGGCGGCCTCCTCCATCCGCTTGCGGCGCTCCAGGTACTCGTCGATGCCGCGCGGCAGCATGCGCAGGGTGCCGTCGCCGAGGAGGGCGAACACCCGGTCGGTGGTGCGCTCGACGAAGAACCGGTCGTGGGAGATGACGATCATCGAGCCGGGACAGCCGTCGAGGACGTCCTCGAGCTGGGTGAGGGTCTCGATGTCGAGGTCGTTGGTGGGCTCGTCGAGGAAGAGGACGTTGGGCTCGTCCATCAGCAGCCGCAACAGCTGCAGCCGCCGCCGCTCACCGCCGGAGAGGTCCCCGACCGGCGTCCACTGCTTCTCCTTGTTGAAGCCGAAGGTCTCGCACAGCTGACCGGCGGTCATCTCGCGTCCCTTGCCGAGGTCGACGCGTTCGCGCACCTGCTGCACGGCCTGGAGCACCCGCCAGTTGGGATCCAGCTCGGCGACCTCCTGGGACAGATAGGCCAGCTTGACCGTCTTCCCCACCCGGATGCCACCCGCCGCGGGCTGCACCTCGCCCTCGCTGCGGGCCGCGTCCGCCAGTGCCCGCAGCAGCGACGTCTTGCCCGCGCCGTTGACGCCGACCAGGCCGATGCGGTCCCCGGGGCCGAGATGCCAGGTGACGTGCTTGAGCAGCACCTTGGGCCCGGCCTGGATCGTGACGTCCTCCAGGTCGAACACCGTCTTGCCGAGCCGTGAGGAGGCGAACTTCATCAGCTCGCCGCTGTCGCGCGGCGGGGGAACGTCCTTGATGAGCTCGTTGGCGGCCTCCACGCGGAACCGCGGCTTGGACGTCCGCGCGGGCGCCCCGCGCCGCAGCCAGGCCAGCTCCTTGCGGACCAGGTTCTGCCGCTTGACCTCCTCGGTGGCGGCGATGCGCTCACGCTCCGCGCGGGCGAAGACGTAGTCGGAGTAGCCGCCCTCGTACTCGTAGACGTCCCCGCGCTGCACGTCCCACATGCGGGTGCAGACCTGGTCGAGGAACCACCGGTCGTGGGTGACGCAGACGAGCGCGGACCGGCGGGCCCGCAGATGCTGGGCGAGCCAGGCGATGCCCTCGACGTCGAGGTGGTTGGTGGGCTCGTCCAGGACGATCAGGTCCTGCTCCTCGATGAGCAGCTTGGCGAGGGCGATGCGCCGCCGCTCCCCGCCGGACAGCGGCCCGATGACCGTGTCGAGGCCCTTGGGGAACCCGGGCAGGTCCAACCCGCCGAACAGTCCGGTCAGGACGTCCCTGACCTTCGCGTTTCCGGCCCACTCGTGGTCGGCCATGTCCCCGATGACCTCGTGCCGGACGGTGGCCGCGGGGTCGAGCGAGTCGTGCTGGGTGAGCACCCCGAGCCGCAGCCCGCCGGAGTGCGTCACCCGACCGGTGTCGGCGTCCTCGAGCTTGGCCAGCATCCGGATCAGGGTGGTCTTGCCGTCGCCGTTGCGCCCCACGACACCGATCCGGTCCCCTTCGGAGACGCCGAGGGAAACCCCGTCGAGCAACGCCCGCGTGCCGTACACCTTGCTGACGTTCTCGACATTGACCAGGTTGACGGCCATTTCTCTCCTGCCCGGTGGATCGATCAGCTTTCCAGCGTAGGCCCTCGCGGAACGGACCCGGGACGCGAGGAGACAGTCACTCGTTGTGATGACGTGATCGGAAACGGACGGCTACCGTGGAGGGCAGGCAGCAGGATCCCGTCCATGGGAGGAACCATGACCGCCGAGTCCGTAGAGCACCGTGTCCAGTGGCCGGTGCCGCCGCTGGACGGCTACACCGTGGATGACCTGTTCACGCTGCCCGATCTCCCGCCGCACACCGAGTTGATCGACGGGAGTCTGGTTTTCGTGAGTCCGCAGCGCCGTTTCCACGGCAACGTGATCGACTTGCTGGTCAACGGCCTGCGCAGCAGTCTGCCTGGCGAATTCAAAGTCAGCCGGGAGATGACCGTCGTCCTTGACAAGCGCAACGGACCCGAGCCCGATGTGAGCGTGCTCCAAGCGGATGCGATCACCGGTCCGGGACAGACGAGCTATCAGGCCGTGGACGTCCGCCTCGCCATCGAGGTCGTCTCCCCCGACTCGGAGTCCCGCGACCGCACGACCAAACCGCAGAAATACGCCAAGGCCGGAATTCCGAACTTCTGGCGCGTCGAGGAGAACGGATCCACCGGAAGGCCCGTCATCCACGTCTACGAACTCGATCCCGTGACTCAGTCCTACGTACACATGGGTATGCACCGTGACCGGATCAAGGTCGAAAAGCCCTACGCCATCGACATCGATCTGACGGCCATCGACGAGCTCTGAACCAAGGTCTCACACCACCGTCGCCCCCGGCACCGGCCCCGCCGCCGTACGCACCGTGCGGCAGGTGCCCGAGGCCCGCAGCGCACCCGCGATCCTCTCCGCCGCCTCCGCGTCCCGGGCCAGGAACGCCGTCGTCGGCCCCGACCCCGACACCAGCGAGGCCCGGGCCCCCGCCGCCCGTCCCGCCGCGAGCGTGTCCGACAGCTCCGGGAACAGCGACAGCGCCGCGGGCTGGAGGTCGTTGGAGACGGTGGCGGCGAGCGCGTCGACGTCTCCCTTGGCCAGGGCGTCGAGCAGTTCCCGCGAGGCCACGGGCTCGGGAATCTCCCGCCCCTCCGCCAGCCGGTCGAACTCCCGGAACACCGCCGGGGTCGACAGTCCCCGCGCGGCCATCGCGAACACCCAGTGGAAGCCGCCCCCCACCTCCAGTTCCGTCAGCCGCTCGCCCCGCCCGGTGCCCAGCGCCGCCCCTCCCACCAGGCTGAACGGCACATCGCTGCCGAGCTCGGCGCAGATGTCAAGGAGCTCCTCGCGCGAGGCACCCGTCCCCCACAGCGCGTCGCAGGCCAGCAGGGCCCCCGCGCCGTCCGCGCTGCCGCCCGCCATGCCGCCGGCGACGGGGATGTCCTTGGCGATGTGGAGGTGGACGCCGGCGCTACGGCCGTACCGCTCGGCGAGCGCGAGGGCGGCGCGGGCGGCGAGGTTGGTGCGGTCGAGCGGGACCTGGTCGGCGTCGGGGCCGGTGCAGGTCACCCGCAGCTCGTCGGACGGGGTGACGGTGACCTCGTCGTACAGGCCCACCGCCAGAAATACGTTGGCCAGGTCGTGGAAGCCGTCGGGGCGGGCCGCGCCGACCGCGAGCTGGACGTTGACCTTGGCGGGGACGCGGACGGTGACGCTCACTGCTGGCCCGGCTCCTTCTTCACGACGTGCTCGGCCTGCTCGGCGATGCGCGCGAACTCCTCGACGGTCAGCGACTCGCCGCGCGCCTGGGGCGACACCCCGGCGGCGACCAGCGCCGCCTCCGCCGCGGCCGCCGAGCCCGCCCATCCGGCGAGCGCGGCCCGCAGCGTCTTGCGGCGCTGGGCGAAGGCGGCGTCCACGACGGCGAACACCTCGCGCCGCGTCGCGCCGGTCTTCAGCGGCTCCGCGCGGCGGACCAGCGAGACCAGCCCGCTGTCGACGTTCGGGGCGGGCCAGAAGACGTTCCGCCCGATGGCACCCGCCCGTTTGACCTCCGCGTACCAGTTGGCCTTGACCGAGGGCACGCCGTACACCTTCGAGCCGGGTGCGGCGGCCAGCCGGTCGGCGACCTCGGACTGGACCATGACGAGGGTGCGTTCGATGCTCGGAAAGGTTTCGAGCATGTGCAGCAGCACCGGGACGGCCACGTTGTAGGGGAGGTTCGCGACGAGCGCGGTCGGTGCGGGGCCCGGCAGCTCGGTGACGTGCATCGCGTCGGAGTGGACCAACGCGAACCGGTCGGCTTTTTCGGGCATCCGGGCGGCGACGGTCGCGGGCAGCGCGGCGGCGAGGACGTCGTCGATCTCGACGGCGGTGACCCGGTCGGCGGCCTCCAGCAGCGCCAGGGTGAGCGAGCCCAGTCCCGGGCCGACCTCGACGACCACGTCGTCGGGGCGTACCTGCGCGGTACGGACGATACGGCGCACCGTGTTGGCGTCGATGACGAAGTTCTGGCCGCGCTGTTTGGTGGGCCGTACGCCGAGGGCGGCCGCCAGTTCACGGATGTCGGCGGGGCCCAGGAGGGCGTCGGGGGTGGGGCTGGTCACGGGACAAGGGTACGGGGCGGGACCGGCCGCCCAGGTCACCCGGTCACCCCCGCAGTCTGCTCCCGCAGTGCGGCCAGGCGCCGGCGCCGCTGCGGACGTAGAGCTTCTTCGCGCGGTACGTCTGCTCCGCCGCCGGCGCGTCCTGGGGCCGTCCGCCGCCGCCGAGGATCCGCCAGGTCGGGGTGTCGAACTGGTACAGCCCGCCGTATGTGCCCGAGGGGTCCACCGCGTCGGGCCGTCCGCCGGACTCGCACTGGGCCAGCCCGCTCCAGTTCAGCCCGTCCGCTGCCGCCGGTACCGACGCCGGCGGGATCCCGGTCCCGACCCGTACCTGCTGCGGGCGCGGCTCACGCACCACCTCGGACCGCAGCGGCCGCGGCCTCTGCCGGACCCCGTTGATCGTCCGCTGCGCGGAGGTGAGGCGGCGCAGCCCCGGCCGCCCCGGCCGGTCGACGACCTTCGTGCCCCGGGCCAGCGCGGGGTCCTCGACGCGTACTTCGGAGAAGGGGATCACTTCGTCCCGTACGACGGTGTCGTCGGTGATCCGCAGCACGGTGACGGTCTGGCCGTCGCGGGGGAAGCTGCCGGGGGCGACGGAGGTGGTGTCCCGGCCGCGCAGGGTCACCCCGGCCTGCGCCACGGCCTCGCGCACGGTCGCCGCGTCGGTGCGGACGGTGCGGGCCCGTCCGTCCGCCAGGACCGTCACCGAGCGCTCGGTACGGACGTCCAGAGCGAGCCCCTCGCGCGGGATGCGCCGGGAGAGGGGGGTCGACACGTACGCGCCTTGCACGCGCACGCCCCGTTCCCTGAGCAAGGCCTCCACGGTGTGCGCCGTCGTCCACACCTCGTGCCGCCGGCCGTCGAGGGTCAGCAGCACCGGGCGGGCGTGGCGTACCTCGATCGCGACGCCGTCGCGGAGCGCCGTGCCGGGTGCGGGCGTGATCGCGTCGTGGGCCCCCGTCGGCACGCCCTCTTCGGCGAGCAGTCCGGTGACGTCGTCGGCGAAGGTGTGCAGGGTGCGGGTCCGGCCGTCGACGTTCAGCTCGACGGCCTTGTCCTTGGCGACGAAGGCGCTGGTGCCGCCGGCGAGGAACGCCACGACGAGCGCCTGCGGCAGCAGTCGGCGCATGCCGTCCGCCCGCTCGGCGTACCGTCCCCGGCGCCGGTGCGCGGACCGCCGGGCCGGTGCGGGGCCGGGGGTGCGGCGGGGAAGGGCGGGGACGGTCTCCGCCTCGTGCAGATCACCGCAGACGTCATGGGCCGGGCACGTCTTCTCGTACGTCTCGAACCGCAGGGGGGTGCTCACGCCGACACGCTCCAGGGTGGCCGCGGGGTCCCGATCGGGCTCCCAGAACCTAGCCGAGCGTCGATCACTCTCCCAAGCGACACGACTACGGAACGTACACCCGCCCGTCAGTATCCGAAGGCCCGGGCCGTGTTCGCCCCGAGGGCCGTGGCCAGGGTGTCCTCGTCGATGCCCCGTACGGCCGCCATGGCACGCACCGTGACCGGCACCAGGTAGGGGGCGTTGGGGCGGCCGCGGTGGGGCACCGGGGCCAGGAACGGCGCGTCGGTCTCCACGAGGACCAGTTCCAGCGGGGCGACGGCGAGCGCGTCCCGCAGGTTCTGCGCGTTCTTGAAGGTGACGTTGCCGGCGAACGACATGTAGTACCCGGCGCTCGCGCAGATCTCCGCCATCGCGGCGTCCCCCGAGTAGCAGTGGAAGACGGTGCGCTCGGGCGCGCCCTCCTCCTTGAGCACGCGCAGGACGTCGGCGTGGGCGTCGCGGTCGTGGATCACGAGGGTCTTGCCGTGCCGCTTGGCGATCTCTATGTGGGCGCGGAAGGACCGCTCCTGCGCCTCCTTGCCCTCGGGCCCGGTGCGGAAGTAGTCCAGGCCCGTCTCACCGACGCCCTTGACCTGGGGCAGCGCGGCCAGCCGGTCGATCTCGGCGAGGGCCTCGTCCAGCGCGGCGTCCCCGCCCGGCTCGCGGGCGCCTTGCCGGGACCACCCTCCCCCAGCCCCAGGGGGCTGGGAGGTGCCCCCAGGGTCGCCGTGGACGATCCGCGGGGCCTCGTTGGGGTGCAGGGCGACCGTCGCGTGGACCGCGTCGTACGCCGCCGCGGTGTCCGCGGCCCACCGGGACCCCTTGAGGTCGCAGCCGACCTGCACCACGGTCGTCACGCCCACCGACGCGGCCTTGGCGAGGGCCTCCTCGACCGTGCCGGACTGCATGTCGAGGTGGGTGTGGGAGTCCGCGACCGGCACCCGCAGGGGCTCCGGGAGCGGCGGCGCGGCGTTCTTGTCGGGGGCGTTGGCAGGCATGCCCCCGATCCTACGGAAGCGGCGCGGGCCGCTCGGGCTCCCAGGGCGCCTCGACGGGCCCGGCGGCCGGTACCCGGCGGTCGCGGTGTGCGGCGTCACGGGCGGAGGCGACCCGGCCCGGGCGCAGGATCCGCACGAGGTGACCGTCGCAGCTGCCGCATGTGGGCCGGTTGAGCGGGGAGGGGACGATCCGGCCGTCCGCCACGTACAGCACGAACTCGTGGCCGTCGGCGTCGGTGTGGTGCTCTATCTCGTACGTCTGTTCCCAGCCGTACCCGCAGCGCATACAGGCGAACGAGTACGCCTCGTCGACCACGGCGGTGGCCCCCGCACGCAACCCGCCGAGCTCAGAGATCTCCGTCATGCCGGCTCCTGTCGCTCCACTGACGGAACGGACCCGCATCCGTCCTCACCGTCCAGTGGACTCCCCGGCGACCGAGAGTGCACGGCGGGTTACCGACAATTGGCGCCGATTTGGCCGTGGATTGCCAAAGTGCCCCAACCCCTTTGCCAACGCCGGACTTCACGCCCCCAGGGACGCGACCGGCCCTCCCCCACCGTGATGCCGGGACGCACCGCACCCCTAACGGCGCTCAGCGGAACCGGAACCGGAACCACCAGCCGTCTTGGCGGCAACGACGGCGTCGAAAACCTGCCGTTTCGGCAGCCCCGCCTCCACCGCCACCGCGGCGATCGCCTCCTTGCGCCGCTCCCCGGCCTCCTCCCGCACCCGCACCCTGCGCACCAGCTCCGCGGCGTCGACCTCCTCCGGGCCCTGCTCCGGCGCGCCCTCGACCACCACGGTGATCTCCCCGCGCACGCCCTCCGCCGCCCACGCGGCCAGCTCGGCCAGCGGGCCGCGCCGGACCTCCTCGTAGGTCTTGGTGAGCTCGCGGCAGACGGCGGCCCGGCGCTCCGCCCCGAAGACGTCTGCCATAGCGGCGAGGGTGTCGCCGAGCCGGTGCGGGGCCTCGAAATAGACGAGGGTGCGCCGCTCCCCGGCGACCTCGCGCAGCCGTCCCCGCCGTTCCCCGGCCTTGCGGGGCAGGAACCCCTCGAAGCAGAAGCGGTCCACGGGCAGCCCGGACAGGGCGAGCGCGGTGAGCACGGCAGAGGGTCCGGGCACCGCGGTGACCTTGACGTCCCGCTCGACGGCCGCGGCGACCAGCCGGTACCCGGGGTCGGACACGGACGGCATCCCGGCGTCGGTGACCAGCAGCACCCGCGCGCCGCCCGCCAGCTCCTCGACCAGTTCGGGCGTACGGGCGGACTCGTTGCCCTCGAAGTACGACACGACCCGTCCCTTGGGCGTGACGCCGAGCGCCTGGGTCAGCCGACGCAGCCGGCGCGTGTCCTCGGCGGCGACGATGTCGGCGCCGGCGAGTTCCTCGGCGAGCCGGGGCGGGGCGTCGGAGATGTCGCCGATGGGGGTGCCTGCGAGTACGAGGGTTCCGGTCACGGCCCCATCCTCCCAGTAACGGACAGAGGCGGGGCATACCGGCCATGCGCGGGACTCTCACAGCGCGGTTCCCTACGATGGCGCGGTGACCAGTACCGCGTCCTCCACGGACATCCGGCAGGAGCAGTCGCCGCTCGAGCAGCAGCAGACGTGGCAGCAGCGGCTGCGCCGTTTCGGCTACCGGGCGTCGGGCCCCCGAGGCGATGTGCGTGACCGCCTGGTGCCGCCGTACACCGAGCCGTCGGGCCGGCTGTGGGCGACGCTGGGCGTGCCGCCGCAGCTCGCGCAGCGCATCACGCGCTGGTCGGCGTGGGGCGGTCCGCTGCTGGTCACGCTGCTGGCCGGGGTGCTGCGGTTCTGGAACCTGGGCAGCCCCAAGAAGGTGATATTCGACGAGACGTACTACGCCAAGGACGCGTGGGCGCTGGTCCACCGCGGGTTCGAGGTCAACTGGGACAAGGAGGCCAACCGGCTGATCCTGGACTCGGGCGGCAACGTCCCGATCCCCACGGACGCCGCGTATGTGGTGCATCCGCCGGTCGGCAAGTACGTCATCGGGCTGGGCGAGCTGATCTTCGGCTTCGACCCGTTCGGCTGGCGGTTCATGACGGCGCTGCTGGGCACGCTGTCGGTCCTGATGCTGTGCCGGATCGGGCGGCGGCTGTTCCGGTCCACGTTCCTGGGCTGTCTCGCGGGCGCGCTGATGGCGGTGGACGGGCTGCACTTCGTGATGAGCCGGACCGCGCTGCTCGACGGCGTGCTGATGTTCTTCGTGCTGGCGGCGTTCGGCTGTCTGCTGGTCGACCGGGACCGGGCGCGGGAGAAACTGGCCGCCGCGCTGCCCGTGGACGCCGAGGGCCGCGCCCGGCCGGACGCATACGTCGCCGAGACCACCCGGATCGGCTTCCGGCCGTGGCGGCTGGCGGCGGGCCTGATGCTGGGCCTGGCGATCGGCACCAAGTGGAACGCGCTGTACATCATGGCCGCGTTCTGTGTGATGGCGGTGCTGTGGGACGTCGGCGCGCGCAGGGTCGCGGGCGCCCGGCGGCCCCGGACCGCGGTGCTGAAGCGGGACCTGGGCTGGGCGTTCCTGTCGACCGTGCCGGTGGCGGTGGTCACCTACTTCGCCTCCTGGATCGGCTGGATCCTCTCCCCGTCCGACGGCACCGGCGGCTACTACCGCGACTGGGCGGTCAAGGACGGCCGCAGCAGCGACTGGTCCTGGCTGTTCCCGGACTGGTGGCGCAGCCTGTGGCACTACGAGCACCAGGTCTACGACTTCCACGTCGGCCTGTCCTCGCCACACACCTACGAGTCCAACCCCTGGAGCTGGATCGTCACCGGCCGCCCGGTGTCGTACTTCTACGAGTCCCCGGCCCCCGGCGTGAACGGCTGCCCGGCCGACGCGGGCGAGAAGTGCGCCCAGGAGGTCCTGGCGATCGGCACGCCCCTGCTGTGGTGGGTGGGCTGCTTCGCCCTGCTCTACGTCCTGTGGCGCTGGTTCTTCCGCCGCGACTGGCGCGCGGGCGCCATCGCCTGCGGCATCGCGGCCGGCTACCTCCCGTGGTTCCTCTACCAGGAACGCACGATCTTCTTCTTCTACGCCGTCGTCTTCGTCCCCTTCCTCTGCCTGGCCGTCGCCATGCTCCTGGGCGCACTGGTCGGCCCACCCCGCTCCACCGACACCCGCCGGGTGGCCGGCGCCGCAGCAGCAGGCGTCCTCACCCTCCTGATCGCCTGGAACTTCATCTACTTCTGGCCCCTGTTCACCGGCACCCCCATCCCCATCGACGACTGGCGGTCGCGGATGTGGCTGGACACGTGGGTCTAGCCGGACGGGTCGTCCTTCGGCGCGTCGGCGCAGCGGTGTGTCGAGGACACCGGTCGGGGCCAGTAACCGCGCATCGGGGGCGGTCTCTCTTCGGACAACAAACGGAAACGGACGTCCCGGTTGGCACCCGCACCGCATAGGGTGCTCCGGGTCGGGCTTTCTGAACGCGTTCAGAAGGCGTGGGGTTCGACGGGGGAGGGGATGGCCCGATGGGCAAGGGGGTCAAGGTCGCCGTCATCGGCGGTGTGTTCGCGGTGATGGTGGGTGGGGCCGGGTACGGGGCCTACAACATCGTGTCGGCCGTGAGCGGGGGCGGCGGGGGCGGCGCGTCGGAGACGAAGAAGGCCGGGCCGCCGGACCGGGACGAGGTCAGGAAGACGGCCGAGGCGTTCTTCGCCGCCTGGGAGAAGGGCGCGGCGGACCGGGCGGCGTCGTACACGAACAACGCGCAGGAGGCCGGCGCGCTGCTGTCCGGGTACGGCGAGGAGGCGCATATCGGCGAGGTCGGGATCACGCCCGGGACGGCCACCGGCACCACCGTCCCGTTCACCGTGCAGGCGACCGTCAGTTATGAAGGGAAGTCGAAGACGCTCAGCTACGAGAGCGAGCTGACCGTCGTCCGCGGGAAGACCACCGGGCGGGCCCTGGTCGACTGGGAGCCGTCCGTCGTGCACCCGGACCTGAAGGACGGCGACACCCTGGTCACCGAGGAGTCCGCGCAGCCGCCCATCGAGGCCGTGGACCGTGACGGCACGGTGCTGACGAAGGAGAAGTACCCCTCCCTGGGGCCGATCCTGGACACCCTGCGCCAGAAGTACGGCGCGAAGGCGGGCGGCACCCCGGGTGTCGAGCTGGTGGTCCGGCACGCGGAGGACGCCTCGGGCGAGGCCGCCGCCGACACCTCGCTGCTGACCCTCGCCGAGGGCGAGCCGGGCACGCTGCGGACCACGCTCAGCGCCGGAGTGCAGGCGGCGGCGGAGAAGGCGGTGAAGGGGTTCGCCGAGTCCTCGGTGGTGGCCGTGAAGCCGAGCACCGGTGAGGTGCTGGCGGTGGCCAACCACCGCGCGGACGGGTTCAACGCGGCCTTCCAGGGCAAGGTCGCCCCCGGCTCCACCATGAAGATCATCACGGCCGCGATGCTGATAGACAACGGCGTGACCTCGATGAACGGTCCGGCGCCCTGTCCGGCCAGCGCCGTGTGGCGGAGCCAGACCTTCAAGAACATCACCGGTATGACGCCGAACGAGGGCGCGACGCTCGCCAACAGCTTCCTGCGTTCCTGCAACACCGCCTTCGTCAAGCTCGTCGACGAGCCGCCGCTGACCACGCAGTCCCTCACCCGGGAGGCGCAGGAGCGGTTCGGGCTCGGCCGGGACGACTGGAAGACCGGCATCGTCTCCTTCGACGGCAGTGTGCCCGCCGTCGACGGCCAGGACCAGGCGGCGAACGCCATCGGCCAGGGGCAGGTGCAGATGAACCCGCTGAACGTGGCCTCCGTAACGGCCACCGCCATCACCGGCACCTTCCGCCAGCCGTATCTGGTCTCCCCGGACCTCGACGGGCGGCAGCTGGCGCAGGCCAAGGGGCTGCCGTCGGGCACCGCGGCGCAGCTGAGGCAGATGATGCGGCTGACCGCCACGCAGGGAACGGCACGGCAGGCCATGGCGGGCCTCGGCGGTGACATCGGCGCGAAGACCGGGTCGGCCGAGGTCGACGGCAATGCCGCGTCGGACAGCTGGTTCACCGGCTTCCGCAACGACATCGCGGCGGCGGCCATGGCCCAGCAGGGCGGGCACGGCGGCGACGCGGCCGGTCCGATTGTCGCAGCCGTGCTACGAGCCGGAGGCTGATCGCGCCACGTTCCGGGCGGGACTCTAGGGTGGTGGCCGTCGCGGTCGCACATCCGGCGCCATGAGGCCATGAGCGCCACGAGAGCCACACGGGTAACGGGGAGCCCGGCAGGCAGCGGAGGAACGGACAGAGTGGGGAACAGAGCGCGCGCCGGTGAGCGGCGGAAGACCAGGCCCGTCGTGCTGGGCGGAGTGATCGCCGTGGTCGTGGGCGGTGCCGGGTTCGGCGCCTACGCGCTGTACGGGGGCGGCGCCGCCGCGGAGGACGGCAGCGGATCCGCCTCCACCCGGGCGGAGGCCGTGAAGACCGGTCCGCTGTCCGCGGAGGAGGTCACCACCGCGGCCGAGCGTTTCCTCACCGCCTGGGGTGCGGGCAAGGTGGACGAGGCCGCCGCCGCCACCGACGACCCGAAGGCCGCGGCCGCCCTGCTGAAGGCGTACGCCAAGGACGCCCGCATCAAGAACCTCACCCTCACTCCGGCCGCCCCCGCCGGCGGGGAGGTCCCCTTCTCCGTCAAGGGCACGGTGTCGTACGAGGAGGCCGGCAAGCCGCTGGCGTACGACAGTGCGCTGACCGTGGTGCGGCGGGCCGGGGACGGCGCGCCGCGGATCGACTGGCAGCCGTCCGTCGTGCATCCGGACCTCAAGGAGGGCGACAAGCTGGTCACCGGCGAGGCGGGCACCCCGCCGGTCGAGGCGCTCGACCGGGACGGCGGTGAGCTGACCGCCGAGAAGTACCCGTCCCTCGGGTCGGTGCTGGACGGGCTGCGGGAGAAGTACGGCGAGAAGGCGGGCGGCGAGGCCGGCGTCGAGTTGCGGATCGTGCGCGGCAAGGAGTCGAAGAAGGCGAAGCTGTCCGACAAGACCCTCCTGGAGCTGAGCGAGGGCACGCCCGGCACGGTGCAGACCACGCTGAGCCCGTCGCTCCAGGCCGCCGCCGAGAAGCAGGTCGCGGCGAAGAAGCGGGCGTCGGTGGTGGTGCTGCGCCCGTCGACGGGCGAGATCCTCGCTGTGGCGAACTCCTCGCGCAACTTCAACACCGCGTTCCAGGGTTCGCTGGCCCCCGGCTCCACGATGAAGGTGATCACCGCCTCGATGCTGATCGAGAAGGGGCTCGCCTCGATGGACGAGAAGCACCCGTGCCCGAAGTACTTCAGCTACGGCGGCTGGAAGTTCCAGAACGACAACAAGTTCGAGATCAAGGACGGCACGTTCAAGGCGAGCTTCGCCCGGTCCTGCAACACGGCCTTCATCAGCCAGGCGCCCGAGCTGAAGAACGACGATCTGACCAAGCAGGCCCAGCAGGTGTTCGGGCTCGGGATGAACAACTGGCAGGTCGGCGTGCCGACCTTCGACGGGGCGGTGCCGGTGCAGTCGGCGGCGCCGATGGGCGCCTCCCTGATCGGACAGGGCGGGGTGCGGATGAACCCGCTGAACATGGCGTCGGTGTCGGCGACGGTCAAGGCGGGCGTCTTCCACCAGCCGTACCTGGTCTCGCCGGAGGTCGACGGGCGGTCGCTGGCGAAGGCCTCGCGCACGCTGTCCGCCGACACGCTGGCGCAGCTGCGGGAGCTGATGTCGTACACCGCCTCCTCCGGCACGGCGGCGGAGGCGATGGCCGGGGTGAGCGGTGACCGGGGCGCGAAGACCGGGTCGGCCGAGGTGGACGGGCAGAAGAAGCCAAACGGCTGGTTCACCGCGTACCGCGGCGATCTGGCGGCCGCCGGTGTGGTGCAGGCGGCCGGGCACGGCGGCTCGACGGCCGGGCCGATGGTGGCGGCGCTGCTGAAGGCCGGCGGCTAGCCGGGCGCAGGGCTCAGTGCGGGACGGGTTCCGCGGTGGCCGCGTACGTCTGCCGCAGGAACCGCGTCAGGTCCTTCGTCTCGAACTCCACCACCGACACGCCCTCAGCGGTGTGGAACTCGATGACGGCCTGGACGCGGCCGCACGGCCACACCCGTATCTCGTCCCTGCCCGCCGGGGCGAGTAGACCCTGCTCCAGCAGTTCCCGGGCGACGGCCCATTCGTGGGGCGGGGCGCCCGGAAGCGCCATGTGGACGCGGCGGGGATCCGCTTCGGGGTCGTAGCGCAGCACCACGGGTACGGCGCCGCGGTCGTCCTCCAGGACGTCGGTGACGATGTGGGCTCGCGCGTACTGCTCGACTACGGACATCGGTGGGCCCCTTACGCTGCGATCCATCGGCATCTAAGGCATGTAAGCCGTCCAAGCCGTGTAGGCCGTATACCCACCCCGCGTTCCATGGTGCACCGATTCCGGAATCCGCGCTTCCGAGCGGCGAATCTCACATATGAGGGGTGCGGAGAGCAAGACGAAGCACTCGCTCTTGCGAAGTGTTTGCAATAGGCCGCATCATCGAGTCCGTGCACGCACCTGACGGATTCATCAACGCCCCTGTGTCCGCCGCGGCCGGAGTCATCGCCGCCGGCGCGATCGCCGTGAGCCTGCGCGGCGCGCGACGCGAGTTGGGGGGCACCTCCGGCTCGAGCGCGGCCGGAAGTGCGGGAGAGCGCACCGCGCCGCTGGCCGGACTGGTCGCGGCGTTCATCTTCGCCGTGCAGATGCTGAACTTCCCCGTCGCGGCGGGAACCAGCGGCCATCTGCTCGGCGGCGCCCTCGCCGCGATCCTCGTCGGCCCCTACACCGGTGTCCTGTGTGTCTCGGTCGTCCTGCTGATGCAGGCCGTCCTCTTCGCCGACGGCGGGCTGACCGCGCTCGGCGTGAACATCACCACCATGGCGATCACCACGACGATCGTCGCGTACGCGCTCTTCCGCGGCCTGGTGAAGCTGCTGCCGCGTACCCGCCGCTCGGTGACCGCCGCGTCCTTCGCCGCCGCGCTGATCTCCGTCCCGGCCTCCGCGATCGTCTTCACGCTGCTCTACGCCGTCGGCGGCACCACCGATGTCTCGCTCGGCAAGGTCGCCACCGCCATGGTGGGCGTGCACCTCCTCATCGGCATCGGCGAGGCCGTGATCACCGCGCTGACCGTCGGCGCCGTCGTCGCCGTGCGCCCGGACCTGGTGCACGGGGCACGCGGGCTGCGGCAGAAGCTGAAGCTGCGGGTGAACGGCGAACTGGTCGACGCCCCCGACACCCCCACCGCGGAACCCGTCGCCGCCCGCTCCCGGCGCACCGTCTGGATCACCGGGCTGGTCACCTCGCTGCTCCTCGCCGGGTTCGTCAGCTTCTACGCCTCCGCGAACCCCGACGGCCTGGAGAAGGTCGCCACCGACCACGGCATCGACAAGAAGGCGGAGGAGCACGCACTCGACGGCTCCCCGCTGGCCGACTACGGCGTCGAGGACGTCGACGACGCCCGCCTCTCCGGCGGCCTCGCGGGCGTGATCGGCGTCGGCGTGACGGTCGTCGCGGGCAGCGGCGTGTTCTGGGCGGTCCGCAGGCGGCGCACCGGCGAGGAGGCCGAGGCCGCCGCCCCCACCGGCACGAGCGTCTGACGTGGGAGCGGGTCACGCGCACAAGCTCTACCGGCACGGTCACTCCCCCGTGCACGCCCTGCCGCCGCACACCAAACTCGCCGCGGTCCTCGCCTTCGTGGTCGTCGTGGTGTCCACCCCGCGCGAGGCGATATGGGCGTTCGCGGTGTACGCCGCGCTGCTCGCCCTTGTCGCGTACGCCGCCCGGGTGCCGGCCGGGTTCCTGCTCAAACGGCTGCTGATCGAGGTCCCGTTCGTCGCCTTCGCCGTGCTGCTGCCGTTCGTGGCGGAGGGCGAGCGCGTCGATGTCCTCGGGCTGTCGCTGAGCGCCGGTGGACTGTGGGGCGCCTGGAACGTCCTGGCCAAGGGCACCCTGGGCGTCGCCGCCTCGGTCCTCCTCGCCGCCACCACCGAGCTGCGCGAACTGCTCCTGGGTCTCCAGCGGCTGAGGCTCCCGCCGCTGCTGGTGCAGATCGCCTCCTTCATGGTCCGCTACGGCGACGTCATCACCGACGAGATGCGCCGGATGCGGATCGCCCGTGAGTCCCGCGGCTTCGAGGCACGCGGGATACGGCACTGGGGCGTGCTCGCCAAGTCCGCGGGCGCGCTGTTCATCCGCTCCTACGAACGCGGCGAGCGGGTGCACCTGGCCATGGTGAGCCGCGGCTACGCCGGTTCCATGCCGGTGATCGACGAGGTGACCGCGTCCCGGGCGCAGTGGTCGTACGCTTTACTGCTCCCGGGCGCGGCTCTCGTCGTGTGCTTGCTGGGATGGACCCTTTGAATCCTCCCCCTTGGGTCATAAGGGGGATTCCTGGCTCACGCTGCACGGCTGCCCAGCGGGCAACCGAGACTGACACGATCGACACCAGCCGGGTTGAAACCAGCCCGGTTGACAGCAGTGACACAGAGGTGGTGCAAGCTTGGCTCTCGCATGCACCGGCCGTTGACAACAATAACCACCCGCAAGCTGGGAAGTGGGCGTTTCCTGTGACACCGTCCCTGCAGGTCTCCGGCCTCGCCTTCGCCTACCCCGACGGCCACCAGGCCCTGTTCGGCGTGGACTTCTCCATCGCGCGCGGCGAGAGGGTCGCGCTGCTCGGCCCGAACGGTGCCGGCAAGACCACCCTCGTCCTCCACCTCAACGGCATCCTGAGCGGCGGCACCGGCACGGTGACGGTGGCCGGCCTCGAGGTCGGCAGGCGGCACATGGCCGAGGTCCGGCGCCGGGTCGGCATCGTCTTCCAGGACCCGGACGACCAGCTCTTCATGCCGACGGTGCGCGAGGACGTGGCGTTCGGGCCGGCGGCGGCCGGGCTCAAGGGGCCCGAACTGGAGGAGCGGGTGGACCGGGCGCTGGGCCGGGTCGGCATGGCGGAGTTCAAGGACCGGCCGCCGCACCATCTCTCCTTCGGCCAGCGGCGCCGGGTGGCCGTGGCGACCGTGCTCGCGATGGAGCCGGAGATCCTGGTCCTGGACGAGCCG
Organism: Streptomyces sp. NPDC052079; assembly: GCF_040680275.1. NCBI lineage: Bacteria > Bacillati > Actinomycetota > Actinomycetes > Kitasatosporales > Streptomycetaceae > Streptomyces > Streptomyces sp. NPDC052079. Next base: position 90,165 of record NZ_JBFAWL010000017.1, read on the forward strand.
TCCTCCAACCTGGACCCCGCCTCCCGCCGCGAACTCGCCGACATCCTGCGCTCCCTGGACGTCACCGTGCTGATGGTCACCCACGACCTGCCGTACGCCCTGGAGCTGTGCCCGCGCTCGCTGGTCCTCAGCGACGGCGTGATCGCGGCGGACGGATCCACGCGGGACCTCCTCGCCGACGACGCACTGATGCGCGCCCACCGCCTGGAACTGCCGTACGGCTTCGATCCCCGCTCGGTACCGGCCGCACCCGGCCGTTCATAACGATCGCGCGTGACCGGCCGCGCCCAGGAATCGCAGGCGTACGGGCACTGTTGCACCGCATGTCACAGGTGAACGGCTGTCACAGGTGAACGGCGCAAGGCGAGTGGGAAGGACCGACAGGAACGTGGACGTCGACGTGCACGGCACAGTGGCCGGAGGCTTCGAGCCGGTCCGGGAGGCGTTCGCCCGGAACTTCGAGGCGCTCGGGGAACGGGGCGCGGCCGTCGCCGTGTACCGGGACGGGCGCAGGGTCGTCGACCTGTGGGCCGGGGTGAAGGACATCGACGGCACCGAACCGTGGCGGCGGGACACCGCGCAGGTCGTGCGCTCGGCGACCAAGGGCGTCGCCGCCGCCGTACTCCTGCTGCTGCACCAGCGCGGCGAGCTGGACCTGGACGCGCCGGTCGGCCAGTACTGGCCGGAGTTCAAGGCGCATGGCAAGGAGCGGCTGCTGGTCCGGCACATACTGAACCACCGCGCCGGACTCCCGGTCCTCGACCGGCCGCTCACCCCATCGGAGGCGGCCGATCCGCTCCTGGCCGCCGAGGCGGTCGCCGCCCAGGCCCCCGTGTGGGAGCCGGGCACGGACCACGGCTATCACGCGCTGACCTACGGCTGGCTGCTCGACGAACTGGTGCGGCGCCTCACCGGCCGGGGCTCCGGCGAGTGGATCGCGGCGGAGATCGCCGGTCCGCTGGGCCTGGACCTGTGGGTGGGGCTGCCCCAGGCGCAGGCCCACCGCGTCGGCACGGTCGGCCGGATCGAGGGGCCCGAGCCGGCCGGGACGCTGCGCGCCCGTCCCAAGCGCTCGGTCACCGACGCCCACGCCGACCCGTCCTCCCTCACCCGCCGCGCCTTCGCCGCGATCACCCCCTTCCCGGACCAGAACGACCCGGCGTTCCGCGCGGCGGCCCTGCCCGCCGCCAACGGGGTCGCGACGGCGGACGGACTGGCCCGCTTCTACGCGTCACTCATCGGCCCCGTCGACGGCGTCCGCCTCCTCGACGGGGCCACCGTCGAACGCGCCCGCGCCGAGGAGTCGGCGGGCCCGGACCGGGTGCTGGTCGTCGGCACCCGCTTCGGACTCGGCTACATGCTGCACGGCAGCGCCTCCCCCTTCCTGGCCCCGGGCTCCTTCGGCCACCCCGGCCGCGGCGGCTCCCTCGGCTTCGCCGACCCGGAGTCGGGCGTCGCCTTCGGTTACGTCACCAACGGCTTTCGCAGGACGGTGACGGCGGACCCGAGGGCCCAGGCGCTGATACGGGCGGTACGGCGGTCGTTGGCCGCCTGATCAGGCGTGGATCGGGTGCGAGGTCCGCCCCGACGCGTCGTCGATCTCGCGGTGCGCCTTGGTCAGCATCTGCATGGCGAGTTCGTTCAGTGCCCGAGCGCCGGCGATCTCCTCTCCGACCCGTGGCTGATTTGCGTCGGTGTGGTGGCGGCTGGCGTGCCCGTTGGCCCGTATCTCGGTCCCGTCGGGCAGCCGGACCATCGCGACCGCGCGGGTGTGCTGGTCGTCCTCCATGAACTCCAGCTCCACATGCCATCCCACTGCGGTGTGCATCATGACGTTCACCTCCGGAATTCCTAGTTCCAGGGTGCCCCTCCCACCGCCGCCCTGCACCCGCCTGTACGACGGCGACACGCCCTTCATCCGGCGCGCAGCATCAGCCCGATGCCGACCACCAGCAGCCCGGCCGCCGCGATGCGCGGCGCACCGAACCGCTCCTTGAAGAACAGCGCGCCGATGGCGGCGCCCACGATGATCGACGACTCCCGCAGGGCCGCGACGGGGGCGAGCGGCGCCCGGGTCTGGGCCCACAGGACGAGGGCGTACGCGGCGACGGACAGCGCGGCGCCGAGCAGGCCGAGCCGGGCGTGCGGCCGCAGCCGGGCGCCCGTCTCCCGCCCCCAGCGGTACAGGGCGTAGAGGGGGATCACCGTGCCCTGGACGGCAATCAACCAGGCGATGTACCCGAACGACGAGCCGGAGGCGCGTACGCCGAGCCCGTCGACGACCGTGTACACGGCGATGGTCAGGCCGGTCGCCAGCGCCGCCCCGATCGCCGCCCAGTCGGGCCGGTGTCCGCGCAGGCCCCACAGGGCGACGCCGGTCAGCCCGGCGCAGGACAGGGCGATCCCGGCGGCGGCCCAGCCGTCGGGCACCTCGTGCGCGAACACGGCGGCCAGCACGGTGACGACCAGGGGGGCGCTGCCGCGGGCGAGGGGATACGCCTGCCCGAAGTCGCCCAGCCGGAAGGACTTCATCAGCAGCGCGTAGTACGCCATGTGAATCGCGGCCGAGCACAGCAGGTACGGCCAGGCCCCGGCCGCCGGGAACGGCACGAACGGCACCGCGGCCAGCCCGATCAGCAGCCCGCCGCCGGAGATCAGGGTGAACCCGACGAGCTTGTCGGTGATGCGGTGCGCGATGGCGTTCCAGCCGGCGTGGGTGACCGCGGCGAGCAGCACGGCCGCGGTGACCAGCGGTGTCACGAAGTCCGCTCACGCACGTCCACGACGGTGGCTTCGGCGTGAGTGACGAGGTCCTTGGGCGCCATGGGGAACACGGCGTGCGGATTGCCCGCGGCCGCCCACACCACGTCGTGCTCCAGCAGCGACCGGTCGGCGAGCACGCGCGTGCGCGTACGGTGCCCGAAGGGGGGCACGCCGCCGATGGCGTACCCGGTGGTCTCCCGTACGACGTCGGCCTTGGCCCGCGTCACCTTCCCGGCGCCGAGTTCCCTGCGGACCAGCTCCACGTCGACGCGGGAGGAGCCGTCCATCAGCACCAGCACGGGCACCCCGTCCGCCGCGAAGATCAGCGACTTGCAGATCTGGCTGAGCTCGCACCCGACCGCGGCGGCGGCCTCGGCAGCGGTACGGGTCGCGTCGGGGAAGCGGCGGACCTGCGGGATCACGTCACCGAGACCCAGTTCCCGGAGGGCTTCTGCGAATCGGGGGTGGGCTCCGGAGCTCTGGGCGTCAGGGGTGGCTGTCGTCATGCGGGGCACGCTAGCGGTCGTTGCAGAGGCCACGCGAGCGCATTGCGGAGTGGGAGGAGGGGGACAGAGGGAAGCCGGTGAGGGCGTCCCGTCCGCACGGAGCCCTCACCGGCTGGTACTGCGGTCGTTGAGGCCGTCAGGCCTTCACGAGTTGCCGGTCCTCGTCCTTGTTGCCGGTGTCGTGCGCCGCCAGGCCCTCGCCCTCGACGTCCACGTTGGGCAGGGCGCGGTCCAGCCACTTCGGTAGCCACCAGGCCTTCGTGCCGAGCAGGGCCAGTACGGCCGGGACGATCGCCATGCGGACGACGAACGCGTCGAAGAGGACGGCGACCGCGAGACCGAAGCCGATCATCTTGACCATCGAGTCGCTGGAGCCGATGAAGCCGGAGAAGACCGCGATCATGATCACCGCGGCGGCGGTCACCACCCGGGCGCTGTACTGGAAGCCGGTCACGACGGCCTGCCCTGGCTTCTCGCCATGGACGTAGGCCTCCCGGATCCGGGTCACGAGGAACACCTCGTAGTCCATGGCCAGTCCGAAGACCACGCCGACCATGAAGATCGGCATCATCGACATGATCGGACCGGTCTCCTCCACGCCCATCAGGCCGGACAGCCAGCCCCACTGGTAGACCGCGACGACCGCGCCGAGGGCCGCGAGCACGGAGAGCAGGAAGCCGAGGGCCGCCTTCAGCGGGACCAGGATCGAGCGGAACACGACGATCAGCAGCAGGAAGGCCAGGCCGACCACCAGGACCAGGTACGGGACCAGGGCGTCGTTGAGCTTCTGCGAGACGTCGATGTTCATCGCCGTGGCGCCGGTGACCAGGACGTCGGCCTCGCCGTCGGCGACGAAGTCGGTGCCTGCGGCGTCGCGGATGTCGTGGACCAGGTCCTCGGTGGTCACCGACGAGGGCTTGGACTCGGGGATCACGGTGATCGTCGCCGTGTCGCCGGCCTTGTTGGGCTGCGCGGGGCTGACGTTCACGACGTTGTCGAGGCCCTTGATGTCCTCGCCGACCCCCTTGAAGACCGTCTGCGGGTCACCGGCGCCCTTGGCGTCGACCACGACCACCAGCGGGCCGTTGAAGCCGGGGCCGAAACCCTCGGAGAGCAGGTCGTAGGCGCGGCGCTGGGTCGTGGACACCGGCTGCGAGCCGTCGTCGGGCAGGCCCAGTTCCAGTGATGCGGCCGGGACGGCGGCGGCGCCCAGGCCGATCACGCCGAGCAGCAGCACGGCCAGGGGACGGCGGACGACGAAGCTCGCCCAGCGGGTGCCCATGTTCCGGCGCTGCGGCTTCTTCACGGCGCGGCCTCCGCCGAGCAGCTTGCTCTTCTCGCCCGCGGGGCGGACCCGGCGGCCGGCGTAGCCGAGCAGGGCGGGGATCAGGGTGAGGGCGATCAGCACCGCGATGACGACGGTGCCGGCGGCGGCGATGCCCATCTTGGTCAACATCGGGATGTTGACGACCGACAGGCCCACCAGGGCGATGACGACGGTCAGACCGGCGAAGACCACGGCGGAGCCCGCCGTGCCGACGGCCCGGCCGGCGGCCTCATCGCGTGCGCGGCCCTCGGCCAGTTCGGCCCGGTAGCGGGAGACGACGAACAGCGCGTAGTCGATGCCGACGGCGAGGCCGATCATCGAGGCCAGGATGGAGGTGGTGGAGCCCAGGTCGAGGGTGCTAGCGAGCGCGGTGATGCTCGACACGCCGATGCCGACGCCGACGATCGCGGTGAGCAGCGGCAGCCCGGCGGCGAGCAGCGAGCCGAGGGTGATGACCAGGACGACCGCGGCGACGCCGATGCCGATGATCTCCGCGGATCCGGTCTCCGGGACGGCCTGGAGGGCGTCGCCGCCGATCTCGACGGTCAGGCCCGCCTCGCGGGCGTCCTCCGCGGCGGCCTTCAGGGCCTCGCGGGAGGACTCCTCCAGTTCCATGCCGGAGACGTCGTAGGTCACCGAGGCGTAGGCGATGGTGCCGTCCTGGCTGACCCCGCCGCCCTGGTACGGGTCGGTGACACGGGCGACCTCGGAGCCGCCGGAGAGTTCGCCGACGGTCTTCTCGACGGTCGCCTTGTGGCCGGCGTCGGTCATCTTCTCGCCGGACGGTGCCTTGAAGACGACGCGTGCTGTCGCCCCGTCGGCGCTGGAACCGGGGAAGCGTTCCTCGAGCAGGTCGAAGGCCTTCTGGGCCTCGGTGCCGGGAATGGAGAAGGAGGAGTTGCCGGCCGCCGGGGCGCCGGCCGCGCCGATGCCCGCGAGCGCCAGCAGCGCCACCCAGATGAGGGCTACGAAATGCCGTCGCCGGAAGGCGAGACGGCCGAGTCGATAGAGGAAAGTGGCCACGAGGGCGTACTCCCGGTCAGGTCGTGGTTGCTTCGGGGCAGGGGTGATCAGCCCGACGACGATGGGGGTACCGCCCATGCCCTTAAGGCAATGGGGGGGTGACGTCAAGTGGTGGCTGACTTCTGGTGGCTGACCTCGGGGACGGTCAGTGATGAGGCGGCACGCCGAGGGCGGGGAGTACCACGGCGTCGATGTACGAAAGGAGGAACTCCTGTGTGGGCGGCCGGTCGTCGATCAGCGTCCGTGTGGCGAACGCGCCGACGAGCATGTGCACCACGTAGTCCAGCGCGGGGTTGTCGGGGCTGATCTCGCCGCGGTCGACCGCCCGCCGGACGATCCGGTGGAACTCCTCGATCTCCGGTTCGACCAGAAGTTCCTTGAACGCCTGGCGGAGATCGTCGTTCTGGTGCACCGCCATGGCCAGGGCCCGCATCAAAGCGACGTTCTGCGCCATGACGCAGTCGTCCTCGCGCCCGATGATGGTGTGCAGGTCGCCCCGCAGGGTTCCGGTGTCGATGTCGGCGATGCCGCCCGGCTTCTGGCTGCGCATCGCCCTCACCACCAGCTCGGCCTTGCCGCCCCACTGGCGGTAGAGAGTGGCCTTGCTGGACCGGGTGCGGGCGGCCACGGCGTCCATGGTGACGGCGTCGTAGCCGACCTCGCGGAGCAGATCGAGCACGGCCCGGTACAGCTCGGCCTCGCGCTCGGGGGTGATCCGGCTGCGGCGTGCCATCGGGACTTCGCTCATCCCTCCCACCCTTCCACTCCGGCGTTCACGGCGCCAGGAGAACGACACCGTTTCGTACAGGACGAAGGTAGCCCACCCCGCTAACGAAACGAAACTGTTTCGTTCGTGTTCTGCGTCACGGTTGTCGGTTCCGTATAAGTTGCCGCGGTCCGTCCCCATAAGTTGCTGCGGTCCGTCCCCCGGAAAAGCATGGGAAAGGTGACCTACCTGCGTCTGCCGCACCTCAAGGACGACCTGCTGTGCTTCGTGGCCGAGGACGACCTCTGGCTCGCCCCGCTCGACGGCCACGGCCGCGCCTGGCGGCTCACCGTGGACCGCACCAAACTCGGCCACCCCCGCTTCTCCCCCGACGGCCGGCACATCGCGTACACGAGCTGGCTCAGCCTCGACCCCGAGGTGCACCTGATGCCGGTGGACGGCGGACCCGGACGGCGCCTCACCTACTGGGGCAGCTCGGACACCCGGGTCTGCGGCTGGGCACCCCCCGACGAGAACGGCCACGCCCACATCCTCGCCGTCGCCTCGCACGGCGAGCCCTTCTCCTACTTCACCTGGGCCTACAAGCTCGCCCTCGACGGCAGTCCCGGCCGCAAGCTGCCCTGGGGCCCGGTGTCCGACATCCAGGTCGCCGACATCGCCGGTGAACGGAAGTCGTTGCTGCTCACCGGCACCCCGCCGCATGAACCGGCCGCCTGGAAGCGCTACCGGGGCGGCGCCATGGGCAGGCTGTGGCTGCATGGGCAGCGGCTGCTGGAAGGCCTCGACGGCCATCTGCACTCCCCCATGTTCGTCGGCGGGCGCATCGCCTTCCTCTCCGACCACGAGGGCGTCGGCAACCTGTACTCGTGCGCGTACGACGGCTCCGACCTGCGCCGCCACACCGACCACGACGCCTTCTACGCCCGGCACGCCTCCAGCGACGGCACCCGGGTCGTCTACCAGTGCGCCGGCGATCTCTGGCTCGTGGAGGACCTGTCCCCCGACTCCGTCCCGCGCCGGCTCGATGTCACGCTGAGCGGGCCGCGGGCCGGGCGGCGCCCCTACCAGGTGCCGGCCGCACGGCACCTGGACGGCATCTCCGTCGACGAGACCGGCCGGGCCAGCGCCGTCGTCGTACGCGGCAGCCTGCACTGGCTCACCCACCGCGACGGCCCGGCCCGCACCCTCACCGACACCCCGGGCGTACGGGTGCGGCTGCCGGAGATGCTCCGCCCCGGCGACCAGGTGGCGTATGTGACGGACGCCGAGGGCGACGACGCCATCGAGATCGCCTCGCTGCCCCGCGCGACCGGTCAGCGCGAGCCCCGGCGGCTCGCCCAGGGGAGACTGGGCCGGGTGCTGGAGATGGTGGCCGACCCGGCGGGAGAGCGGCTGGCCGTCGCCGCGCACGACGGACGGCTGCTGCTGGTCTCAACCGGCGAGGAGGACCAGGGCGAGGTCACCGAGCTGATCCACTCCGGCAACGGTCCCGTGCGCGACCTCGCCTTCTCCCCCGACGGGGCCTGGCTGGCCTGGTCGCATCCCAACATCGGACGGTCGCTGCGGCTGATCAAACTCGCCCGGATCAAGGACCGGCTGGTCCTCGACGTCACCAACGGCCGCTTCGAGGACGAGAACCCCGTCTTCACCCGGGACGGCCGCTATCTCGCCTTCCTGTCCTGGCGCGGCTTCGACCCGGTGTACGACGTGCACACCGGCGATCTGTCCTTCCCGCTGGGCTGCCGCCCCTACCTGGTGCCGCTGTCGTCGGCCACCCCGTCCCCGTTCGCCCTCAACCCCGAGGGACGCCCGGCGGCCGGCGGCCTGGACCCGGTCGAGCGCGAGGACGCCGAGGAGGGCGCCGAATCCGGCACGGTGACCGTCGAGGCGGAGGGCCTGGAGAGCAGGGTCACCCCGTTCCCGGTGACCGCCTCCAAGTACTCGGGGCTGTACCCGGTCGCGGGCGGCGGTGTGGTGTGGCTGCGCTGGCCCATCTCCGGCGCGCTCGGCGAGACCTTCGTCAACCCCAACGACACCAGCGGCCGGCCCGCCCTGGAACACTTCGACATCGGGAAGGCGAAGAGGTCCGAACTCGTCGCGGACCTGGACTTCTTCGCGGTCAGCGGCGACGGCACCCGGCTGGTCGTGGTCGACGAGGGCGAACTGCGGGCGGTCCCCGCCACCGAGCCCGGCGACAGCGACACGACCGTGTGGATCGACGCCCGCCGCATCCTGCACGAGGCCGACCCGGCGGCCGAGTGGCGCCAGGCGTACGCGGAGGCGGGCCGGCTGATCCGCGCCTACTTCTGGGAGCCCGGCATGTGCGGCATCGACTGGGACGGGGTCCTCGACCAGTACCGCCCGCTGGTCGAACGCGTCGCCTCTCCCGACGAGTTCGCGGACCTGCTGCGGGAGGTGCTCGGCGAACTCGGCACCTCCCACGCCTATGTCGCCGCCGCCCGCCGCAACGAGGGCCCTGCGCACTACCAGCGCCGCCAGGGCCTCCTCGGCGCCAACTTCGTTCCCCGCGAGGAGGGCTGGACGGTCAAACGGATCCTGCCCGGCGACTCCTCCGACTCCCGGGCCCGCTCCCCGCTGGCCGGCACCGGCATCCGCGAGGGAGCCGTCCTCACCCACGTCGACGGCCGCCCCGTGGACCCGGTCAGGGGCCCCTATCCGCTGCTCGCCGGCGCGGGCGGTACGACGGTGGAGCTGACGTTCATGCCGGCGGAGGGCGGGGGAACGCCCCGGCGAGTCGCCGTCGTCCCGCTGATCGACGAGACCCCGCTGCGCTACCAGGACTGGGTGGCCAAACGCCGCGCCGTGGTCCGGGAGTTGAGCAGCGGCCGCTGCGGCTATCTGCACATCCCCGACATGGGCGGCTCCGGCTGGGCCCAGTTCAACCGGGACGTGCGCATGGAGATGTCCCGGCCCTCGCTGATCGTGGACGTGCGCGGCAACGCCGGCGGCCACATCAGCGAACTCGTCGTCGAGAAGCTGACCCGCACCATCATCGGCTGGGACGTCACCCGCCACGCCCAGCCCGTGTCGTACGCCTCCGACGCCCCGCGCGGGCCGCTCGTGGCGCTGACGGACGAGGCGACCAGCTCCGACGGCGACATGATCACCGCCGCGTTCAAACTGCTGGAGCTGGGCCCGGTGGTGGGCCAGCGCACCTGGGGCGGAGTCGTCGGCATGACGGGCCGGCACCGGCTCGGGGACGGCACGGTGATCACGGTGCCGATGAACGCGGCATGGTTCGAGGCGTACGGCTGGTCCGTGGAGAACAAGGGCGTCGAGCCCGACGTGGAGGCGCTGCGCACCCCGCTGGACTGGGCCGAGGGCCGGTACGCGGTCCTCGACGACGCCGTGCGGATCGCCCTGGAGCTGCTGGAGACCCACCCCCCGGCCACGCCGCCCTCGTACCGCGACGTCCCCGACCGCTCCCGGCCGAAGCTGCCGCCGCGCGGCTGAGCGGGGCCGTGCGACGTGAGAAGGGGTGCCCCCTTCGCCAGGGGCACCCCTTCTCCGCTTCAGTGCGCGACGCTTCAGTGCGCGACCTTGAGTGCGCGACCTTCGGTGCGCGACGCTTCAGTGCGGGACGTCAGACCTCGTAGTCCTGGTCGAAGCGCTCCTCGGACTCGCGCTGGCGGCGCTGCTCGTCCATGTCCTCGTCACGCCGGCGACCGCGGTTCTGCATCTGCTCCTTGCCCTGCTGGGCACGCTGCTTGGCCTGCTGCTGGGACTGCTCGGACTTCTGCTGGGCCTGGTCTTTCATTCCCATGGTGGTTCACTCCCGTGTGGGGTGGGGGAACTTGCCCCACCAGATTCACACGGGCCGTCACCCTGCGCATGTCGATCACTTACGCACGGTAGCGCGATGCTGTTCGTCGGCGTTCCCCCCGGCCCCGACCAGCCCCTTGCGGACCACGTCGAGCCGGTCGGCGAACCGCCTCATCTCCCGTTGCCCCACGGTCCCGATGACCGCCGGGAGGTACCCGCGCACCCCCTGCATGCCCCGCAGCCACCACTGCCCGTACACATGGCCCGACCGCCGCTCGATCCCCGCCACCAGCCGGTCCACGGCGGGCCCCAGCGGGTACGTCTTGTTGGACGGCCACGGCAGCCGCTGCCGCAACTCCCGCATCACATCGTCCTGGTCGGCTCCGCGCACCATGTCGGTGTCGGTCCACGACAGATAGCCGACGCCCACCCTGACGCCCCGGTAACCGACTTCGGCGCGCAGGCTGTGCGCGTACGCCTCCACACCGGACTTGGAGGCGCAGTACGCCGTCATCATCGGCGCGGGGGTGATCGCGGCGAGGGAGGCTATCTGGAGCAGATAGCCGCGGCTCTCGACGAGCAGCGGCAGGAACGCCCGTGCGGTGACCGCCGATCCGATCAGGTTCACCTCGATCACCCGCCGCCAGGACTCCGGGTCGGAGTCGGCGAACGGACCGCCCATGGCCACACCGGCGTTGGCGACCACGATGTCCACCCGGCCGAAGCGCTCCCGCACCTCGCCGGCGACCCGGGCCATCGCCTCGTGGTCGGTGACGTCCGCGTACCAGTGGTCGCTGTCGCTGTGCAGCCGCGAGGAGACGTCCTTCAGCGCGTCCGGCTCCAGCCCGACCAGCGCCACCTTCACCCCGCGCGCGGACAGCTTGCGGGCCAGCAACTCCCCGACGCCGCGCGCCGCTCCGGTGACGACGGCGACCTTTCCTTCGAGACTGACCCTGCTCATGCGCTCTCCTCGACGGCGGGTTCGGCGTGGATGTGGGCGGCGGCCAGCGCCCGGATCTTCCCGGTGACCAGGTCGGGCGCCTCGACCGGCGTCATATGGCCGATCCCCGGCAGCTCGGTGAGGCCGAGGCACTCCGGCAGCGCGGCGGCCAGCGTCCGGGCGTGCACGGGCGGGGTGAGCCGGTCCGCCGTACCCACGATGATCTCGGTGGGCACGCGCAACTCCGGTACCCCGTGGTCGAGATCGAGCTCGCCGAGGACATGCGACCAGGCGTGACGCACCCCGCGCGGGCAGGCGTGCACGATGCGGGCGCAGGCCTCGACCATGTGCGGCGCCGAAGCGGGGCCCATCGTGGCGTACTTGAGGATCCGGCGGGCCATCGGTGTGACCGGTCCGAGCGGTGCCCGGGAGCCGAGGACGCGGTGGGTCAGCCAGGTCCGCACCCGTCCCGGCCGCATCGGCAGCACCGTCGCCTCGTCCACCAGCCGCGAACTGCCGGTGCTGCACAGCAGGGCGGCGGCGGCGTGCTCGCGGAACGCGGGCCGGGCGGACGCGGCCATCACCGTCATCCCGCCCATGGAGTGCCCGGCTATCACGGCCCGCTCCCCGGGCGCGAGGGTGGCGGTGAGCACCGCCTCCAGGTCGTCGGCGAGCGCCCGGGTGCTGCAGTCCGGGTGCGCGGGCGTACGTCCGTGGCCGCGCTGGTCGTAGGCGATGACCCGGTGGTCGACGGCCAGTTCGCGGATCTGTGCCGCCCAGAAGGCGGTCGAGCAGGTCCAGCCGTGGGCGAGCACGACCGCGGGCGCCCGCTCGGGTCCGTGCACCTCGACGTGCAGCCGGGCGCCGTCGGCGGAGAGGGCGGTCAGTTCGCGGGCGGCGGCGGGCGGGGCGTACGGCCCGGAGGTGACGTGGGTGAGGCGGCTCATGCGGTGATCTCCGTGTTGTCCCTGGTGGGCTCCGGCCGGGCGGGGGCGGCGCGCAGAACGGCGTACTCGGCGAGGTCCACGTGCCGCGTCTCGCGCCGGAACTCGGCTGTCGTCCCCGGCCAGATGGTGGTGTTGCGCCCGCTCGCGTCGAGGTACCAGCTGGTGCAGCCGCCGGTGTTCCACACCGTGCGCTTCATCCGCTCCTGCACCCGGTGGTTCCAGGCGCGTACGGCGCTGGGGCGGGCGTCGAGGGCGACCCTGCCTCCCCCAGTGCCTTGAGGGCCTGGGGGGACCCCCAGGACGTCCAGCTGGCGCAGATAGTCGGCCAGGTAGTTCAGCTGGGACTCGATCATGAGGATCATGGAGGAGTTGCCGAGGCCGGTGTTGGGCCCGATGACCGTCATCCAGTTGGGGAACCCGGCGGCGGCCGCGCCGCGCAGCGCCTGCATCCCGCCCGCCCAGGCCTCGGCGAGGGTCTTCCCGTCGGCCCCGACGACCCGCTCGGCGATGGGCATGTCGGTGACATGGAAGCCGGTCCCGAACACGATCGCGTCGACCTCGGCCTCGGTCCCGTCGGCGGCCACGACGGTCGACCCGCGCACCTCGCTCAGCCCGCTCCCGACGACGTCGACGTTGGGCTGCGCGAGCGCCGGGTAGTAGGTGCTGGACAGCAGGATCCGCTTGCAGCCGATGCGGTAGTCCGGCGTGAGCGTGGCGCGCAGGGCCGGGTCCTTGATGGCGCGGGCCATGTTGCTCTTGGCGAGCCGCTCGATGAGGCCGAGCTCGCCCGGGTGCTTGGTGAACGCCTGGACCTGCAGTTCCCGTACGCCCCAGAGCAGTCCGCGGCGGATCTTGGTGGTGAAGGGCAGGGTGCGGTGCAGGGCGCGCTCCGCACCGGTGATCGGCCGGTCGACGCGGGGCAGGACCCAGGCGGGCGTGCGCTGGAAGAGGGTCAGCCGCGACACGAGCGGCTGGATCGACGGCACGATCTGGATCGCGGACGCCCCGGTGCCGATCATGGCGACCCGCTTGCCGCGCAGGTCGTAGTCGTGGTCCCACCGGGCGGAGTGGAACACCTTGCCGGGGAAGGTGTCGAGCCCGGGGACGTCCGGCAGCTTCGGCTCGGACAGCGGTCCGGTGGCGGAGACCACCACATCGGCGCTGAGGTTTCCGCTGGTGGTCTCGATGTCCCAGCACAGCCGCTCGCCGTCCCACACCATCCGCTTCACCTCCGAGTCGAAGCGCAGGTGCGGGCGCAGGCCGAAGACGTCGGTGACATGCTCCAGGTAGGCGCGGATGTGCTCCTGCCCGGAGAAGGAGCGGGGCCAGTCGGGATTGGGCGCGAAGGAGAAGGAGTACAGGTGCGAGGGCACGTCGCACGCGCAGCCGGGATAGCTGTTGTCGCGCCAGGTGCCGCCGACGCTGCCCGCCCGCTCCAGGATGACGAAGTCGGTGATCCCCTCACGCCTCAGCCGGACGGCGGCCCCGAGGCCGCCGAAACCGGACCCGACCACCGCCACCCGTACATGCTCGTGCTCGTGCTCGTGCTCGGCCATCCCGAAGCCTCCACGCATCGCTCAGAACCCTGCCAGTGACCACTGGCGCAATGGGGAGAGTAGAGCAGCTCCGTACTGATCGGTAGGGGGCGTGCGAGGAAACTTACCGCCGGTACGCCCTAGGCTTCAGACGTGGCAGCAGACAGCGAAGGACCCGGCGAGCGGCGCGAGTACCGCATGGAGGAGCTGGCCAGGCTGGCCGGCATCACGGTGCGCACGCTGCGGTTCTACCGCGAACGCAAGCTGATCCCGCCACCGCGCCGCGAAGGCCGTATCGCCTGGTACGACGACCAGCACCTCGCCCGGCTGCGCACCATCACCGCGCTGCTCGAACGCGGCCACACCCTGAACGGCATAGCGGAGCTCGCCGAGGCCTTCGACCACGGCCGCGACGTCGGCGACCTCCTCGGCATGGACACCCCCACCGAGGAGACACCGGTCCGCCTGACCCCCGAGGAACTGGCCGACCACTTCTCCGGCGAGGTCACCCCGGAGAACCTGGCCGCCGCACTGGACCTCGGCTACCTCGGCGTCGACGGCGAGGAGATCGTCCACATCAGCCGCCGCCTGCTCGACGTGTCGTCGGCCCTGGTCCGCGAGGGCATTCCGCTCGCGGAGGTGCTCCGCACCGGCGCGGAGGTCCGCACCCACGCCGACGCCCTGGCCAACCTCTTCGCCGACCTGATCCTCCGCCACGCCCCGGAGGAAACCCTCCACCGCCTACGCCCCCTGGCCCGCAGCGTGGTCGACGCAGAACTCTCCCTCGCCCTGGACCGCCGACTGCGCAAGCAGACCTAGGCCGCCCCCTCGGCGTCCGCGTCAGCCCGCCGCCCGCTCGTAGACCACCGTCACCGGCGCGTGGTCCGACCACCGCTCGGCATGCGTGGCGGCTCGCTCGACGTACGCCTTCACCGCGCGCCGCGCGAGCCCCGGCGTCGCCATCTGATAGTCGATCCTCCACCCCGTGTCGTGGTCGAACGCCCGCCCCCGGTACGACCACCACGAATAGGGCCCGTCGACGTCCGGATGCAGCGCCCGCACGACATCGACATACCCGCCGTCATCCGGATCGAGCACCCGGGACAGCCACTCCCGCTCTTCCGGCAGGAACCCGGAACTCTTGGTGTTCCCCCGCCAGTTCTTCAGGTCGGCCTTCTCATGGGCGATGTTCCAGTCGCCGCACACGAGGACTTCGCGACCCTCCTCGGCAGCCCGCTCCCGCAGCCCCTTGAGGTAGGCGAGGAACTCGCCCATGAACCGCACCTTCTCGTCCTGCCGCGCGGTCCCGACCTCCCCGGACGGCAGATACAACGAGGCAACCGTCACACCCGGCAGATCCACTTCCACATACCGCCCACTGCCGTCGAACTCCTCCGACCCGAACCCGATCCGCACGCGGTCGGGCTCACGCCGGCTGTACAGCGAAACACCGGCCCGCCCCTTCGCCGCGGCGGGAGCATGCACGACATGCCACCCCTCGGGCTCCCGCACCTGCTCCGGCAACTGGTGGGCCTCCGCCCGCACCTCTTGCAGACAGATCACATCGGCGGAGGTCCCGGCCAGCCACTCCACGAAACCCTTCTTGGCGGCGGCCCGCAGCCCATTGACGTTGACGGAGGTCACAGTAAGCATCAGGGCACGATACGACACTCCATGTCCGCGCATGTTTTACCGTAATCGGCATGGAAATCCGCCCGGTCCCCTACGACCACCCCGACGCCGTGAAGCTGGACGCCGAGGTCCAGGCCGAATACCACGTCCGCTACGGCGACGGCGGCGACTCCACCCCCATGCACCCGGCGGACTTCATGCCCCCCAACGGCGTCTACCTGATCGCGTACGACGAGGCCGGCGTCCCCGTGGCCTCCGGCGGCTGGCGCGTCCAGGACGCCAACGGCGAGGGCAACCGCGACGGCGACGCCGAGCTCAAGCGCATGTACGTGATCGAGCAGATGCGCGGCCGGGGCCTCGCCCGCCGCATCCTGGCCGCCCTGGAGCAGGACGCCCGCGCGGCCGGCCGCACCCGCATGGTCCTGGAAACCGGCACAAAGCAGCCCGAGGCCATCGCCCTCTACACCTCCAGCGGCTACGAGCCCTGCGAAAAGTTCGGCTACTACCGCCACCACGAGGAAAGCCGCTGCTACGCGAAGACGCTGTGAGACCAGGGACAGGTCATTGCCAGAAGACCTCTTCCACGACGATCTGCGGGTCCTCCACACGCCGGACAAACGTATGGCGCAGCCAGCCGTGCCCATGGCCGAAGAAGAAGATGCGAGGGCCCTTCGGAACACTGGACTGGATCGGCCGGACCTTCATGCCATCGGGAAGGTCCGCGTCCGTGTCGACGCCCCGAAAGTACGGGTCCTTCGCCGTAACGGGTTCCGCACGCACGGCATCGACCGTCTTCCGCACATGCTCGGGCAAGGTGTCGCGAACGGCCTGGGCCTTGAGTGTCCAGTCCATCTGCCACGGCGGTCCCATGAATCCGTCGTCCGTCACTGGCCGGGCTCCAGCCGCTGCACCTCGTACCGGATATGGGAGGCTTCTTCCAGGAGCGCCTTGGCTTCGGCGATGTCGGTCGACTCGGCCGCACGGTGGTGCAGATCAGCCATGTGGGCGTCGAGTTCCCGATCGCGTGCGATCGCATACTCACCCCACCAGCGGGCCATGAACGCAGGCACCGTGCTGACGTCATACGCGTCCGCGACGGCCCACTTCCAGTGCTCGTCGAAGTCCGGAAGAAGCTGGGGCGCATGCTGAACGATGGCGGCACGCAGCGCCTTCGGGTTCCGCTCGGGCATGGGCGGAACGGACGGTGTCGGTTCTGCGGCGTGTGCGGTCATGACCGGGGGTACTCCTTCGTGCTCCTTCGGTGCACCGTTGCTACGACGATAGCCCGCCTCGATGCCCTCGGTGAGCCGTTCGACGCCGGGTCCGAGCCCGGTATGCGGGGCGCCGGCAATACGAAGAAGCCCCCGCCGATTTCTCGGCGGGGGCTCAGCTGCGGTGGACCTGAGGGGATTTGAACCCCTGGCCCCCTCGATGCGAACGAGGTGCGCTACCGGACTGCGCCACAGGCCCTTGCAACGAGTGAAACTTTAGCATCCCGATCCGGGTGCTCGGAAATCCGTTGCCGGTGGGGCCGGGGGCTACTCGTTGGCGGCCTTCGGGCGGTCGGCGTCCTCGTACTGGTCGAAGAGCGGGGTGCGGCCGCGTTCGCGGGAGCGGCGGGCGGAGGCCGCGCGGCGGGCGTCGGTGCGCTCGTCGGCGGGAGCGGGTTCCGGGTCCGCCTCCTCGGCCGGGGCGGCCTCCTCCGCGGGTACCGGGCTCGAGCGGGCCGAGCTCCAGGTGTCCGGGGCGCCGAGGTCCACGTCGCTGGTGGCGCGGGGGGCGACCGGGGCCGTGACGTAGGTGGGGAGCGGGACCGGGACGGGGTCCCAGCTGTCGCCGCCCTGGCCGGGGCGGCGCTGCCGCTCGCGCTGCTGGTCGACCCACTCGGCGTGGTCGGTCTGCTCGACGAGTGCGCGCCGGTCCGCGGCGAGCGCGGTCAGGCCCGGGTCGGCGACGGCTCCGGCTTCCGGCCCCTCCGGTTCGTCGGGGTTGGCGTCGTCGACGGCCGGGCGGCGGCGCGGCTGGCGCTCGCGCTCGCGCAGCCGCTGGGCCGCGGCCTCGGCCTGGCGGCGGTCCATCTGGTAGGCGAAGCGGCGGCGCTCCTGGGAGCGCAGATAGGCGATGTACGCGCTCAGCAGCACGGCCGGCACACCGGGCGCCCAGAGGAAGGCGAGTCCGCCGATCGCCGCGACGACCGCGCCGAAGGTGAAGGCGACGAAGAGGAGTGTCGTGGTGCGCCGGCGGCGGGCCAGTACCTTGGAGCGCCGGGCGCGCGCGGCCGCGGCCTGCGCCGCGCGTGCTTCGGAGGCCCGGCGGGCGGCCGGAACGCGTGCCCGCGCGGGGGCGGGTTCGGGCGCACGCCGTTCCGCGCGTTCGCGTGGCGGCCGGCCGGGCGCCGGTTCCGGGCGCTCTTCGGGGGCGGACGGAAGGGGCGCCCGGGTCTGCGGACGGGTCTGGGACACGGCGAAGGCCCGGACGTCCACCGAGTCGGTGATCGCATCCGGGTCGTGGACGCCCTGCTCCCCCTCGTCGGTGGAGCGCGCCCGCAGGTCCTTGGCGTACCGGCGCTCCATGCCCGCCCGTCCGGACAGCAATCGGATGGCGGTGCTGAAGCGTTCCGTCGGACGGGCCTCGTTCAGCTCGTCCTGCCTACGGAGCCACATCGGCACCAAGTAGGCGGCCCAGGCCCCGACGATGACTGCGTAGATGAGGCCGCTGCTGCTCACGCCTCACACGGTAGAGGGGTTTGGCGCGGGCCATCCGCCAATTGGGCCGGTGTGTCGCACGATCCGGCTGATATTTCGAACATTTTTTGTGACGGCCGGGTTCAGGAGGCCTCCTGAACCGGAATTCCGGGCTCGAAGACGGTCATCCCGCGCTTAAATTCGAACGTTTATTCAATTTCCCGGTCCATGCGCGATTCCCCGGTTGTGCCGGTCGTGTCCGGGCAGCTCGCGGCCGGACCGCTCCTGAGAGCGTGCCCGGTGCCACCGGGCGAGCAAACCGCCGGGGACTTCCTCCGCGGTGAGCGCGAAGACGAGATGGTCCCGCCAGGCGCCGTCGATGTGGAGATACCGGGGCCGCAGCCCTTCCTCGCGGAATCCGAGTTTCTCCACGACCCTGCGGCTCGGCATGTTCTCCGGGCGAATGCAGATCTCGATGCGGTGCAGTCCGACAGTGCGGAAACAGTGGTCCACGACCATCGCCACGGCCGTCGGCACCACTCCGCGTCCGGCCACGGCCTCGTCCACCCAGTAGCCCACATGGCCCGAGCACATCGACCCCCAGGTGATCCCGGCCACCGTCAACTGGCCGACGAGACGCCCCTGGTACTCGATGACGAACGGCAGCATCCGGCCCGCGTTCGCCTCGGAGCGCAGATGGCGGACCATCTGCCGGTAGGTCGGGCGATGGGTGATCGGGCCGCTGGGCGTGGGCGGCGGGATGGTCGCCTCCCAGGGCCGCAGCCAGTCCCGGTTGCGCCGGTTGACCTCGCGCCAGGCCTTCTGGTCGCGCAGCTTTATCGGCCGGAGGACGACGTCGCCGTCCACCAGCTCGACCGGCCAGTGTGGGCTGTTCAGCTCGCACCCCCGCCGCCGGCGTCCGGCCTCGGGTGGTCCCCGCCGCGCAGCTGGTCCACGGCGTGCTTCAGCAGCGGCTCCAGGACGGCGAGCCCGTCCTTCACGCCGCCGGAGGACCCGGGCAGGTTGACGATCAGGGTCTTGCCCGCGACCCCGGCGAGGCCCCGGGAGAGGGCGGCCGTGGGCACCTTCTCCCGGCCGTACGCCCGGATGGCCTCGGCGATGCCGGGGACCTCGTGGTCGATCACCCGGCGGGTCGCCTCGGGGGTGCGGTCGGTGGGCGAGATG
This sequence comes from Streptomyces sp. NPDC052079, assembly GCF_040680275.1. Taxonomy (NCBI): domain Bacteria; kingdom Bacillati; phylum Actinomycetota; class Actinomycetes; order Kitasatosporales; family Streptomycetaceae; genus Streptomyces; species Streptomyces sp. NPDC052079. The sequence continues at coordinate 109,217 of NZ_JBFAWL010000017.1, forward strand.
CCGGTGCCTCCGGTGGTGACGACGACGTCGTACCCGGCGTCGGCGGCGGCGCGGAGGGCGGCTTCCACGGGCTCGCCGTCGGGGACCACCTGGGGGCCGTCGACCGCGAACCCGAAGCGCTTCAGGCCGTCCGAGATCAGCGGGCCGCCCTTGTCCTCGTAGACCCCGGCGGCGGCCCGGTTGGAGGCCGTGATCACCAGCGCGCTGTACGGAGCGGACAGCGCGCCGCCGGCCGCCGCGTCGAGCGTCATGACCGGCTCCAGTCGCCCGACTTGCCGCCCGTCTTCTCCTCGACCCGCACGTCCGTGATGACCGCCTCCTTGTCGACCGCCTTGACCATGTCGATCACGGTGAGCGCGGCGACCGACACCGCGGTGAGCGCCTCCATCTCGACACCCGTGCGGTCCGTCGTGCGCACGGTCGCCGCGATCTCCACGGCGTCGTCCGCGACCGACAGGTCCAGTTTCACACCGGAGAGCGCCAAGGGGTGGCACAGCGGGATCAGGTCGGGGGTGCGTTTGGCGCCCATGATGCCCGCGATGCGCGCGGTGGCCAGCGCGTCTCCCTTGGGGACGCCCTCGCCGCGTAGCAAGTCGATCACGCGCGGGGAGACGAGGACGCGGCCGGTGGCCCGCGCGGTGCGCGCGGTGACGGACTTCTCGGACACGTCGACCATGCGAGCGGCGCCCGCCTCGTCGATGTGGGTCAGACGTTGCTGCTCGGAGGGTCCGGGGGTCGCCCCCCGGGAAGGCACGGTCATGATCGTGTGGCGCTCCCGGTCCTGGCCCCGCGCGGTGCGGCGCACGGGCCTGCTGTGCGCGACACGGTACCGCCAACCGGTTCTGCTCAGCCGAGCAGGATCACCTCGACCTCGGTGCCGGGCGTGACGGACTCGACGTCCTCGGGGACGACGATCAGCGCGTCGGCATGTGCCAGGGCGGCCACGAGGTGCGATCCGGCGCCGCCCACGGGCGTCACCGTGCCGTCGGTGTACCGGCCGCGCAGGAACTGGCGGCGGCCCTTCGGCGAGGTCAGGGCCCGGTCCGCGGTGAGCTTCGCGCGGACCCGCGGCCGGTGGACGTCCGGCAGGCCCATCAGGGTGCGGATGGCGGGGCGGACGAACAGCTCGAAGGACACGTAGGAGGAGACCGGGTTGCCGGGCAGGGCCAGCAGCGGGGTGTGGTCGGGGCCGAGGGAGCCGAAGCCCTGGGGCTTTCCCGGCTGCATCGCGAGCCTCCGGAAGTCGACGCCGCTGCCGGGTTCGTCCTCGTCGGCCGCGTACGACAGCGCCTCCTTGACGACGTCGTACGCCCCCACGCTCACGCCGCCGGTGGTGACCATCAGGTCGGCGCGGACCAACTGGTCCTCGATGGTGTCCCGCAGGGTCGCGGCGTCGTCGGCGACGGCGCCCACGCGGTAGGCGATCGCGCCGGCGTCCCGCGCGGCGGCGGTGAGGGCGAAGCTGTTGGAGTCGTAGATCTGACCGGGGCGCAGTTCCTCGCCGGGCTGGACGAGTTCGCTGCCGGTGGAGAGCACCACCACGCGCGGGCGCGGGCGCACGCGTACCGTGCCGCGGCCGATGGCGGCCAGCAGGGAGATCTGCGGCGGGCCGAGGACGGTGCCGGCCTCCAGCGCGCGGTCGCCGGCCTTGACGTCGCTGCCCTGGGCGCGCACATGCGCGCGTGCCGCGGCCGGACGGTGCACCGCGACCTGGCCGGTGGCGCCGTCGGGGGCCAGGCTGCGGGCGCGCATCCCGGCGGCCGGTCCCCCGCCGAGGCCGCCGTCGGTCCACTCGACGGGCACGACGGTCTCGGCGCCGGGCGGGAGCGGGGCGCCGGTCATGATGCGGGCGGCCTGGCCGGGGCCGACGTGCACGAGGTCCCCCTGGCCGGCGGCGACGTCCCCGACGACCTCGAGGGACGCCGGGTACTGCTCGCTGGCGCCCGCGATGTCCGCGACCCGCACCGCGTACCCGTCCATGGAGCTGTTGTCGAACGGGGGCAGGGACACCGGGACCGTGATGTCCTCGACCAGGACGCAGCCCTGGGCGTCGAGGAGCTGCAACTCGATGGGTTCGAGGGGCCGGACGGTCGCGAGGATGTCGTCCAGGTGCTCGTCCACCGTCCAGAGGTGGTCCGGGCCTGCGGTGCGGGGCGCGGCGGTGCTCAACGTTCCTGCATCTCCTCGGTGACATAACGGTGGAGCCAGGTCCGGAAGTCCGGGCCCAGGTCCTCACGTTCGCACGCGAGACGGACAATGGCACGCAGGTAGTCGCCGCGGTCGCCGGTGTCATAGCGGCGGCCCTTGAAGACGACGCCGTGCACCGGGCCGCCCACCTTCTCGTCGGCCACGAGCTGCTGGAGGGCGTCGGTGAGCTGGATCTCGCCGCCGCGGCCCGGCTCGGTCTTGCGCAGTATGTCGAAGATGGCCGGGTCGAGGACGTAGCGGCCGATGATGGCGTAGTTCGAGGGCGCGTCCTCGAGCGCCGGCTTCTCGACCAGACCGCCGACCTTGACGACGTCGGAGTCCGCGGTGGCCTCGACGGCGGCGGAGCCGTAGAGGTGGATCTGCTCGGGGGCCACCTCCATGAGCGCGATGACGCTGCCGCCGTGCTTCTGCTGGACGTCGATCATGCGCTGGAGCAGGGGATCGCGCGGGTCGATCAGGTCGTCGCCGAGGAGGACGGCAAAGGGCTCGTGGCCGACATGCGGCGCGGCGCACAGCACGGCGTGGCCGAGGCCCTTGGGGTCGCCCTGGCGGACGTAGTGCATGGTGGCCAGGTCACTGGACTCCTGGACCTTGGAGAGGCGGTCGGCGTCGCCCTTCTTCTGAAGGGCGGACTCGAGTTCGTAATTGCGGTCGAAATGGTCCTCCAGCGGCCGTTTGTTGCGGCCCGTCACCATGAGGACGTCGTCGAGACCGGCGGAGACGGCCTCTTCGACCACGTACTGGATCGCCGGCTTGTCGACGACCGGCAGCATCTCCTTGGGAGTGGCCTTGGTGGCCGGCAGGAACCGGGTGCCGAGACCGGCTGCGGGGATGACAGCCTTGCTGATCCGAGGGTGTGACTGTGACATGCCGGACACCATATCCGGTGCCTTTGCAGGGAATCTGTCACTCCGTTTATTTACCGCTCATATGAGCATAATGGAACGGTACGGGTACAGATTTGAGACACAACGACCGCGCCGACGAGTCTGACAAGCGGGTGCTGCGCCGCCAAATCCTCCAGGCGAGGAACAGCTTGACGGCGGATGACATGCGGGAATACGCGATCGCGCTGTCCCGGCAGGCACTCGCGCTGCCCGAACTCGCGCACGCGCGCACGGTGGCGGCGTACGTCTCCGTGGGGAGCGAACCCGGCACGCTCGCGCTGCTGGACGCGCTGCGCGCGCGGGGCGTACGCGTCCTGCTGCCCGCGCTGCTCCCGGACAACGACCTCGACTGGGGCACGTACACCGGGGAGAACTCCCTCGGACGGGTGCGGCACGGCGGGCGTATGGCCCTGTTCGAGCCGGCCGGCGAACGCCTCGGACCGGACGCCGTGACGGAGGCGGACGTCGTCCTGCTGCCCGGACTGGCCGTCGACGCGCGCGGGATGCGGCTGGGACGCGGCGGCGGCTCCTACGACCGTGTGCTCGCCCGGCTGGACCGCGCGGGCGCCCGTCCGGCCCTGGTGGTGCTGCTGTACGACGCCGAGGTCGTCGGCCGTGTCCCCGAGGAGCCGCACGACCGGCCGGTGCACGCGGTGGTCACACCGTCCGGCGTACGGCGGTTCGGCGCCCGCCCCTGACACGCGGATCGGCCTCCACGCGGTGCGTGAAGGCCGATGTGCGGCGGCGGGACGGCCGGGGTCAGGGCTTGAGCAGCAGCGTGTCGCTGGTGCTCTCCTCGACCGCCTTCTCCGAGTAGGACCACTCCAGCAGTTCGCCCTTGGCCCACTTGTCCGTCTGGTCGACGTAGTGGGCGCTGTAGGCGTGCCCGGAGGCGCCGGTGAGGTTGATCCACCGCGACTTGTCGAGGTCGCCGAGGTTGACCACCATCCGCATGGACGGCACCCACACGACCTCATAGCCGCCGGCCGCGTTCCAGCCGGTCGCGTTGACCGTCGCCTCGCCGCCGCCGAGCTTCCACGGGCCGCGGTTGAGCATGTACTGCAGGAAGCCGGGGCCCTCGGTGCCGAGCGTCTGGTTCTTCAGGAACAGGCGGTGCAGCCGGCCCCAGCTCCAGGTGTCGATGTCCTTGCCCAGCTTGGCGGTCAGCTCCCAGCGGGCGTCGATCATGGCCCGCTTGAACAGCTCGTCACGGTTGCCGGCGCCCGGACGGGTGCCCTTCTTGGGCGTCGTCCACCAGTCGCTGTCCTGGTCGTCCTTCAGCTTGCGGACCACCTCGAACCAGCGGTCGCCGCCGTCCGGCTGCGCCTGGTCGGCGGCGCGCTGACCGCACTCGCGGACCTTGTCCGCCTCGTCGGCGGGGCCGGTGGTGTTGACCGGGTCGACCCACAGGCACTGGCCCTCGACCCGCAGCTCCTTGGGCAGCTTGTGACCGAAGGCGAGCTTGAGGATGTTGCGCCACACGGCGTTGAAGTAGGCGGCGGCGGCCGAGTCGGCGTCCTGGGTGTAGTCCCAGCCCTCCAGCAGCTTCTGCGCCTCCCGCACCTCCGGGTCACGGGTGTCGATCTTCAGCAGGTCGGGCACCAGCAGCTTGGCGATGGAGCTGGAGTTGTCGAGCTGCATCTGCCGCATGTCGTCGGTGGAGATCTTGCCGCCGTCCTTGATCTTCGACTGGATCAGGTCGGTGATGCGCCGGCTGCGGGCGCCGTAGCCCCAGTCCGTGGTCAGCGTGTAGGGGTAGTCCTTGCCGACGACGGCCTGGTTGGCGGTGACGATGTAGCCGCGTTCGGGGTCGAGTTCGAAGGGGAGCGCGTCCTGGTCGATCCAGCCGGTCCACCGGTAGTCGCCGTCCCAGCCCGGGGCGGGGACGGAACCGTCGTGCTTCTCCGCGCGGGTGGGGATCTTCCCGGGCAGCGTGTAGCCGATGTGGCCCTTGGTGTCCGCGTAGACGAGGTTCTGCGAGGGCACCTCGAACAGCGTGGCCGCCTCGCGGAAGTCGTCCCAGTCCTTCGCGCGGTTGATGGCGAAGACGGACTCCATGGTGCGGCCCGGGTCCAGTGCGGTCCAGCGCAGGGCGACGCCGTAGCCGTCGCCCCGGTCGGGGGCCGCGCTGTCGACGGAGGCCTTCTTGCCGGTCTTCACCAGTTCCTCGGAACGGTCGGAGAGCAGGGGGCCGTTGTTGGTCTCGCGGACCACGATCTTCTGCGGCTCGCCGCCGGCGACCTGGATGGTCTCCTCGCGGGTCGTGAACGGCACCACCTTGCCGTCGTACTGGTAGCCGTCGCCGGTGATCTTCTCCAGATAGAGGTCGGTGACGTCGACGCCGGAGTTGGTCAGGCCCCAGGCGATGTTCTGATTGTGGCCGATTATGACGCCGGGCATGCCCGCGAAGGTGTAGCCGGTGACGTCGTACTGGCACTCGGCGGAGACGCTGCGGCAGTGCAGGCCCATCTGGTACCAGACGGACGGCAGCGAAGCGGACAGGTGCGGGTCGTTGGCGAGCAGCGGCTCGCCGGTGATGGTGTGGTCACCGGAGACGACCCAGGAGTTGGAGCCGATGCCGTCGCCGTTGATGCCGACGGCGGTGGGCAGGTCCCGCATGACCTCCTGGAGGCCCGTCAGCTGGCTCTCCAGCGCGGAGCCCGCGGTGCCGGTGCCGGTGCCCGTACCGGCCTCCGTGGCCGTGCCTGTTCCCGAGCCCGCCGTTCCCGTGCCGGTCCCGGTGCCGTTTCCTGTCCCTGTGCCGTTTCCGGTGGCCCCGCCCTGCTCGTACGCCCCGGTGAGCTCGTTGTACCGGCCCTCCTGGATCACCGGCTTGTTCCGGCCGTACGGGTACTCCGGGTACAGGTCGGCGATCTGCTTGGGGCCGAGACGGCTGGTCATCAGCGCGCGGTCGATCTCGTCCTGCATGTTCCCGCGCAGGTCCCAGGCCATCGCCTTGAGCCAGGCCACGGAGTCGACCGGGGTCCACTCCCCGGGCTTGTAGTCGTTCTCGAAGCCCAGCGCCGCGTACTCCAGGGAGATTTCGTCGCCTTCCTTGCCCTCCAGGTAGGCGTTGACACCCTTGGCGTACGCCTGAAGGTACTTCTTCGTGGCGGGCGAGAGCTTCTTGTCGTACTCCTCCTCGGCGATCCGGTGCCAGCCGAGGGTGCGCAGGAACTCGTCGTTGTCGACCTGGCTCTCGCCGAACATCTCCGACAGGCGCCCGGCGGTCATGTGCCGGCGCACGTCCATCTCGTAGAACCGGTCCTGCGCCTGCACGTAGCCCTGCGCCATGAACAGGTCCTCGTCGGAGGAGGCGTAGATCTGCGGGATGCCGTGGCCGTCGCGTTTGACGTCGACGTTCCCCGACAGCCCCTGGAGCGTGACGGTGCCCGATGTCTGGGGGAAGGAGGCCCGCACGGTGCTGACGGTCCAGTACCCCCCGTAGGCCAGACCGCCGATCAGGGCCAGCACCAGGACGAGCACGATCAGTCGGGCTTTGCGCCCTTTCTTCCTGCCGGACTTGCCGGCCTGCTGACCCGGGGAGGCCTCGGCCTGCTGACCCGGGGAGGCGGTGGTGTCGGTGGGCATCGCTGTCCTTGCTGTCCTAACGCGAGCGGCAGGTCGGGCTGTGCTTTTAACTGAGCGCTGGAGCAACGATAGGCGCAGGGCCTCGCGCCCCTTGACGCGGAGTCGGGAACCAGCCCGGACGGACGTTCGATCTTGCCCCCCTGAGCGTCAAGATTGCGTCAAGAGTTAGGTAAAGTAACAAAGTAGTTTGCCGCGGAAGCGCGGTGGATCGCATGCGATGTACGTGACCTCACGCGCGGATGCGCCTGAGTCAGGGAAGGGAACAGCCGCTGACCATCCACCACCTCAACCAGCTTCTGCTCGTCTGCTCCGTCGTGCTGCTCGTGGCCGTCGTCGCGGTCCGGATCTCCTCGCGCAGCGGGCTCCCCAGCCTGCTCATCTACATGGGGATAGGCATCGCCATCGGCCAGGACGGCATCGGCGACGTCTCGTACGACAATGCCCAGCTGACGCAGCTCATCGGGTACGCAGCCCTGGTCGTGATCCTGGCCGAGGGCGGGCTGGGCACCAAGTGGAGCGAGGCGAAACCGGCCCTGCCCGGCGCCACGGCACTCGCCCTGGCCGGCGTCGCGGTCAGCGTCGGGGTCACGGCGTCCGTGGCGCACTACCTGGTCGGGCTGGAGTGGCGGCAGGCGCTCATCATCGGTGCGGTGGTCTCCTCGACCGACGCGGCGGCCGTCTTCTCGGTGCTGCGGAGAATCCCCCTGCCCTCGCGGGTCACGGGCACGCTGGAGGCGGAGTCCGGCTTCAACGACGCGCCCGTCGTCATCCTGGTCGTCTCCCTCTCCGCCTCCGGGCCGGTCGAGCACTGGTACGTGCTGCTCGGCAAGATCCTCCTGGAGCTGGCCATCGGCGCCGCCATCGGTCTCACGGTGGGCTGGCTGGGCGCCTGGGCACTGCGGCACGTGGCGCTGCCCGCCTCCGGCCTCTACCCCATCGCCGTCCTGGCCATCGCCATCGCCGCCTACGCGCTCGGAGCGACCGCCCACGGCAGTGGCTTCCTCGCCGTCTATCTCGCCTCGATGGTGCTGGGCAACGCGAAACTGCCACACTGGCCCGCCACGCGGGGGTTCGCCGAGGGGCTCGGCTGGATCGCCCAGATCGGCATGTTCGTCCTGCTCGGTCTGCTGGTCACCCCGCATGAGCTCGGCGACGACTTCGTGCCCGCGCTGCTCATCGGGCTGGCCCTCACCCTGGTGGCCCGCCCGCTGAGCGTCGTGGTGTGCCTGACGCCGTTCCGGGTGCCCTGGCGGGAACAGGTGCTGCTGTCCTGGGCGGGGCTGCGCGGGGCCGTTCCCATCATCCTGGCGACGATCCCGATGGTGCAGGGCATCGCGGGCAGCGAGCGGATCTTCAACATCGTCTTCGTCCTGGTCGTCGTCTACACCCTCGTCCAGGGCCCGACGCTGCCCTGGGTGGCCCGCAAACTGCGCCTGGGCGAGGACTACGGCGCCGCGGACCTCGGCATCGAGTCGGCGCCCCTGGAGCGGCTGCACGGGCATCTGCTGTCGGTCCAGATCCCGGAGGGGTCGAAGATGCACGGCGTGGAGGTGGGCGAACTGCGGCTGCCGGCCGGGGCCGCCGTCACGCTCGTCGTGCGCGACGGGACGTCGTTCGTCCCGCTGCCGGCGACGACGCTGCGTCACGGGGACGAACTGCTCGTCGTCACCACGGACTCGGTGCGGGACGCCACCGAGCGCCGCCTGCGCGCGGTCAGCCGGGGCGGCAAGCTGGCCGGATGGCTGGGCACCGACGAATCGCAGGCGGAAAGGTGACATGGTGCTCGGTTTCACAGCCGCGCAGGCCCTTGATCCCTGTATGAGGCAAGCGCATCAGTGGAAGCGCAGTATTATGCAAGCGCATTGGTGCAAGCGCACTATGCAAGCGACCCCAGATCGAACCAACTCTGCCTGATGCAGAGCTGGCGCGACCGTATGGCGGCCGGGACGCCCTGAGCTGTGGCGCCGGTATCTACCGCAGTCAGCGCAAGAGGACAGCTCTCGGCGCGCCCGCACGACCCGCGCGGGCGGCGCTACCAGGTGGCGGAAAGGCACGGGCCGTGGCATCCACGGTCACCACGTCGAAGGATTCGCCGGCCACCTCCCGTCCGGGATACGGCCGGCTGCTGCGCACGCGCGGCGCGTGGACGTTCCTGCTCCCCGGCTTCGCGGCACGCCAGCCGTTCGCCATGCTCACGCTCTCCCTCGTGCTGCTGGTGCAGCACACCACCGGCTCGTACGGCGCGGCGGGCGCCGTCGCCGCCGTCACCGGCGTCTCCATGGCCCTGTTCGCGCCCTACAGCGGCCGCCTCGCCGACCGCTACGGCCAGCGCGCCGTGCTGGTGCCCGGTGTCCTGGTGCACACCGTGTCCGGGCTCGCCCTCACCGCGCTGGCGCTGACCGGCGCGCCCCTGTGGGCGCTGTTCGCCGCCGCCGTGCCCACAGGCGCCTCGGTGCCGCAGATCGGGCCCATGGTGCGCGCCCGCTGGGGCGTGAAGCTCAAGGGCTCTCCGCTGATGACGACCGCGGCGGCCTTCGAGTCCGTCACCGACGAGTTCACCTTCGTCGTCGGACCGCTGCTGGCCACGGCCCTGTGCACCGTCGTCGACCCGGCCGCCGGTCTGGTCACCGAGGCCGCGCTGACCCTGATCGGCGGACTGCTGTTCGCCGCCCAGAAGGGCACGCAGCCCCGGCCCGGCCGGGAGGAGCACGCGCGCGTGGAGCACGGTTCCGCGCTGCGCGTCCCGGGCGTGCGGGTGCTGATCGTGACCTTCCTCGGCATCGGTTCCGTCTTCGGCGGCATGCAGGTCTCGCTGGCCGCGTTCTCCGAGGCGATCGGCAACCCCGGGCTGAACGGCGTCCTCTACGGCGTCTTCGCGGCGGGCAACATGCTCGCCGGCATCGCCTGCGGCGCGATCGCCTGGAGGACCACCCCGCAGCGGCGCCTGGTGCTCGCGTACGCGGCGCTCGCGCTGACGGCGTCCGCCCTGTGGACCGCCCCTTCGGCGCTGCTGCTGGCCGCGCTGGGCCTCCTGGTCGGCATGTGCATCGCGCCGGCCCTGATCACCGGCTTCACGCTGGTGGAGAACCTGGTCCCGGCCGGGGCCCGCACCGAGGCCTTCACCTGGCTGACCGGCGCCGTCGCGCTCGGCCAGGCCGCGGCCGTCATGGTCGCCGGACAGCTGGAGGACCGCCTCTGGGACGGCGCCGGATTCCTGGTGCCTATGGCCGGCACGGTGCTCGCGCTCGCGAATCTCATGCTCTCGCGGTCACGTCTTGTGCCGCCGCGCGTGACCAGTCCGGTCACGCGCGGCGCGGCCCATCGCGAACCCGTCGCGATCGGTGAGATGTGACGTGTGGTTTTCCGGATTTTCCACGGAATACGTCACTGTGACTCCGCCGCGAACGCGGCTTCCCACTCGGGCGAGCCGCCCTCATGGCGGTCAAGCCCTGACCGCTGCCCGTAAGCAGGTGACGTACGTTACTCCCCTTACTTGCGGCACGGGTTACCATTGACGATTGTTAGCACTCATCGAGTGAGAGTGCCAGGAGGAAGACAGTGCCGACCTACCAGTACCAGTGCACCGAGTGCGGCGAGGGCCTCGAGGCGGTGCAGAAGTTCACCGACGACGCCCTGACCGATTGCCCCAACTGCCAGGGCCGCCTGAAGAAGGTGTTCTCGGCGGTCGGCATCGTCTTCAAGGGTTCCGGCTTCTACCGCAACGACAGCCGCGGCTCCTCGTCGAGCAGCTCGCCGTCGTCGTCGAAGGCCTCGGCCTCCACCTCTTCGTCCTCCTCCTCGGACTCCGGTTCCGGTGCGGCCTCGTCATCGTCGTCCGGCTCGTCCGGCTCCGGCAGCTCCGCCGGCACCACCACCGCCGCGTAGGCCCGGTCTTCCAGGGACCCTCTCGTCATCCGACGAGGGGGTCTTCTGCTTCTCCGGGGGCCGTTAGGGTGCGGAGCATGGCGAACATGGCGAAGGCCGAGATCGGTGTGATCGGCGGCTCCGGGTTCTACTCCTTCCTCGACGACGTGACCGAGCTCCAGGTCGACACCCCCTACGGGGCGCCCAGCGACTCCCTGTTCCTCGGCGAGGTGGCCGGCCGCCGGGTCGCCTTCCTGCCCCGGCACGGACGCGGTCACCATCTGCCGCCGCACCGCATCAACTACCGCGCCAACCTGTGGGCGCTCCGGTCGGTCGGCGCGCGCCAGGTCCTCGGTCCGTGCGCGGTGGGCGGGCTGCGGCCCGAGTACGGGCCGGGCACGCTGCTGGTTCCGGACCAGCTCGTGGACCGTACGAAGTCCCGGGCCGGCACGTACTTCGACGGACTGCCGCTGCCCGACGGCACGGTGCCGAACGTGGTCCATGTGTCCCTGGCCGACCCCTACTGCCCCACCGGACGGGCAGCCGCGCTGAAGGCGGCGCGCGGACGGGACTGGGAGCCGGTGGACGGCGGCACGCTGGTCGTGGTGGAGGGGCCGCGCTTCTCCACCCGCGCCGAATCGTTGTGGCACCAGGCCCAGGGCTGGTCGGTGGTGGGCATGACGGGCCACCCCGAGGCGGTGCTCGCCCGTGAGCTGGAGCTCTGCTACACCTCGCTGACCCTGGTCACCGACCTCGATGCCGGAGCCGAGACCGGTGAGGGCGTCTCCCATGACGAGGTGTTGCGGGTGTTCGCCGCCAATGTGGACCGGCTGCGGGGTGTGCTCTTCGACGCGGTGGCCGGGCTGCCGGCGACGGAGGAACGGGACTGTCTGTGCACGTCGGCGCTGGGCGGGATGGACCCGGGGTTCGCGCTGCCGTAGCGGGCGGGCAGGGGGAGGGTCCCGTTCGGGTGGCGGAGTTGTCCACAGGGTGGTGACGCGTCCACAGGGCGCGGCGAGCGCCGGCCGGGGTGCCCCATCGTGGGAGCCACAAGCCGGTTCCTCGTCGCAGGTGGTGGTGTCCCGTGTCCCGTCCTCCTTCTTCTTCGCTCTGCTCCTCCTCGCCCGTCGTTCCGCGTCCTCCTTCCTCGCTCTGCTCCTCCTCCCCCGTCGTTCCGCGTCCGCCCGGCGCCGATGTCCCCGCCCCGGGCGAGGTGCCCCACTTCGCGCCGGTGCGGGTGCGCGGCGGGCTGCCGCTCCCGGGCCGGCTCGTACGGCACCGGAGGCGCGCCGTGGCTGTCGGGCTCGCCGTCACGGCGGCGGCGCTTGTCGCGGCGGGCCCCCGGGACGCCGACCGGTCGCGCGGGCATCCCGGGCATCCCGGCGGCCCTCAGGCGGTGCGGGCCGCCTCGGCGTCTCCCGGGGAGCGTCCCGTACGGCCGCGGCATGCGGGGACGACGGTGACGGCACCGGTACGGATCGCCGACGCGGCGACGGTGCGGCTGCTGCGGCCGGGCGACCGGGTGGATGTGATCGCCGCAGGGGAGACGGTGTCCGGCGGCGAGGCCCGCGTGGTCGCGCGCGGGGCGCGGGTGACCGAGGTACCCGGGCCGCCGGACGGAGCGGGCGACGCGGGGGCGCTGGTCGTGCTGTCGGTCCCCCGTGACACCGCGGCCCGGCTGGCCGGCGCGAGCGCCACGGCCCGGCTGGCGGTGACGCTGTGGTGAGCGCCGCCGTTCCGGGCGCGGCCCTTCCGTCCGGCCCGTCGTTCGCACACCCCCATTGGACAGGCCCGCGCCGGCGTGACGTAGGTTGCGGAGCGTTTTGTTCCGTCCCCTGCGCACGAGAAAAGAGGCCTCGACGTGAGCGACCAGCACAGGACGAGCGTCTGGCAGGGCTTCAAGGCCTTCCTGACGCGTGGCAACGTCGTCGATCTGGCCGTGGCGGTGGTCATCGGGGCCGCCTTCACCAACATCGTCAACTCGGTCGTGAAGGGCGTCATCAACCCGTTGGTGGGTGCCTTCGGCACGCAGAACCTGGACAGCTACAGCTCGTGCCTGAAGGGCCCCTGCGAGGGCACCGGGGACGCCGCGACGGGCGTCAGGATCCTGTGGGGCTCGGTCGTCGGCGCGACGCTGCAGTTCCTGATCACTGCGGCGGTCGTCTACTTCCTGATGGTGCTGCCCATGGCGAAGTACCTGGCCCGGGTGGAGGCCCGCCGGAAGGCGAAGGAGGGCACGCACGAGGTCGTCGAGATCACCGAGCTGGAAGTACTCAAGGAAATCCGCGACACCCTCGTCGCACAGCGCGGGACGGGGCAGGGCGAACGATAGGCGCCCGGCCTGGTCAGATGTGGTGGGGCGGCTTCTCGTCGAGGAAGCGCTTCAGATCGGCGGCGCTGTCGCCGGACGGGTGCTCGGACGGGCGCTCGCCCCACCCGCCGTCCGTGTCGTCCGAGGACTGCTGGTCCAGCGGATCGTCGAAGACCAGCGCGGGCTTCGGCTCACGCGGGCGGGGATCGGGGGCGGCACTCATGCCTCCAGGGTACGGCTGAGTCCGGACGGGCAAGACTGGCCCCATGACGGCTGACGCTCTGACAGATGTGGCCGGCGTGCGCGTGGGGCATGCGACACGTACCGGTGACGGGTGGCTCACCGGCACCACGGTGGTGCTCGCGCCCGAGGGCGGGGCCGTGGCCGCGGTGGATGTGCGCGGCGGCGGCCCCGGCACGAAGGAGACCGACGCGCTCGATCCGCGCAACCTGGTGCAGAAGGTCGAGGCGGTCGTGCTGACCGGCGGCAGCGCATACGGGCTGGACGCGGCGTCCGGGGTAATGGCCTGGCTGGAAGAGCGGGGACGCGGGGTGCGCGTCGGGCGCGACCCCGCACACGTGGTGCCGGTGGTGCCGGCCGCCTGCGTCTTCGACCTGGGCCGGGGCGGCGACTTCCGGGCCCGGCCGGACGCGGCCACCGGCCGGGCCGCGGTCGAGGCAGCGGCGGCGAGCGAGCCCGGTGCTCCGGTTCCGCAGGGCTGTGTGGGCGCCGGCACGGGCGCCGTGCTGGGGCAGTTGAAGGGAGGGGTCGGCACGGCGAGCACGGTGCTGGACTCGGGGATCACGGTGGCCGCGCTGGTGGTGGCCAACGCGGTGGGTTCGGCCATCGAGCCGGAAACGGGGGTGCTGTACGGGGAGTTGATCCAGGGCCGGGTGCGTCACCCGGAGCCGGACGTGCACAAGGCCGCGCTGCGGCGGCTGGCGGAGGCGGCCGAGCGGAACACCCCTCCCCCGCTGAACACCACGCTCGCGGTGGTCGCCACCGACGCCCTTCTGTCGAAGGCGCAGGCCCAGAAGCTGGCCGGCACCGCCCACGACGGCATCGCGCGAGCCGTACGGCCGGTGCATCTGCTGAGCGACGGCGACACCGTCTTCACCCTGGCCACGGGCGCCCGCCCGCTCGACGCGGCGAACCCCCTCGCCCTGAACGGGCTGCTGGCGGCGGGCGCGGACCTGGTGACCCGGGCGATCGTACGGGCGGTGCGCGCCGCCGAGCCGGTCGACGGTCCCGGTGGGGCCTGGCCGTCGTACGGGACGCTGTACGGCCTTTGAGGCGGATGGGGCGGATGAGCACCGAAGTGACGTGTGAGCAGGAAGAGTTGTCGTCCCGCGGGGGCGCCGGGGAATTTCTCGCGCGGCCCGGTCGTTTTCCGGCCATACGTTTTCTCGGATCCTGGACATGACGTCCGACCGAGGGGCTACGTTATGCACCCACAAGGTGACATGCAGCAACGCCGGGAGAAACCTTGAGTGTTCCGTACGAGACGGCAGCGTACGAACCATCCGACTCGCCCGAGTCTCCGGAGGAGCACCTCGCGCGACTCCTCGGCCGCGCCCTGAACTCCTTCGAGTTGCCGGAGGAGACGATCCGGCGGCTGGACTGCGCGCTGGCGCACGACGGTTCCCTGCACTCCGCGCACCACAGCGCCGGTCTGCACCGGGAGACGTACCGGCACACTTGGCTGCTCGCGGACGGTTCGGCGGTCACGCTGTGGGAGCTCGTCCACAACACCGCCCCGGGCAGCGAGCCGGAGCACGAGATCTACGTGGACGAGGAGGAGCTGCGCACGGCCACGGCCCGGCTGCCGTTCCCGGCGGACGCCCCGGACTTCGAGCTGCCGGTGACGGTGCAGCTGATCCCGGCTTCCGCGCTGCGGCAGGTATATGTTCCGGACGATTCCCCGGATCACGCGCGCCGTTTACTGCGCCGCGCGGAGAATCCGGACCGGCCGGACCCGGAGACGGCCGCCCTGCTGACCACGGCGTGCGCGCACCGGATCACGCAGGCCTTCGGCCGCCCGTCCCGCGTGGGACGGCCCGGGCTGTGCTTCTCCCTTTACGAGCACGCGTTCCTGCTCGGTGACGGCATGGAGCTCTCCCTGTGGGAGGTAGAGCACACGGTCACGTCGGACGGACGGCACATGTGCGAGGTGTACACCAGCGAGGACGCGGCGCGGGACGCCATGGAGCGCCGGGCGGCGCAGGTTTCCTGACGGCCTCGCTGAGGCTCAGTCCCCCTCGCTGAGGCGTCGTACCAGCACGGCGAAGGCGTCACGCTCGGCCGGGGTGAGCCGCACCGCCTCCGCGAGGGGGCCCGTTTCGCGTTGGCGCGGGATGGTCGGGGCGCCGTGGGGGGTGTGCCGTTCGTCGGCCTCGGGGGTGCCGGGTGCGTGTGTCCGCCCGCGCCGGCGCCGCAGGACGTCGGCCAGGCCCGCCGCGCAGGCCATGGCCACCAGGGTGAGGACGGTGGCACCCGTCGTTCGCGAGAGCGTCTTGTACTCAGGCATGCGGCCCAGTACACACCACGGTCCGGGATTTTGGGCCCGGATCGTAACGATCGTGATCTATATCGCAGTAGGCATGAACCGCGCACACCTACCCAAACGGACGCATCGGCCGTCCGGGTTCGGGGGACGCGACGGGCCCAGCACCCCCCGTGGGTGCCGGGCCCGTTCCGCGTGCCGTGGACCGTCCGCTCAGGACACTCAGGGCACGAGCTCCGGTTCCTTCTCCACCGCCGCCGGAGCGTCCTCCACGCCCTCCACGTGCTGGGCGGGGCGCTTCGGAAGGGCGAACATCAGCAGGAAGATCACGCCCATCACCGCGGCCACCCAGCCCAGCGCGTGCTGGAAACCGTCCGTGAAGGCCGCACCCACCTCGGCCGGTGCCAGCGGCTCGTCGATCACCCCGAAGAACACCACCGACACCAGGCCGAGCCCCAGCGCGTTGCCCATCTGCTGCACGGTGTTGATCAGCCCCGACGCCGACCCGGCGTGCTCACGCGGCACCTCCGACAGCACCGCGTCCGTCAGCGGAGCGACGATCAGCCCCATGCCCGCACCCATGACCACCAGCGGCAGCGCCATCTGCCAGGAGGCGATGGACTGGCCGTACCGCCCGGCCTCCCACACGTAGATCAGCACACCGGCCGCCATGACGAGGGCACCGGCCTGGAGCACCTTGCGCCCGTAGCGCGGGACCAGCAGCTGCACCGACATCCCGGCCGCCGCGGACACCGCGACGGAGAACGGCACCCCTGTCAGCCCGGCCCGCAGCGCGCTCCAGCCCAGGCCGATCTGCATGTACATCGTCCACACCAGGAAGAAGATGCCGAGGCCGATACCGAACACCGTCTGCACCGCGATGCCCGCCGCGAAGCTCTTCACCTTGAACAGCGACAGCTCGATCAGCGGGGAGCCGTCCCGCGCGCCCTTGACCCGCTCGTACGCCACCAGCGCCGCGAACACCACCAGCGCGCCGGCCATCGACACGTACCCCCACACCGGCCAGCCCAGCTCACGGCCCCGGGTGAGCGGGTAGAGCAGCATCAGCAGCGCCAGGGTGACCAGGGCGACGCCCACCAGATCCAGCTTCAGGGCGCGCGGCGCCTTCGACTCGGTGATGAAGCGGCTGCCGAGGACCAGGCCCGCGATGCCGACCGGGAGGTTGATCAGGAAGATCGGCCGCCATTCCAGGCCGAACAGGTTCCACTCGGTCAGCAGCGCGCCGAGCAGCGGTCCGGACACAGCGCCCAGTCCGACGATCGCGCCGAACAGCCCGAACACCTTGCCGCGTTCGTGCGCCGGGAAGGTGGCGTGCACGATCGACAGCACCTGCGGCACCATCAGCGCCGCCATGGCCCCCTGGAGGATACGGGAGGCGACCAGCATCTCCGGGTTCACGGCGAGCCCGCACAGCGCGGAGGCGAGAGTGAATCCGCCGATGCCGACGAGGAAGATCCGCTTGCGGCCGTGGATGTCGCCGAGCCGGCCGCCGGTGACGAGGCCGGCGGCGAAGGCCAGCGCGTATCCGGCGGTGATCCACTGGATCTGGCTGAACGTGGCGCCGTCGTGGCGCTGGATCGAGGGGATCGCGATGTTCACGATCGTGACGTCGACGAGGTCCATGAAGGCCGCGGTCATCACGATGGCGAGCGCGAACCAGCGGCGTCGGTCGCCCGCTGCGGGCTGCGGTGCATGCCGGGTGTCGGTGAAGGTCATGTCCCAGAAGCTATTCCCCATATAGGTCAGATCAGGTCCTACTTACGGGGCATCCTCGAGGACATGACGACGGACACCCCGGCCCGGCTGCTGACCCTCCTCTCCCTCCTCCAGACACCACGCGGGTGGCCCGGCGGCGAACTGGCCGAGCGGCTCGGGGTCTCGCGCCGCACGATCCGGCGCGACATCGACCGGCTACGCGAACTGGGCTATCCCGTGCAGGCGACCCTCGGCGCGGACGGCGGCTACCGGCTCGTCGCCGGCATGGCGATGCCTCCCCTGGTCCTCGACGACGAGGAGGCGGTGGCCATCGCGGTCGGACTGCGGGCCGGCGCCGGGCACGCGCTGGAGGGCGTGGACGAGGCGTCCGTACGGGCGCTGGCGAAGCTTGAGCAGGTGCTGCCCGGCAGGCTGCGGCACCGCGTCAGCACACTCCAGGCCGCGACCACTCCGCTGACCAGCGGCGACGGCGCGACGATCGCCCCGGAGACCCTCACCGTCATGGCCTCCACGGTGGCCGGGCGGGAGCGGCTGCGGTTCGCCTACCGGGCGGCCGACGGCACCGAGTCCCGGCGCGTGACGGAGCCGTACCGGCTGGTGTCGACCGGGCGGCGCTGGTACCTCGTGGCGTACGACCTCGACCGCGCGGACTGGCGGACGTTCCGCGTCGACCGGGTGAGCGACCCCTTCGCGACGGGGGCGCGCTTCACACCGAGGGAGCTGCCGACGGGCAGCGCGGCGGAGTATCTGCGCCGGTCGATGTACCGGGCGCAGGAGTCCTATGAGCTGGACGTCACCTTCGCCGCCCCGGCCGGGACGGTCGCCGCCCGCATCCCCGGCTGGCTGGGCACACCCCAGCCGCTCGACGAGGGCACCTGCCGGCTCCGGGCGACGGTGAGCGACGCGAAGGAGTGGATGGCGGTGCGTCTGGCGATGCTGGGGCACGACTTCACGGTGCGGGCACCGCAGGAACTGGTGGACGCGGTCCGGGAGTTGGGTGCCCGGATGACCAGGGCGGCCACGGGCGGAAACGGCACGCCGTGAAACGGCGTCATGGCGCGTCGGGGACGGGGGACGTCAGGTCCGACCAGGGGAAGTCCCGGAGCGCGGCCAGGTTGGCCACGGCCAGTTCGGCCGGTCCCTGGGGGCCCTCGGCGGGGCCGTCACCCGCCGCCCAGCTCTCCATGGCGGTGCGTACGGCGGCGCTCGCGACTGCCGCGGCGAACGCCAGCCGGCTGCGGTGGGCAACGTTGTCTTCGTACGGGACGTGACTCGACGCCAGGCGTTTCGCGAGCGCCTCCGTCAGGTTCCGCTCCGACGCCCGGCACGCCTCCGCCCACACCCTGCCGAGGGCCGGGTCCGCCCGGGCCAGCCGGATCAGCGTGCGCGCCCAGTCCCAGGAGGCCACCGACACCCCGAGCCCCGGCGTCAGCGTGTGACGCACGGCGTCCTCCAGGACCCGGGGCACGGGCACCTCCGCGGGGGTGGCGCGCACCGCCTCCACCCAGCGTTCGGCACCGACGGCGTAGAGCGGGCCGATGGCCTCTTCCTTGCTGGCGAAATACCGGTAGAAGGTGCGCGGGGCGATCCCCGCCGCCTGGGCGATGTCCTCGGCGCGGGTGGCCCGGAGCCCCTGCCGGACGAAGAGTCCGGCCGCCGCGCGGGCGATCTCCATACGGGTCTCGGCCTTGCGCCGTGCGGTCAGCGAGAGCGCGGGAGGCGGAAGGGGCGGGGTCGGGGTCGAGGTGGTGCTGCTGGTCACGCCCGGCAGGCTATGCCCATGTGGCACAATCTGCCATCTGGTGGGTCACCCCGGGGTTCAGGTTCGGGGTGACCCGCCGACCAGTCATGGGGCATGAGAAAGCCGGGTCCGGCGCCCGGGGGGAGGGGCGCCGAACCCGGCCTTGGGAAGTCCCGGCGCCGGGGGGGGGTGGTGCGTCGGGACGTGGCTCTCTATGGACCGGGGGCTCAAGCCCCCGAGGCTCGAACACCTGGGTCTGGAATGCTTGTTCCCAGGGCCCAGCGGGTTGAAGCGGCGGGGAACGGCCATATTCTGCGCGGTGCTTCGCCACCCGGCGTACGCGGCCGGGGTGTTCACGCTACCGCGCCGCAAGCGGTCGCCACCCCGGCACGACGAAGCCGGCTGTCACGCCGCCGCGTCGAACCCGGTGTCGCGGGCCAGCTTCTTCAGTTCCAGCAGCGCGTGCTTCTCGATCTGGCGGATGCGCTCGCGGGTCAGACCGTGCTCCTTGCCGACCTCGGTCAGCGTGCGCTCACGGCCGTCCTCGATGCCGTAGCGCATCTTGATGATGGAGGCCGTGCGCTGGTCGAGGCGGCCGATCAGGTCGTCCAGCTCCTCGCTGCGCAGCAGCGTCAGCACCGACTGCTCCGGTGAGACCGCCGAGGTGTCCTCCAGCAGGTCACCGAACTGGGTTTCGCCCTCGTCGTCCACCGACATGTTCAGCGAGACCGGGTCACGGGCCCAGTCCAGCACATCGGTGACGCGCTCCGGCGTGGAGCCGAGCTCGGCGGCGATCTCCGCGGGCTCCGGTTCCCGGCCGTGCTCCCGGTTGAACTCGCGCTGCACGCGCCGGATCCGGCCCAGCTCCTCCACCAGGTGGACGGGCAGGCGGATGGTGCGCGACTGGTCGGCGATCGACCGCGTGATGGCCTGACGGATCCACCAGGTCGCGTACGTCGAGAACTTGAAGCCCTTGCGGTAGTCGAACTTCTCCACCGCGCGCACCAGACCGGCGTTGCCCTCCTGGATCAGGTCCAGCAGCGGCAGCCCGCTGCGCGGGTACCGCCGGGCGACGGCGACGACCAGGCGGAGGTTGGAACGTATGAAAACGTCCTTGGCCTGCTCGCTCGCGTCGACCAGCGCCTGGAGCTCCTCGGGGGTCGCCCCCACCTTGTTCTCCTCGAGGCCGTCGAGGATCTGCTGCGCGAACACACCCGCCTCGATGATCTTAGACAGCTCGACTTCCTTGGCGGCGTCGAGCAGCGGCGTGCGCGCGATCTCGTCGAGGTACATGCCGACCAGGTCGCGGTCGGCCATTTCGCCGCCATGGGCGCGGACAGTGCGTGCCGAGTCGGCCGTCTCGCCGGTGGCGGACTGACGACGGGCGACGGCGCGGGTTGCCATGCGTGCTCCCTTGCGATGATGAGGTCAGCGGGTGGTCCTGTGGACGCTCAGCACATCTCTCAGGTCCCTCCGGACTCTGGTCGGGTGCCCTGCATCCAAGGGAAACAACGACTGGAATCCGGACAGAATTCCCAACCCGACCCCCGATTTTTCTGATCATGCAGTATCCTGTCGGCCCACGCGGGGAGGCGCGATGCTGTCGGATCATGCGGAGGTGCAGGTCAGGCCGGGTGGGGAGGGCGATCTGTCGGCCCTCACCGACCTGTACAACCACTACGTCCGTGAGACGGCGATCACATTTGACACATCGCCGTTCACCCCGGAGGAGCGCCGCCCCTGGCTGCTCTCCCACCCTGTAGACGGCCCCTACCGCCTGATGGTTGCCACGGGCGCGGGTCCGGGGCGGATCCTGGGGTACGCCACGTCCAGCCCCTTCCGCCCCAAGCCCGCCTACGCCACCTCTGTGGAAACGACGGTCTACGTCGCCCCGGACGCGGGCCGGCGCGGCGTCGGCACCCTGCTCTACAAGGCCCTCTTCGAGGCCCTGGCGGGCGAGGGCCTGCACCGCGCCTACGCCGGCATCGCAGAGCCGAACGACGCCTCGACGCGCCTGCATGAGCGCTTCGGCTTCCGGCACGTCGGTACGTACCGGGAGGTGGGCCGCAAGTTCGGCCGCTGGTGGGACGTGGCCTGGTACGAGAAGGAGCTGTAGCGCCTCCCGCGCGCCTTGGGCCTCAGCCGAACTGCACCGACCGCTTGGCCAGCCCCATCCAGAACCCGTCGATCACGGACTTCTGTTCCCCGAGCTCACCGGCGGCGTCCGCGGCGCCCATGGTCACGAAGAGCGGGGCGAAGTGCTCGGTGCGCGGGTGGGCGAGCAGGCCCGCGGGGGACTTGCGGGTGAAGTCGAGCAGTGCGTCCACGTCCCCCGCCTGCAGGGCCTCGCGGCCCCAGGCGTCGAACTCCGCCGACCAGGCGGGAATGCCGCCCTGCCGCAGCGCGGCCAGGTTGTGGGTGAAGAACCCTGAGCCGATGATCAGCACACCCTCGTCGCGCAGCGGCGCGAGGCGCCGCCCGATCTCCATCAGCTTCACCGGGTCCAGTGTCGGCATGGAGATCTGCAGGACCGGAATGTCCGCGCCGGGGTACATCTCGACGAGCGGGACGTACGCGCCATGGTCCAGACCCCGGTCCGGGACGTCCTGCACGGGCATGCCGGGGGCGCGCAGCAGCTTGCGCACGGAGTCCGCGAGCGCGGGGGCGCCGGGGGCGCCGTAGGTCACCTCGTAGTAGTGCTGGGGGAAGCCCCAGAAGTCGTAGACGAGAGGGACGGTCTCGGTGGCGCCGAGGGCGAGCGGGGCCTCCTCCCAGTGGGCGGAGACGACGAGGATGGCCTTGGGGCGGGGCAGCCCGGCCGACCAGGCGGCCAGCTCACCGGGCCAGACGGGGTCGTCGGCCAGGGGCGGGGCGCCGTGGCTGAGGTAGAGCGCGGGCATGCGCTCCTGAGTGGCGGCGGTCATGACGGCGACTCCCTTCAGCGGGTCTTGGTGCCCCCGCGCCGAGGTGACCCTTCGGGGGGTGACACGGGGTGTTACTTGAACTCTCAATTTCCACTGCCGACCGTACGCCATTTTTGTTTAACTTTCAAGGAGGTTGGCCGTACAGTGGAGTACATGAAGACGGCACCCGTATCGGCCGACGCCGAGGAGCCCCGCTGGCTCACCGACGAGGAACAGCGCGTGTGGCGCGCGTACATCGAAGCCGCCACCCTCCTGGAGGACCACCTCGACCGTCAGCTCCAGCGTGACGCGGGAATGCCGCACGTGTACTACGGCCTGCTGGTCAGGCTCGCCGAGGCCCCGGACCGGCGCCTGCGGATGACGGAGCTGGCCAGGTCCGCGAAGATCACCCGCTCCCGCCTCTCGCACGCCGTCGCCCGGCTGGAGAAGAACGGCTGGGTGCGCCGCGAGGACTGCCCCTCCGACAAGCGCGGCCAGTTCGCCGTACTGACGGAGGAGGGCCGGAAGGTGCTGCACCGGCACGCGCCCGGCCATGTGGACGCCGTACGCCAGGCGGTCTTCGACCGGCTCACCCCGGAACAGCAGAAGTCCCTCGGCGAGATCATGCGGATCATCGCCGAGGGACTTCAGCCGAGCGAAACGGGGGCGGACCTGCCCTGGCTCCGCTGACGAGGCGGGAGCCGGGGCAGGTCCCGGAAGCCGTACGGGGAGGCGTCCCCTCCTCCTCCGTACGGGTGGCACGGATGTCTTCCGTACGGATGTTGTGAGCTGTGCAGGCCGTCAGTGCATGGCCACCGGCACGGCCACCTCGTCCTCGAGGGAGGCGTCGGAGGACGCGACGGTGGTGCCGCCCGGCTTGCCCGCGTTGATCAGGACCGCGGCGATGGCCGAGGCCACGACCAGGATCCCGACGGCGAACCAGATCGCGCTGGTGTAGCCCTCCACCTGCCCCTGGAGCTGGACCAGCTGCTGCTGGGACCGGCTGCCGGCGCCGCCGATGTGATCGGCGATGTAGGACGTGGTGGCCGAGGCGGCGATCGTGTTCAGCAGGGCCGTACCGATCGCGCCGCCCACCTGCTGCGAGGTGTTGACCATCGCGGAGGCGACACCGGAGTCACGCGGCTCCACACCCAGGGTGGCCAGCGACATGGCCGGCATGAACGCCGTACCCATGCCCAGACCGAGCAGCAGCATCGCCGGCAGCAGCAGGGCCGCGTACGAGGAGTCGATCTCCAGCTGGGTCAGCAGCAGCATGCCGAGCGCCGCGACCAGGAAGCCGGGGGCCATCAGCAGCCGGGGCGCGACCCGGGTCATCAGCCGGGTGCCGATCTGCGTCGACCCCACGATCATGCCCGCGATCATCGGCAGGAAGGCGAATCCGGTCTTCACCGGCGAGTACCCCTTCACGACCTGCAGGTAGTAGGTGAGGAAGAGGAACAGGCCGAACATCGCGATGATCGCCAGACCCAGCGACAGGTAGACCCCGCCGCGGTTGCGCTCGGTGATCACGCGCAGCGGCAGCAACGGCGCCCTGACCCTGGCCTCGACGATCACGAAGGCGGCCAGCAGCACGGCGGACGCGATGAACATGCTCACGGTCACGGAGTCGCTCCAACCCTCGGACTCCGCGCGGGTGAAGCCGTAGACGAGCGCGACCAGGCCCAGTGTGGACAGGACGACGCCCGGGATGTCGAGCGGCGAGCGGTTGCGTCCGCCCTCCGGCTCACGGATGACGAGGTACGCACCGGCCGCGGCGACGACGGCGAACGGGATGTTCACGAAGAACGTCCAGCGCCAGTCCAGGTACTCGGTGAGGAAGCCGCCGAGGATCAGGCCCACGGCACCACCGCCACCGGCGATCGCGCCGTAGATGCCGAACGCCTTGGCGCGCTCCTTGCCGTCGGTGAACATCACCGCGAGCAGGGAGAGCGCGGCGGGCGCGAGCAGCGCGCCGAACGCGCCCTGCAAGGCACGGGCACCGAACATCATGGCCTCGTTGGTGGCCGCGCCACCGAGCGCGGAGGCCAGCGCGAAGCCGCCCAGACCGAGGACGAAGGCCCGCTTGCGCCCCCACAGGTCGGCTATCCGGCCGCCGAACAGCAGCAGACCGCCGAAGGCGAGGGCGTACGCGGTGACGACCCACTGCCGGTTGCCGTCCGAGATGCCCAGGTCCTGCTGGGCGGAGGGCAGGGCGATGTTCACGATGGTCGCGTCCAGTACGACCATCAGCTGGGCGAGCGCGATGAAGACGAGCGCTTTCCAGCGGTTGGCGTCCGGAGCGCCGGCGGTCTTCGCCGCCGGCGAGGCTGTTTCAGACATGGGGGTACCCACTTCGGTACTCGTGACGGAAATCGAGAGTGTGTAATGAAAAATCGGGTGTCTTCAGGGAACGACGCGTCCCCGGGACGGCCGTTCGATGCGAGGCCCGTGGTCAGGACGGGCGGCGCGGATGCGGTATCAGGGCTCGCTCAGCAGCGCAGATCCTCCACGGTCACGGCCGAACCCGGCAGGACAGTCGGGGCGGGCGCCCGCATCCCGTCCAGGAACAGCTGCAGATGGCGGTGGACGAAGCGGTCGGCGCTCGTGCAGCCGGCACCGGCCGGGGGCCGGCTCAGCTGGGCGACGCCCACCATCAGATCGCCGTACTCCACGTCGGCACGGAGCTGACCCGCCGCCTTGGCGCGGTCCATCAGCTGCGCGACGAGGCTCTCGGCTCGCCGGCGTACGTCCTCCAGGTCGGGGTGGTGCTGGTCGAAGGTGCTGGAGATCATCGGGCACAGCGCGCTGATCCGCTCGTCGGCGGCCGTGTGCGCGAAGCGCTCCAGTGCTTCGAAGGCATCCCCGGTCTCGCCCAGCGCCTGCTCGGCCGCCCGCACCGTACGGTCCATCACGGAGCAGACGACCTCGCGCACCAGCGCGTCGCGGTCGGGGAAGTTGCGGTACACCGTGGCATTGCCGACGCCGGCCCGGCGGGCGATCTCGTCGAGCGGCACGTCCGGCCCGAACTCGACGAACATCTCGCGGGCGGCGGTGACGATCCGCTCCCGGTTGCGCAGGGCATCGGCGCGGGGCCGGGGCGCCTTGCGCGTGACGGGGTTCGCGGTCTGCACGGTGCACTCCTCGGTCGTTTGGCTTGTCGAATCTCAAATCCGGGGTCGAATCCGGGGAGGAAATCCCCGTTTCGCGCGGACACAGGTCTAAACGGGGAAACGATCCCCGGTTATTTCCGCCTCCCGGATCTTTTCCTGTGACCCACGTCACATCCTGCCGCTTGCGCTGATACCTCGCGGCGATACCCACCGGCCTCCCGTACGGGGATGCCCGCGGCGCCCACGATCGGCCCTCCCAGCGAGCGCACCCCCAACCGGCGACGCAGGGTGATCGAGAGGGTGCAGTCGGAGACTGGCGGCTGCCGTGCGGAGCGGAGGTCCTGGCATGCAGTGGCAGCCGCGCCGACGCCGGATATCCCCGCGTCGCCTGGCCGCCCTCGCCTCCGTCTCCGCCCTGACCTTGGCCGTCAGCACCTCCGCCGGCAACGGCCACCTCTCCCCCGGCGCCTCCACCGTCGGCGCCGGACCGAGCGCCCTCTCCCGCACCTCCGCACACGGCCCCTGCATGATCAGCAGCAACCGTGAGGTCCAGATGTCGGAGGGCATCCCCACGAAGCCCGGTTACATCCGCTCCACCGGCACGATCCGCGCCCTCACCCTGATGATCGACTTCTCCGACGCCCCCGGTGAGGGCGACGCCCTCGACCGCTACCGGGAGTTCTTCCCCCAGACCCGGGAGTGGTTCGCCACCAGCTCCTACGGCCGCCTCGACTACCGCCCCGAGATCCCGATCCCCGGCTGGCTGCGCATGCCCAAGTCCTTCCGCGCGTACGGCATAGAGCGCGGCGCCCCCTTCGACCCCGGCTACCGCGACCTGGTCCGCGACATCGTGGCCGAGGCCGATCCCGAGGTGGACTTCCAGGCGTACGACCTGCTGAACGTGCTGGTCACCCCCAACGCGGGCCCGGCCGCCCTGGACACGGTCCTGTCCGTCACCTTCGCCGGCAACCGTGAGGCCCCGACCGCGGACGGCATCCCCGTCTCCAACGCGTCCTTCGTCTACTCCCGCCAGGACGACGGCTCCGGCTCCTACGACCGCACCGGCTACCGCGTCCTGCCGCACGAGAACGGCCACGTCTTCGGCCTGCCCGACCTCTACACCGCCGAGGGCGGCGGCGCGGTCGGCCACTGGGACATCATGAGCGAGGACTGGGGCGCCAACAACGACCTCCTCGCCTGGCACAAGTGGAAACTGGGCTGGCTGGACGTGTCCCAGGTCGGCTGCGCGGCGAGCCGGGGCACACGGGAGTACGCACTCACGCCCCTCGCACGGACCGGCGGCCCCAAACTGGTCTTCATCCCCCTGAACGCCCACTCCGGCTACGCCGTCGAACTGCGCACCCGCGCCGGCAACGACGAGGCGGTCTGCCGCCCCGGCATCCTCATCTACCGCGTCGACGCGAACGTGGACACCGGCATGGGCCCGGTCACCGTCTACGACTCCCGCCGGGACAGCGGCGGCTGCACCCGCACCGCCAACGTCCACGCGGAACTCTCGGACGCGACCTTCACGCCCGGCGAGAGCTTCGTGGACCGGAAGGCGGGGATCCGGGTGGCGGTCCTGAAGTCGGACAACGACACGTACCGCATCCGCGTAACCCGCACCACCCACACCTGACGGCCGGCCCCGCCCCCTAACCCCCACACCGCAACGATCGCGATCCGGTACGCTGACGCCTGAGGCCGCACGCATACGGCCCCGCCTTCGTAGCTCAGGGGATAGAGCACCGCTCTCCTAAAGCGGGTGTCGCAGGTTCGAATCCTGCCGGGGGCACCAGCCAAAAGGCCCCGGACCGATCATGGTCCGGGGCCTTTGACATCCACTTCTGACATCAACGGGGGCGGTCACTGACGACCGGGACGCCTCCGCAGCAGTCGGTCCATGTGGCTCATGGCCTCGCGCTGGGTGTCCTGCACGACGTGCGTATACACGTCCATGGTGATGCTGATCTGGGAATGGCCCAGGATCTCCATCACGACGCGGGGCGCGACTCCAGCCGCCGTAAGGAGAGTCGCGGTGCCGTGCCGGGCGTCGTGCAGTCGGATCACGCGGAGGCCGGCGGACTGGGCGATGCGGGTGAAGGAGCGATAGACGTTCCGCGGCTCGACCGGGCGGCCGGTGCGGGTGGTGAAGACGTAGTCCGACTCACGCCAGGTCTCCCCCGCCTTGGCGCGAGCAGCTGCCTGCCGCATGCGGTGCCAGCGCAGGGGCGCGATGCAGAGAGCGGGCAGCGGAACGGCACGGCGACGGCGGCTCTTGGGGTCGTCGTCGTACAGCACGCCCCGGCGGCGCTGCGTCTGCTGGCGGACGTACAGCACGCGGTGGTCGAGGTCGACGTCCGACCAACGCAGGCCGACGATCTCCCCCCGACGAAGGCCCATAGCGATGGCGAGCACGAAGGCCGCGTAGAGCGGGTCCTTTCGGGAGGCCGCTAGGAAGTCGAGCGTCTCGTCCAGGCTCCAGGGCTTCAGCTCGCGGTTGTCGGTGCGAGGAGGCTCGACGAGCTTGGCGACGTTGCGCGTGATCAGTTCCTCGCGGCACGCGGAGGACAGTGCCGAACGCAGCACACGGTGTGCCTCCTTGGCCGTCGCCGCGGTGGTCTTCTCCTCCAGGCGGACGAGGAAGCGGCGCACGTCGGTGACGCCCAGTGATTCGAGCCGCTTCGTGCCGAGCATCGGCACCAGGTAGAGCCGGACGTGCGCCTCGTACTTGTCGTACGTGCTGAGCTTGCGGCGAGGCTTGATGACGTTGTCCAGCCAGTACGGCAGCCACTCGGCGAGACTGGTCGACCGAGTCGGCACGGGCACGCCCTGGTCGACCTTGTCGAGCAGTTCACGGCGCTTGGCATCGCACTCAGCCCAGGTCTTGCCGTAGGCGAACTTGCGGGCGCGGGTGCCGTCCGGCTGGAGGACGTAGACCGCGCACTGATAGCGGCCGTCCTTGCGCTTGGTGATCGTGCCTGATCCGTTGGGGTTGCGCTTGCGCTGACTGGCCATCAGGCGGCCTCCTCGATCTCGCGGGCGATGAAGTCACGCAGCGCGTCAGCGGGGATGCGGCGGGAACGGCCGACGGTGATGGAGACCAGGCGGCGCGAGCGGATCAGGTCGTAGACCGTGGAGCGGCCGAGCCTGAGCCGCGCCATGACTTCGGGCACGGTCAGCAGCTCCGGGGTGGCGGTGGTCATGCTGCGGCTCCTTCCGAGGCGAGTTGGTCGCGTAGGGCTTCGCGGGCGGTTTCGCGGTTGAGCTGGAGGTCGCGGGCGATGGTGGCGGCGAGGACGGATTCACCAGGGGTGTGGCCGTGGCCGGCGTACTGCCAGTCGGCCAGGACCAGGACGGTGTCCGGCTCGCGGTCGTGGTCGTCCAGGCCGAGGGCGGCGTGTTCCTGGGCGGCGCGGTAGTCAGCGCGTGCCTGGCGGAGGGCGCCGAGGGTGGTGGAGTAGCGCCGGGACTTGGAGGAGAAGTGGCCGCGGAAGCCGAGCATGTGCGCCCAGGCCCACAGCCGCCGGTCCGGGTAGAGCGGGTCGAGTTCCTTGCAGGCCGCGATCAGGCGGCGGGTGTGGTCGGGGACGCCGTGGCGGTCGAGCTCGGCGAGCTCCCCGATGCGGCGGTCGAGGGTGCCGGTGTTCTCGGCCGCCTTGGTGGCGTACTTGGCGACGTAGGAGGCGACGGCCTGTTCGGTGATCTCCGAGCCGTCCCCGAACGCCTTGATCGGCCGGACGTCGAGCTGGGTGCCCCAGCGGAAGGTCCGGGCCGGTTGGTCTTCGGCGGCCGGGACGGAGACCGAGGTGTAGGAATGCGCGGCAGCGGCGCGGATCGCGTCGGCGAGCAGCTCGACCGTCGCCCAGGACGGCGGAGCGGTGTCCGGCCCGTCGGGTCCGTCGAGGCGGATCACGGCATGGAAGTGCAGGGCGCCGCGCTTCTGGAACTCGGCGACCTTGCCGTAGGACAGCCGAGCTCGCTCTTTCAACTCGCGTTGGGTGAGGCCGGCGCGGGCGGCGAGCTCGCGGCGGAGCCGGTTGGTGAAGCGCTGCCAGAGCTGCCCGGCATGGTTGTTGAACAGGACGGCTCCCGCGTAGTCGTACGTGGCCGGGTCTAGGGCGGTGCCCAGCTCGGGAGCGTCCGGGGTGTGGTGGGTGCCGCAGCGGCAGGTGCCATGGTCGGGCCGGTTGTGCACACGGCCGAACGAGGGGGCGGTGAGGGTGGCGAAGACGCGGGGGTGATCGCGGACGGTGGCGGGGATGTCGCAGCGGTCGTCACCGGCGAGGCCGGCGCGGATGAGGTGGTAGGTGTCGCCCGCGTAGGTCCAGGCGCAGGAGGGGCAGCGGGAGGCGCGGCGGTTGCCGCAAGCGAGGCGGAGGCGCCCGCCCGGCTCGCCCTCGGTGGAGTAGTGGTGCAGGGTCTCGCCGGTGATCTTGTCCTTGTGCAGGGTCCACCCGGTCAGGTGGATGGGGTCGGCGCAGCCGCCGGTGCGGCGGATCTGTTCTTCCCAGCGGTGGTAGTCGACGGCCGAAGCCACCCTCAGCAGGTCGCCGAGGGTGGTCGGGTCGAGCAGCGTCTCAGGCACCAGCGCCCTCCCGGACCCGGCGGGCGGGAACGGTGCCGATGCCCTGGCAGGCCGGGCAGTTCGCGGTGAGGGTGCGCAGGTGGCCGCGGGCGTCTCGGCCGCCGAGGGTGACGGCGACCGTGGCGAAGCCGTCGCAGGCCGGGCAGATACGTCGTGCGGGCGGGGTGTGCTGGGCCATGATGGTGGTTCCTTTCGATTGCGGTTGGAAGGAACGGCCCCGGGTGGCGGCGTGCTTGGCGGCTTGTGCGCCACCCGGTGGCCGGTCAGTGAGAGAGGCGCGGGCCCCGGCGGCCACGGCCCTTGGCCGCGTACATCGCCGCATCAGCGGCGGCGAGCGCATCGGTCAGCAGCGGTACCGGGAGCTCGGTGACGCGGCAGACGCCGACGGAGGCGGCCAGCGGGAGCGGTACGCCGTTGTAGGGCAGTGGCCGGTTGAGTGCGTCGGTGAGCGCGTCGAGGTCGACGGCGGCCAGGTCCTGGACGACGGCGACGAACTCATCTCCGCCCAGGCGTCCGGCGGCGCCGTTACGGCCGCACCAGGTCCGGAGCCGGTCGGCGGTGGCGACGAGGGCGGCGTCCCCGGCGGCGTGGCCGTGCGTGTCGTTGAGCGTCTTGAAGTGGTCGAGGTCGACCAGGAGCACGGCGGCGGCCGGGTGCCGGCGAATGCAGTGTTCGGCGCGGGCGGTCCATCCGGCGCGGGTGTGCAGACCGGTCAGCGGGTCGCGGCGGGCGGAGGCGAGCCGGTGGGCGAGGACGCTCCCGTGCACGGCCCAGCCCAGTAACGGCACGACGCTGGCGGCTATCTGCAGATCCATGACGTTCCCCTTTGGCGATGGCGGTTGGCGGAGTGCGGTCCCGGAGGCGGCGGCGTGCTGGCGGCTTGTGCGTCGCCTCCGGGACCGGTCAGCGGCGGTGCTGCGACGCCAGCAGCGAGCGCAGAACGACGGCGCAGACGGCGACCGAAGCGGCGGTAATGGCGACCGCGAGGAGCATGGAGACCAGGACGGCGCCGACGACCAGGACCACGGCGGTGCCGCCGCCCACCAGGGCGAGCGCGGTACCCGGCGTGAGCTGGACCGTGGGCCGGGTCGAGGCCGCAGCCGGGGCCGGGGCGACGGGGGTCGACGGCGCGTGCGGGGTGCCGGGGGTGATGGTGGTCGGCTCGATGACGACCGCGGGCGGGGTGACCAGGCCGGTGGGCTGGGGCATGGTCGGGAGCTTGGGCCGGAACATGGGCGGATCTCCTTACTTCACGGCGGTGTCGATGACCGGGGCGAGGAGGCTGTCTGCGAGGAGGTAGCCGCCGAGCAGGAGCACGGCGACCAGCCAGAGCGGGGGGCGGATGAGCTTGACGCCGAGGACTCCGACGCACAGCAGGGCGAACCAGAGCGGGACATCCATGGCGGTGGTCTCCTAGCGGACCTTGCAGCGGTGGGTGCGGGCGGCGAGCTGGGCGGCGGACTGGCTGGAGTAGTCGGCGGACCAGCCGCAGTTGTCGTTGCTGCACACGGCGGCGTGCTTGGTGGTGCCGTGGCGGTCGCGGTGGGTGCCGATCTGCACCGGGCCGATCCGCATCACGGAGTGGAAGAAGTCGCGGGCGGGCATGTCAGTCGGTCTCCGTTCGGGTCAGGTTCGGGTCGGGGAAGGCGGCACGGATACCGGCGGCGGTGGCCGGGTCGGCGGTGAGGCGGGCGGCCTCCTCGGCGAGCAGGTGGGCGAGGAAGGGCCGGTTGGCGGCGGCCATCTCGCGGGCGGCGTCGAGGTGGTCGGCGGCGGTCAGGTCGGCCGGGTCGACGAGCACGAGGTGTCTCCCTTCGGGTCAGGCGAGTTGGGCGGCGATGGCGTCGGCCAAGTGCGGCGGGACGCCGAGGCGGGCGCGCAGGGTGTCGGTGTCGATCCGGGCACCGGTCCGGTGCTCGTGGTCGGCGGCGACCTTGCGGGCGTGGTCGACCAGCGCGGCCGGGACCACCACGGTCGGCGGTGCCGGGTCCAGGTCGGCGGTGGGCAGGGCGGGAGGCTCCTCGGACACCGGGGCCGGTTCGGCGGCGGCGACCGGTTCGCGCTCCACCTCGGTCACGGGCTCAGGGGCCGGGGCGGCGGGTACCGGGCCGGGGGCGGAGTGGTCCGCGGGTGAGTGGGCGAGGAGGGTGCCGCCCATGAAGGCCAGGGCGGGCCAGGCGGCGACGAGGATGCGCAGCCAGGCCGGCACGTCGCCGAGGTCGAGGAGTCCGGCGGTGGCGACGTTGGCGCCGAGCGAGGCGACCAGGGCGATGAGGAACCAGCACCAGGCCAGCCGGGACGGCCCGTCCGTGCGGAGCCGTCGCCAGGCGGCGACCAGGAGGAGGTCCACCGAGACGGGGTAGGCCCAGGCTTTCCAGCCGTCCTGTCCCGCAGCAGCGGCCAGGTCGTGCAGGTGGGCGAAGGACAGGGCACCGGCGATGACGGCTTGCACCAGGACGGCATCCACACGCAGACGAGGCATGGTGGCTTCTCCCTTCCGGGTCAGGCAGCGGCCGGAGCGGACTCGGCGGCGGAGGCGGCGACCGGCTTCACGTGGCCCGGTGCGGGGCGGAAGGCGTCCAGGCCGGGCAGGTGCGGGGTGCGGTCGGCGTGCTTGTTGCAGAGGTTCACGGCCTGCCGCAGCGAGGTGTGCGGGGCGCGGATGCGGTGCCAGCCGCCCGTGGAGTCACCGGCGATGGCGACCCCGCGCGCTTCGGCAGGGATCGTGATCGCGGCCAGCACGGCATCCGGGGAGATGTCGCCGAAGGCCATGTTCGCGCTGGTTTCGTCGTTGACGCGGTGGGCGGTGCGGCCGGTGAGCTGGGCGCGGAGCATGGTGATGCCCTTGCCGAGTTCGGAGCCGAAGCGCTGCCCGCAGATCTCCAGATAGATGCCGGCCGCGCGGCCGAGCTGGGCCAGGCGCACCAGGGCGGTGATGATCCGGTCCCGCCTCTTCTCCTGCTCCTTGTTGGCGAACAGGGCGAGTTCGGCGACCTCGTCGACCAGGACCACGACCGGCACCGGCCGGACGTCTTCGGGCAGGTCCCAGATGTCGGCGGCGATCTCCGCATCCGGCACGCTCACGCTGATCGCTTGATGGGAGCGGATGAGACGGTAGACATCCTCCATGTGGGATACGAGGGCATCGAGGATCTCGGCGGCGGTGTCGGGGTTGTCAGCCAGCGCGGAGAACCGGCGGGCCAGCGGGAACAGCTCCACCCCTTGCTTGCAGTCGATGCCGACCAGCGCGACATCCAGCGGCGCTAGCCCGGCCACGAGGTTGCGCTGATAGACCGACTTCCCCGACTCCGTGGCCCCGAGGGTGAGCGCGTGGGGCACGGCCCGGTAGTCGCGGAAGTGGACCGAGCCGTCTTCGCGCAGGGCGACCGGGACGCGCATCGGCCGGGTGTCATCGGCCAGGGTCGGCATCTGCACCCGCCGGAGCACGTCGTAGCCGGTCATGCGCACCTCGACGACGCCCGAGCGCAGCTCTCGCGAGGTCACGCCGTACATGCCGAAGGAGTGCCGCAGCCGGTCGGCGGAGGCGGCCACGTCGAAGGCGTCCTGTCCGGGGCGGAGCTTGAGCCGGAGGACCAGGCCGGTCCGGGTCGGCCGCACCCGCAGGATGCGCGGGGCCCGCGGGCTGGGAATGGGCCGGTTGGTCATCCGGGCCAGGGCCAGGCGCCAGCGGGGAGCCGGGACCGTCAGGCCGCAGGCGTCCATGACCGAGCCGTAGCGGACCAGGACCCGCAGCGCGGCGAGGGCGACCCCGAAGGTCAGCCAGTACCAGGCGGGGCGCCGCCACCGCAGGAGACCCGCAGCAGCGACGACCAGCACCAGGGCGACTAACAGCCGCGTCACGGCTTAGGCCGCCTTCGAGGCCGAGCCCGCAGCGGCCAGCGAGGTGACCGCCACCGCGCGGAAGGCGATGCCGTGCCGCTTCTGGCCGTTGAACTCGTTCTCCCACGCCGAGGCGACCAGGCCCGTCAGCGCGACCGGGGTGCCCATGGCCAGGTCCTCGGAGACGCCGGGCTGCGGGACGGTGAGCTTGAGGATTTCGACCTCGTCGGGCGTGGAGAACATGACCTCCACGACCATCAGGGTGACACCGTCCTTGTCGACGGCGATCTCACCGGTACGGCGGTCCTTCACCTTGGGCTGCGGGGCCTTGGCGACCATCACGGTGGCGTTGGCGGTGTCCACGGGAATCTGACGCATCGTCTTGTCTCCTGTTGGGGCGGGGTGTTGACCGACATCCCGTCGGTGAGATCAGGAGACCGTGAGGGAGGGTGGACGCATCACCATCCGTATGGACGTTTGGGGACGTCTGAGCTACCGTCAAAACGTCCCTAGCGGTCCCAGTGAAGGGCACGTCATGGCGAACGAGCGTCTGCGCGCGGCGATTTCAGCGAAGGGTGAGACGATCCAGTCCGTTGCCGAGCACGTCGGTGTGGATCCCAAGAGCGTCGAGCGGTGGATCACCACCGGCCGCACCCCGCATCGCGGGCACCGCTGGAAGGCGGCGAGCCTCCTGGGAGTCGACGAGGTCTACATCTGGCCGTCCGTGGCGAAGCAGGCGGAGAAGGCCAGCACGTCCGAGCTGATCACGTACTACCCGCACCGTGGCGCGGTGCCCGCCCCGCTCTGGTCATCCCTGATCGAGAAGGCGACGGACCAGGTCGACATCCTTGTGTACGCCGGACTGTTCCTCTTCGACAGCAATCCGGACCTGCCGGACCAGCTGGCCGAGAAGGCGAAGGCCGGCGCCCAGGTCCGCATCCTGCTCGGCGATCCCGACTCCGAAGCGGTCCGGCAGCGCGGCGAAGAGGAAGGCATCGGCAACGACCTGGCCGCACGTGCCCGGATCACCCGGCGCTACCTCGAGCCCGCCATGTCGACGCCCGGCGTCGAAGTCAGGCTGCACGACACGATCCTCTACAACTCGATCTACCGGTTCGACGAGGACGTTCTCGTGAACCCGCACGTCCTCGGAGCTCCCGCCGGCCAGAACCCGGTGATGCACTTCCGGTACCTCCCCGGAGCACGGACCTTCCGGCACTACATGAGGAGCTTCGACCGCGTGTGGGAGAGGGGCCGGGCGGCATAGCAAGCCCCGGACGTGCAACGCTGAACACATGGCCCGTGTCGACTACTTCAACGATCCCAACGCCCCGAAGGCGAACAGCCTCGTCCCCTCCGTGACCGCCGTGGCCCGCAACGAGGCCGGGGAAGTACTCCTGATCCACAAGACCGACAACGACCTCTGGGCACTGCCAGGAGGCGGCATCGACCTGGGCGAGTCAGCCCCCGCCGCAGCCGTACGCGAGACGAAGGAAGAGACCGGCTTCGACGTGGACGTGACCGGCCTCGTCGGCATCTACACCAACCCCGGGCACGTCATGGCGTACGACGACGGCGAGGTCCGCCAGCAGTTCTCCATCTGCTTCCACGCCCGCATCACCGGCGGCGAGCTGCGGACGAGCAGCGAGAGCAAGGAAGTGGCCTTCGTCGACCCGAGCAAGCTGGACGAGCTGAACATCCACCCGTCGATGCGCATGCGGATCGAGCACGGCCTGGCCGACCGGGCGGAGCCCTACATCGGCTGATGAGCCATGCGGTCGCGGGTCCGCTCGACCGCGCCCCGGAGGTACGGCCGCGCCTTGCTGATTGCGTTGTGCACCTCGCTCCCCGGCTCGTAGCGGACAAGGATCTCGTCAATCCGGGTGTCGAAGTCGAAGGGCTGCCCGGCGGGGCCGGTCGTCATGTCGGCGAAGATCAGGGCGTCCAGGACCGGCGAGTCTTCCCGCTCATAGACGGCCAGCTCTGCCGAGAGCCCGCGCTGCTCCGCCTCGTACACGGCCCCGGAGTGATGAGCGACCAACCGCACCAGGCGCGCCGGCGCACCCAGCGATTCGAGGTACCGAGCACCGTCAAGGGGATGGAACCCGGTGTCACGCAGCTCGGGCGCGTAGCCGATGTCATGCAGCCACGCGGCAGCGACAAGGAGATCCCGGTCCGCCTCAGACACAGCCGCGGAAGCCTCCCGAGCCCGAGCGGCCACGGCCTGGGTGTGCAGCCAGCGGTTCCCGAGCGGAGGAAGCAGGGACTCGGCGAGTTCGGCCGCTCCCTGGGGCATGTCCAGTGCAGAAGGCATGGATGGAACGGTAGCCGAGCCGCGCAGTGAGCCGACAGCCCACGATCAGCAGTTGCCGATCACGGGTGCGGTAAGACTTTCCCTACGTTCATCAAGCCCGCGCACAGCGCGGGTGCGCGCCGCCTTGTCGGCGGGGCCGCCGCCCTGTCTTCGCCAGCGGCGGCCCCGCCCGGCGGCGCGCTGCGTGCATGCGGGCGAGGAGGGAACCCTCTGTGGCTGAGGCCGGTCGGCTCCACGGCTTTAGGCAGCCAATTTGGCGCGAGCCTCTAAGATCATGGCCCCAACGTCGTGCTTTAACGGGCAGGTCCACAGACTGCCCGACGCGCCGGAAGCTTACGGGGCCATGATCACTCGCGCCAAATCAGCTCCCGCCCAAAGCCGCTCCGCCGGCCTCGTCGAGATTATCGCCGAGAAATAGTGGTCAACTCAGGCATGACACGCTTCGCGATTCGGAATTGCTCAGCACTACATGATGAGCAATAAGACACCATGCTAGCCTCGAACAATTCCATCTTTCCAGATCACGATTACAGTGACTTTTTTAGAGTGGGCATAATTCACGATGTCGGCCGTTCCGCCAAATCCCTTTGCGGGCTGGCCATCCCAAACGGCCAGCATTAGGTCCGAGTGATCCGTAATGTACACACCTGCATCGTAGTAGGCTTGCTCCGAAGCGCGTTTATGTCCGATATTCACATACGCCGATGCCAGCTTCCTCAGCTCAAGGTAACGTGCCCGATCTTCCTCCGCGGAAAAGGTGTCAGCGTAGTCTTCGCTGGGTGTTACCACTTTCAGTGATGCACCACAGCTCAAGGCGATTTGCGCGAACAGTTGATCCGCACCAGCAGCTAGACTGGTCAATGCCTCAATCGGTTCACCCAGGCCGCACAGAGCTTTTCCTAGCTCTGCACGAATATGAGTCAGGGCTTCGTCAGGGATGTTTTGATGCCCTGTCACCCCAATCCTAATCACAGTAGGTCCTGGTGAATCATTTGATGATAGTGCTGCCCCAGTGCCGTCAATCGGCACGATTTGGAGCGCATGGCGGCGAAATACATGTGCTCCTCACCAACTGGCTCGACAAGTTTAGCTGCCCTGCATTTTTGAAGAAGGGAGAACACTCTTTCATTCTCTTCATTCCGAGGCTCTGCATCCGGCTCGAAAGACGGATCTAGAGCAAAAAGGGAAGTGGGTTCAGGAAACCAATTGGTGAGTTCCCTAAGAGTGGACAGCGGCACAGACGGTGAACATTGACGAATGTCGTGAAGACGGTCAATGTTCGCCTTAAACGTTGGCCGCTGGTCCCACGCTCCGAAGGATTCCGAAAGGTACGAGTAGATACCAGCCAACGTGACGTGTCCCATGACGTCTGCCGCCCCGCCTTCAAGTGCTCCTTCGAGGTATCTAGAGAAAGCTCCCCTACCATCCGGCGTCTCGGCAGAAACCTGCTCCCCGCGGCTTGCCGTAAGGATTGAGAGACCGTTACGGAGCACGGAGGAACTCGTTGAGAGAACTGGAATAGTCCCTGCTCCGCCCGAGAAGCAACAATCCAGAATTATGATCACTTCCTGTACCGGAGACTTACTTACCATCTCCAGTACCTCTGTCAGGCGTACACCGGGAGTGACGGAGGTGCCGTCCGAAACGGCAAGGCTGACATCTCCATTAACGGAGGCCCCATGCCCAGCAAAGTAGAATAGAGCTACGTCTACACCAGGTGAAAGAAGGAGGCTTAACGCTTCGATTAGGCCACCTCTTGTCACGAATCCTTGATCTGTTCGCAGCGATTGTGTTGAGAAATTTAGGGAGCTATCTTCGTTTCTTCGCAGAAGAGGCTCAAGCGCGACGACATCGTTCACGCACCCGCCGAGGTTGCTGAAATTATCATACTTATCTACTCCAACGAGTAATGCGCGCTTCAAGGCTGTCCTCCCTAATTATTTATGCGATCCGTTCACCTATTCTTACCCTCTTTCATCATCTGTTCGATAGCCGCTGCAACGCCCGGCCAGGTCCACTTGATAACCCTGCCTCTCGGTAGTCCGCGCGGGAGGTTCGAAATCGAGTCAGCGCCGTTAACGTAGACGCCGAAAACGGGAACGTCGGCATCCTTTGCAAACTGGATCTCTTTCGCGACTCCCGTAGCGCTCGCCATGTACCGACCGACCAAAACGATGACCATGTTGCATCGACTGATCTTTGCCGAGATAAGCTTTTCCCACTCATTCTGAGGGAGCGCTGATTTAGAAGACCAGTCGCTTACGAAGAATGGAGTGGGGGACTTTTCCTTTGCTTGCCCCACGAAGAGGTTCTTTGAAGTCTCGTCATGGTCGAAATCAAAGCTCACGAACGCTCTCGGGCTTCCCACAGTCAATCTCCAAGTGTGAGGGACTTATTCAGGGTGCACTCCCAAGCACCACAGGTGACCCATGCGGAGGCTGGCCCTATCGTGCCACTACGTGGGCATCTGCGCAGCCAAAGTTCAAAACTCCGCAAGCACCATGCCGCAGAGAGGCCGGACTGACCGGCCAGGTGAATCATTGAAGGCTTGCTCGGTGCTAGCACGGTTCCGCTGACATCCAACGCTGACATCAACGACACCGGAGGTGCTGGTAGAACTCGCGCCCGGAGGCCGGTGGCCTGCCGCCGACCGCCCGCGTCGCACATGGTTGGGCTGGCTCCGGGTCCACGCACGGAGGCCCCGCCACCGCATGCCGGCGGATCGCTCGCGACGAGCACGGCCTTGTCAGCGATGACCGGGTCGGGGCCTACGCCCCAGGCCGCACGGTGGGGATACACGGTTCCAGGCACCTGTCCCTGAGTGGGGAGTCGCACGGCTGCGCCTCAACCTCGCGCTTTCACGAGGTGGGGTGTCCGAGGCTTGATCAAATAAGCGGAGAGTGCTCCTGACCTGCAACGATGGGACTTGTCTAGGGTCCAT